>CAZVHO010000021.1:12734-53681 GCA_964627515.1 uncultured Thermodesulfobacteriota bacterium | reverse complement strand
CTTGAACCTCGGATCTGCCGTTACATGACGATATACCGATCCACTTCATCGCTCATTTCACCATGGCGGGCCTGGGTCCCAAAATCCTTATCGGCTATCCCAGGGGCCGGCCGTCCTTTCAGGCCCTTGGATTCATAACTCACATTACACAACGATTTCCTGCCGTGCCCGATCAATTCTTTAAACTCCGGTTCCTGAGTGAGCAGGACCCCCTTGTGGGTAAAAAAGAGGATTACTTCTTTACCGGCTGCTTCGGCCGCCTTGGTGATCTCGATCACATGCCTGAGGTTCTTATTGGAGGAAACGAAAATCCCCAACTTTTCAGCCATGGTATTCTCCTTATTTTTTCTTTACATAAAAACGAATAAACCCTTGATCTTCTTTTTCCCCCAGATAGGTGTTTCCGGTTCTATTGGCCCAGCCGGGCATGTCGTTTTTGGTTCCCGGATCGGTCGACAAGACCTCCAGGATTTGCCCGGACTTTAGGGTTTCTATAGCCTTTTTGGTTTTTAAAACCGGCATGGGGCAGCTCAGTCCCCGAGCATCCAAGGTTTGATCAGGTTTAATTTCTTCCATGATAATTTCCTCCTTTATTTTTCGGTCCAAGGTCCAAGGTTTAAGGCCCAAGGGATTTAAAAGGGATTTAAGATGAGCGGATGATTCCTCTCTCTTCTTTAACCGTGCGCCTTGCACCCTGTACCTTTCACCACTATTTACAGCCCTACCGTAAATTTATTACTTTCTTCATTCCAGGTGACTAAAAGATACCATAGCAGCAGGATAAAAGCAATGAACAGGATGCTTCCGCCCCAGCCGAAGATATTCGGCAGGAAGACCGCCTTACCCAATTTTTGACGCCATCCGGTGGTCCGGAGAAAGACATTCAACAAAGAGTTGGTGGTGGCAAAGGTAAAGAGGGCGGCCCAGAGTTTAAGCTGGCCTTCAGCTACCCGCCACAAGGTCCCGCTTCCACACCCCCCGGCCACGACCATTCCAATTCCGAAAATAATCCCGCCCGCCAAAGAGCCCCACCAGAAGGCCGGGATGACATAGAGGCTTTCCGCACGAAGGCCGTTCCACTTTAAAACCGCCACCCCTATGGCGCCGATGATAATACTGATGGCTATGGCCATGGCAATGGCGGCTTCACCGGTCATAAAAGGGTCTCGAAAGGCCCGGACATAACAAAACCGGCAGCGTTGAAGGATGATTCCAAAAGCGGCCCCGAAGAGCAACAGGCCGCCGAATTCCGTATAGGCCTTTCCGGCAAACCAATAAGCCCATAGGATCAAACCAATAAAAACCAAGGCCCCTAAATAGGGTTGAACGGATTTCCAGTCAAATTTTTTTTTCCCCAAAGAACCCATGGGAGTAAAGTTGGAAGGGGGAGGAAATTTTTCCAATTCCCACAAGAGATATTTTAAGCCGAGAAATGCACCGAAGGTCAGTCCGACGAGCATGGGAAAACCACTGGCAGAAAGGTTGATCAAGGGGGAGTAAAAGGCGCCGACATTGCAGCCCAAGGCCAAAGCCGAGCCGATTCCCATAAATACTCCTCCAGCCAAACCTTTAATGATTTCAACGGTTGGGGTCTTTCGCAAAGCGAACTCCTTGGCCAAAAGGGCGGCCCCGAAAGCCCCTAATAAAAATCCAAAATCCATAATGGAGGAAGAAAAAAGAAAGGGGTTCACCGGGCGTTCCGGAAAAAAACCCAAACCATAAAAGAGCCAGTCGGCCCAATTACGAATTCCGCCGACAATACCCCAGGGTCTGGACCAGGCAACGATCAGGATGCTGAAGAGCCCCAATAAAATACCGCCGATAAGAGGCGGCCATTGTTGGTAAAAAATGGTCCGGTACCCTTGCTGGAATTTTGTTTTTATGATGCTATCGCCGGCCATAACCCTCCTTCCTCTTATGAATCTCTAAACCGAAAACTAAGCACTCATGCCCAGTTGGGCACCACGAAGCATGAAAGTATTGCTAAACGTGGAGTTAGCTCGTCATTCCGGCGAAAGCCGGAATCCAGGGCGAAAGAAAGTCTGTAAACTGCTGGATGCCGGATCAAGTCCGGCATGACGGAGAACAAACAAGCCTGGAGGTAAATCCTATGGTTATTTTCGTATTAAACTATAAGATTCGGACAGGATGATGTCAAATTTAAATTTTTTCAAGACGAAGTCCTGACGGAATCTTATTTATAGGTTTACAGACCCTTCTTTTTTTAGTAAGAGGAAATACAAAATTGCGGAATTCGGAATGCGGAATGGAGCGGCACGAAGCCGTGAAATGGAATGGAAATGAGATGGGAAAAATCGATTATCAAAAAAATCTAACCAAGACCCAGCAAGAGGCGGTCTTTTCCCCGGACGGGCCGACCCTGGTCATTGCCGGGGCCGGAAGCGGAAAGACCCGGACCCTGGTCTACCGGGTGGCCTGGCTGGTTGAAAAGGGGATCCCACCGGAGAGGATCCTTTTGTTGACCTTTACCCGGAAGGCCTCCCAGGAGATGCTCCGACGGGTGGAAATCATGCTGGAACGGTCCTGTCAGGAGGTGGCCGGCGGTACCTTTCATTCCTTGGCTTATAAACTTCTGCGGATTCATGGGGCGGCGATCGGCCTCAAGAGTCCTTTGACGGTTTTGGATCGGAAAGACAGCGAAGAGATCGTCGGCAAGATCATCAAACAGAAGGGGTGGGATAAGAATAAGGATCGGCCTGACAAGAAGGAATTTTTGGAGCTTTTGAGTCGTATCGTCAACCGGGGCCAGGGCTTCGAAGAAGGGCTTTCCTCTTCAGTTTTCGAAACAGGCCCTTCCCTGTCCCAGCTCAAGGACCTGAATCGGGAGTATGAAACCTTCAAAAAAGAGCACGGCTTATTGGATTATGACGATCTCCTGAGTCATTGCCTGCAACTTTTCAGACAGGAAACCCAGGTGGCCCAAAAGTTGGCCTCTTATTATCAGTACGTTTTAGTGGATGAATATCAGGATACCAATCTGCTCCAAGCCGAAATGGTCCGACATCTGGCCCGGGGAAATGTCATGGTGGTGGGGGATGATTCCCAATCCATTTACGGGTTTCGCGGCGCCCACTTTAAAAATATCCTGGACTTTCCAAACCAATATCCCGGGACCCGTCTTATCAAATTAGAGGAAAACTTCCGCAGTTCCCAGCCGATCCTGAATCTGGCCAACAAGGTCATCAGTTATTCCAAAGAGCGCTACAGCAAGTGCCTCTTTACCCGGTTAAAACAGGGGGAACCGCCCCGTTGTCTCGAAGTGCCTTACGAAGAGGCCCAGTCCCAGTATGTCACCCAGCAACTTCAGGAATTTCATCGACAGGGGATCCCCTGGCAGGAAATGGCCGTACTGTTCCGGGCCGGCCATCATTCCTTTAACCTGGAAGTGTTTCTACAAAAGCAGGGGATCCCTTTTAAAAAATACGGGGGTCGTCGCTTCGTGGAAGGGGCCCATATTAAAGATCTCCTGTCGTACTTAAAGGCAGCCCACAATCCCAAGGACGTCCTGGCCTGGGAAAGGATCCTGAAACTTCTGGATGGATTGGGACCCAAAAGGGCTCAGGAGATCGTCGAGCGGATGGCGGTCTGCCCGGACTGGGCCTCACGCCTGGAATGCCTTGCCCAATTTCCCCGCCTGAAATCCCAGCTTACGGATTTTTCAACCCTCTTCCAAGCCCTGGTCGATCAACCCCTCCAGACGCCGACCGAGGCCCTGGAATTGATCTGGGGCTACTACAAAAATTTGATGCCGGCCCTGTATGAAGAGCCACAGCGCCGGCAGAAAGAGATCGAAGAAATCATCCGGGTCAGCTATAATTATACCGAAACGGAGGCCTTGTTAGGGGATCTGAGCCTTGAGGTCTATGAGGAGCAGGAGGATCTTGAAAAGGACCGGTTGATCCTGTCTACCGTCCACTCCGCCAAGGGCCTGGAGTGGAGGATCGTTTTCATCATCTGGCTGGCGGAAGGCCGTTTTCCTTCCACCCACGCCCAAATGGATACGGATGAAATGGAAGAGGAAAGAAGGCTCCTTTATGTGGCCATCACCCGGGCCAAAGAAAGGTTATTTATGACCTGTCCGGTCACTCTCTCCCAAAGGGATGGGGGGTGGCAGAAAAACGATCTCTGCCACTTCATCGCCGATATCCCCGAAGAGATATTGGCCCGGCAAGGAAGACCGGGTCTGAATCATCCGCCACGGGTGGGTTCGGACGTTGTTCATGAAACCCAAAAAGAGGATGATAACGGATTTTCAAAAGGGACCAAGGTCTTCCACCCCCTTTTCGGTAATGGCGTTATTCAGGAACCCCCGAGGGAGAGAAAGGTTCGGGTCCTTTTTAAACGATACGGCTCAAAGGTCCTTCACCTGGATTTTGCCCGTTTGGAAATAGGGGGATCCTGATATGGCCGGCCAACCTTTTGAACGCTTGAGCTATGACCGGGAATACGATCAAGGCCTGTCCTATTTATATAACCTGCAAAAATTCGGAATCAAGTTCGGCTTGTCCAAAACGGAAAACCTGTTAAAGGTTTTTAACAACCCCCAGGAAAATCTCCGATTGATCCACATCGCCGGCTCCAACGGAAAGGGTTCCGTGGCGGCTATGCTGTCTTCCGTCTATAGCCAGGCCGGATATAAGGTCGGGTTGTTTACCTCGCCGCACTTGATCGATTTCCGGGAACGTTTTCAGATTAACGGCCGCCTGATCGAAAAAGATCAGACCCTGGCCCTGATCAAGGAGATAAAAGAGAAGACCGATCTTGAAGAGCCCCCGACCTTTTTTGAGTTTGTCACGGCCATGGCCCTGCTCTATTTTTATCGGGAAAGGGTGGACCTGGCTATCATGGAAACCGGGCTCGGAGGGAGACTGGATGCAACCAATATCATTCACCCTCTTATAACGGTCATCACCACCATCACCCTGGAGCATCAGGAGTATCTGGGGAGGACCTTAAAAAAAATAGCCCTGGAAAAGGCCGGGATCATCAAACCCCATATTCCCTTGGTTACCGGGGTGAACCAAATAAAAGTCCAAGTAATCCTTAAAGATATCTGTCAGGAAAAACAAGCCCCCATGCTTCTGGCCGGAAGGGATTTCCGGACGCGAAAACTTAAGGACGGGACGTTTTCTTATTGCGGAATTCGGATTGCGGATTGCGGAGTGGGGGAACAGTTAGGAGTTAGGATTTCGGAGTTCGGAGTGGGAGAGGATGCAAGAGGCAAGTTGCAGGATGCAAGTTGGACGAAGAACGAGGGACGAGGGGCGAGGGATCAGGTTTTGATTACTCCGAACTCCGAACCGTTTCTCGTTGAACGCCGAACGCCGAACGGGTTCATTCCGCAATCCGCCTTCCGAAATCCGCAATTGAAGGTCGGTCTGCTCGGTGATCACCAGATCAGAAACGCCGGTTTGGCTCTGACAGTTATCGATTATTTGAAGGCCCGTTTTCCCGTCCAGGAGGAAGCGGTTCGTGAGGGACTTGTCAGGGTGACCTGGCCGGGGAGGCTGGAGGTGTTATCCGAAAGGCCCTGGATCGTTCTGGATGGGGCCCATAATCCGGGGGCCATGAAGACTCTTTCCCGGAACCTTCCCCGGGTGTTTTCTTATAAGAGACTATTGCTGATCATCGGTATGATGAAAGATAAGGATATCGAACAGACATTTAATTATATAATCCCCAAGGCCGATATCGTTTATCTTTCCCGGGCAGAATACGACCGGTCCTCCGAACCGGAATCATTGCTGCCTTTTGTCAAAGTCAAAAACCTGCCCTGCCATCTTGCCCAATCCATTCCTCTGGCCATCAATCAGGCCAGGAAGGAAGCTGAGCCAGAGGATTTGATTTTAATTACCGGGTCGCTTTTTCTTGTAGGCGAGGCCCGGGCCTGGTGGATGAAAAGGTCCAGGGGCTAAGGTCCAAGGTTTGAGGTTTGAGGAAAAACCTTATACCGTACACCTTAAACCCTTAACCATTAATTGACCATTGACAAGGATCTCAAATTATGTAATTGATTAAAATACTATCCTTTTTGGACCAACCAACCATGAAGAGAGAAAAAAAGAGATTAGGGGATATCCTGGTCCAGGCCGGCATGATTACACCGGATCAGTTGGCTGTGACCATAGAAGCCCAGAAAAAAACCAACGAACGGTTGGGTAAGACTTTAATTCGGATGGGCTTCATTACTGAAGAAAACCTGATCAAAACCCTGGCCCATCAGCTCAAGATCAATTTTGTCAACCTCAAAGAAGAAAAAATTGACCCCTCGCTGGCCAAACTTATCCCCGACAAGATAGCCAGAAGACATACCGTGGTCCCTTTAGCCAGGATGGGTCAGGTCCTGATGGTCGCCATGGCCGACCCTTTAAATATCTTTGCCCTGGATGACCTGGCCTTTAAAACCGGCCTTGAGATTGAGCCGGTTATTGCCTCCGAACAAGACATCCTCCACACCCTGGATACCCTTTATGAAACCACCTTGATGGACAAGATCGAATCGGCCCCCGAGGATCTGCAGGTTTTTGCCGGAGAAGAGGAGATCGGGGAAACAGTTGTGGAAACGGCCGAAGTGGATGAAGGGCCGATCAGTCAATTGGTTAACTTGATCATTTCAGAAGCGATTAAAGACCGGTGCAGCGATATCCATATAGAACCTGAAGAACGGGCCTTGCGTATTCGATATCGCATTGACGGCATCCTCAGGGAGACTTCTTCGCTGGGGCACCGGTTTATTGCGCCGGTGATTTCCCGGATCAAGATCATGAGCAAGATGGATATTGCTGAAAAACGGTATCCACAGGATGGGCGTTTTAAATTCGTTGTGGACAACAAAGTGATCGACTCCCGGGTTTCGACCTTTCCGACTATTTATGGGGAAAATGTGGTTATGCGTATCCTGGACCAGTCCAGCATTATCATACGTCTGGAAGACCTGGGTTTTCTTCCCCGGGACATGGAAAAGGTCCGCTACTTGATCCAGAAACCCTATGGGTTTATTTTAGTGACCGGGCCGACCGGCAGCGGCAAGACCACGACCTTATATGCTATTTTGAATACCATTAACTCGCCGGAAAAACATATCGTCACCTTAGAAGATCCGGTGGAATACCGTCTGGATCTGATCCGTCAATGCCAGATCAATGTCAAGGCCGGGCTGACCTTTGCCGTTGGCCTGCGCTCTATTCTCAGGCAGGACCCGGATGGGATCATGGTCGGTGAGATTCGGGATTTTGAAACCGCGGAAATCGCCGTTCAATCCGCCCTGACCGGTCATCTGGTACTTTCGACCCTCCATACCAACGATGCCCCCAGTTCTCTGGTCCGTTTAACCGATATGGGAGTCGATCCCTTTCTGATCTCCTCTTCGGTTGAAGGGGTCCTGGCCCAGCGATTGGTCAGGGTCATCTGCCCCCGCTGCAAAGAACCTTATCCCGCCTCGGGAGAAGATCTCGTGGACTTAAGACTCCCCCCGAATCAAGCAGTGGTTTTACAGCGGGGGAAAGGGTGTTCCTTTTGCAAAGGATCAGGCTATAAGGGCCGGTTGGGGATCTTTGAAATATTAATCGTGGACACCGAGCTGAAAGAGATGATCCTTCGAAAGGCAACCCAGAGGGAAATTGAGAACTATGCCCGCCAGAAACAGCAGATGAAATCCCTGCGGGAAGATGGGATCAGCAAGGTCTTGGCCGGGATTACTACTGTGGCGGAACTGAACCGGGTAACCCCTAAGGAAGCGAAGTTTGTCTAAAAACTAAAGGTTTTTCAGGCAGACCCCTTTTTCTTCTTTAACGTGTTCCAGGACTTTGGTCATATGACTCTCATCCTGGAATTCTTCAAAATGTTTTAGAAACAGGGGTTTTACTTTATTGTAATCGGATTCCTGAAAAAAACGGGTCACCGGGACCAGAACCCCCTCATTTTTCATAAAGAAATATAGGGTTACTTTATGGACTGGAATCCAATCGACATGTAAAAATCGGTCCTTTTTCCGGTCGAACTCTTTTTTAGGCAGCCAGAGGAAGATTTCCTCACGGGAAATCTGGAACTCATATTGACGAGTGATAAAATATTTCCATAGTTCATATTCCTGGTAGGGGACGAAGCGGGTCTCGAATTTGGTTTTTGAACCCTTTTTTTTGCTGAGGCGACATTGAACCAATTTTATGGCATCTTTTGTCATTAAGGTTCCTCCTAAATTAATTTTTTTTTATCATACTTTAAAAGCCCATAGCAAGAGTTTATTGGATTAGACAGACCAATGCCTCAATATTTTTATAAGGCCAGAGATCGCGGGGGAAAGCTCATTACCGGCCAGATGGAAGGCCCCAATCGGGCCGATATCGCCGGCCGGGTCGGAATGATGGGCTATATACCGGTATTCATTCAGGAGAAGGATGGGAAATCCGTTACCGGTCCAATGGGGTCGAAGGAGGTCGTCGGTTCGGGGCAGGAAATTTCATCGGTTTTATTAGATATTTTCCGGAGAGTGAAGCCGGAGGAGCTTCTTTTTTTTACCAGCCAATTAGCGACCATCATCCGGGCCGGTATACCCATTACTACCGGGTTATCGATCCTGGCGGAACAAGCAAAGAACCCCACGCTCAGCAGCGCTGTCCAGGACATTTTAGATCGGGTAAAGGAAGGGGACCCTTTATCCGATGCCCTGGCACGCCACCCAAAAATATTTTCAGAGATATATATCCACATGGTCCGGGCCGGAGAGGCTTCCGGGAAACTGGAAGAAGTCCTCAATCGTATCGGGTCTTTTTTAGAGTACGACATAGAAACAAAGGCCCGTATCAAATCGGCTACCCGATATCCCAAGATGGTCTTCGGGGCCTTGATCGGGGCCTTCCTTTTCGCCATTTATTTTATTATCCCTAAATTTATGGGGATGTTCCAAAGTTTTAAATCGGCCCTTCCCCTGCCCACCCGTATGATGCTGGGCCTGCATTATATTTTTTCCAATTACTGGTATCTTATTTTCGGGACTATCGGCGCCCTGATAGGCCTTTTCCAATGGTATGTCCGAACCGAAACCGGTCGTCTTCAATGGGATCTGATTAAAATCCGGATTCCCGTTATGGGTCCTGTATTTTTAAAAATCGCCATGTCCCATTTCACCCGCATGTTCGTGACCCTGAACCGCAGCGGCCTGCCCATGCTCCAGACCCTGGAGATCTCCGCCTCTACAGTGGGAAATGTCTATATTGCAAGAATTATCTTGAGCATTCAACAATCGGTCAAGGATGGCGGGACCTTATCCGAGAAAATGAAAGATAAGACCATCTTTCCGCCTTTGGTCTATCAGATGTTCGCCGTGGGGGAATCTTCCGGCACCCTGGACGATATCCTGGAAAAGGTCTCGGATTTTTATGACAAAGAGGTCGATAATTCGATAAAAACCCTGTCTTCCCTGATCGAACCCATCATGATCGTTTTTATGGGGGCCATGATGGTCTTCCTGGCCTTAGCCGTCTTTATGCCCATGTGGGACATGGCCAAAATGGCCAAAGGGGGAGGGTAGAGAGAAGCTTTTTTTTCTTTACAAAAACAGCTTTTATTAGTAATAAATTTATGTTAACATTTTGAAAAATCTCTGATAAGTCATTTGTAGGAAAAAGAACTATTTTTGCTTTAAACATTAATTTTTGAAGAAAGGGGGTGAAAAAATGAAATCCATTTCAAGAAATCAGAAAGGTTTCACGCTTATTGAGTTGATCATCGTTATTGTGATCATCGGGATCCTGGCCGCCGTAGCTATTCCGCGGTATGTGGATATGCGTTCCCAGGCCCGGGTGGCCGCCGCTGGAGGTTTGACCGGAAATCTGCGGGCCGCCGCAGCTATTGCTTATGCAGATTATGCGATTAATAATTCTGGCACGGCACTTACGCCGACGATTGTCCGAAACAGCTATATGTCCGACAGTGGCGGGATCGCCATTTCCGGGGCCAACACCTTTCAGGCGACCATCAGCAGCGTAAGTTATTCCTGGAGTTTTACGGCTCCGAACATTGTGTCCACCCATTCTCCGACCACCTGAGAGTATATGGAGGTTTGAAAAGGGCCGTATTACCCTTGTGCGGCCCTTTTTTTATGTTAAAAAAACGTCTGACCGGCTTCATTCTTCTTATTTCCTTTTCGGCCCTGACCGTTCTCTATTTCTGGGAGGCTCTAACCCAGTCTAACCTGATGGTCGAGCGGGATCTACCCATCTTTTTTTTCCCCAATCTTAAGCTTTGGGTTGAGGCAGTCAAAAGCGGAGAACTGCCTTTATGGAATCCCTATTCCTTTTCAGGGCAGCCTCTTTTCGCTTCCTTGCAGACCGGTATCCTCTATCCCCCTAACCTGCTGCTTTTGGTTTTTCCCCTTGATTTTGCTTTCAACCTGACCATCGTCGTGCATTTTTTCCTCTCTGGTTGGTTTGTCTACCTATTGACCAGGGAAATAGGGGGCAGTCGAATAGCCGGCTCCCTGGCCAGCCTTTCCTTTTCTCTGGGCGGTTTTCTCATGTCCATCCACAATGTATTGAATACCCTCCAGTCCGTCACCTGGACTCCCCTGATATTTTTTTTCTTTCTCCGCGCTCTCCGGGGACCATCCTGGAAATATCCCCTCCTGTCCCTAATCACTATCGTAGTCCAATTTTTGGGAGGAGGGATTGAGGCCTTTCTCCTGACACAGGCTATACTTCTTGTTTTGGCCTTCTTTCCCTACTCTCTTTTGCCCGTGGAAAGTCTTTACCCCCTGAAGGGACGGCTCCGAATGACCGGGTTGGTATTTATTGTATTTTTCGGATTTGGAGCAGTCCAAATCCTCCCTTTCTGGGAAATGGTCAGACACTCGTTGCGCTCCATTGGATTTACCTATCAGGAGGCGACCAGATGGTCTCTGGGGTGGATGGACTTATTGTACGTTTTCCTCCCTGATTTTTTTTGGCGGGGGATTGAGTTTTATAAAACAGATCAAAACTACCTGAAAAGTATTTACCTGGGGATCATTCCCTTTCTGCTGGTCCTTTTTTTCTTTGTGGGACGGGATCGAAGAAAAGGCTGGTTCGGCCTTTTTCTTGCCGGATCCCTGCTCCTGGCCCTGGGAAGGAATACCCCTCTGTATTTATGGTTGTATAACATTGTTCCCGGTGTCCATACGATTCGTTATCCGGTCAAATTTTTCTTTATCACCAATCTGTTTATTTGCCTGTTGACCGGATTGGGTTGGGACGTCTTATCCAACCGACTGCTGGAGTATCCCCAAAAAAAACTGGTTACCTTTAAAAAAATCAGCCTTGCCCTGGCTTTTTTCTTTGTGTCCGTTTTATTGATTCTTTTTCTTTTTCGATCGTCCCTGGTTGGTTTATTGGAATCGTCATTCCCTGTCAGTCAGGCCCGTCCCTGGGGGCTGAATATCCATAACCTGGAACGCTTTTCCTTCTTTGCATTACTGACTTTTCTATTTTTTGTCTTTCTGGCGGATCGGAAGATTTCTATCAAAATGGGGCAGATTGCTTTGGTTGTCCTGCTGATCCTGGATCTTTTCCTGGCCAACTGGGGTTTTTACCGGCGTGTTGACCCGAAGGCTTTTTATTCACTAAGCCCCAATTTGAAAGCCATTCTGGCCGATTCCGAAAAAGGCCGTATCTATGTAGATCCCCTGATGAACAAGACAGAACTTCCTCAAAAAGTGGAGATGGATGGCTTAATTTATTATATTTTAAAAGAAAATTTGTATTTTGAATATCCCTTGGTCCATAAAATTTATAATACATCGGGATTCGGGATCATGACCTACCATCCATACCAGGACCTTCTGGCTGTTCTAAGTGAAGGGGGTTCTGATCCAAAGGCCACTGACCTCTTGAGGTTGATGAATGTAAAATTCATCCTCTGGCATCAGGCCATTGAAGACCCGGCCTTTAAATTGATCCGCCGGGGGGAATCCTATGTGATGCCCCTATCCCCCCTTAAAGATTTCCCCCATCGTCCAAAGGAGTATAAAACGATAGTTGCCCACCTTTACGAGAACAGGGCCATGCTGCCTAGGGCCTTTTTGGTCTCCCGATATGAGGTGATAAAGAATGGTAAAGAGAGAATCGATTTAATCAGGAAAAAGGGTTTTAACCCGACCCAAACAGTCCTTTTGGAAGAGCCCCCTGAACCGCCCCGCCCAGGCAAAGGGTCGACACCGGCCTATGACAGCCTCCGTCTCTCAAATTATCGTTTGAATCAAATCGATATGGATGTCTCTTGCGCCGGGCCGCGTATCCTCTTTTTGAGTGAAACCTATTACCCCGGCTGGAGGGTCTGGATTAACGGAGAGGAAGGGAAGATATCCCGGGCCAACCATGCCTTCAGGGCAATCTCCTTAGGGCCCGGGCATCATATCATTCGGTTTGCTTATGAACCGCTATCCCTGAAGCTGGGGCTGGCTATTTCATTGTTAACCATAACCGTCCTGCTCGGATTTTTCTTTTTTCGAAAAAAGAAATCGATCGGATAAACTGTGCCCCCTTATCTTTCGATTGTGTTTCCGGTTTATAATGAAGAGGCTATTTTGAAAAATAACCTTCTTCGGGTGGTGCGATACCTCGAACAAACCGGTATTGACTTTGAGATCATCCTCGTGGATGATGGAAGTGGGGATAAAACAATCGATATCGCCAAAGACCTGATCCGCAACGATCGGCGTATTAAGCTGTTAACCCTGATCAAAAACAGGGGGAAAGGTGGGGCGTTAAAGGAGGGTGTGATGACAAGCCGGGGCAGAATCATACTCTTTTCCGATATGGATCTGTCCGTTTCCTTTGATCAACTGCCCACTTTCCTGGAGACCTTAACCAATGGCTATGATCTGGCCATCGGTTCCAGAAAGGCGCCCGGGGCTAAGGTTATAGTACATCAACCTTTTGTCCGGGAGACTCTTGGCAGGGGGTTCACCTTTCTTTCCCGAATTATCCTGTGCTTGCGGGTTTCTGATTTTACCTGTGGATTCAAGATGTTCAAAGCATATACGGCCAAAGATCTGTTTTCCCGGATGACCCTTTCGGACTGGAGCTTTGATGCCGAGCTGCTGTATTTATCTGAACAGTTGGGTTACCGGAGGATTGAACTTCCCGTGGTTTGGAACAACCGTTCGGAGACCAGGGTTCGTTTAAGGAAAGATCTGATTGCCAGTTTCCTGGGGCTTTTCAGGGTCAAGTGGAGACATAGGAAGATCGACCGTCATGGGGAATCAACTTAAGTATAAGATGTCAAATAAAACAGCCCTTCTTCTAACTTTAGCTGCCATCGGTGTCTTGATCATCTCAACCTCCCATCATTACGGGATCACCTGGGACGAGCCTTTCTATTTTAAAGCTACTGCCTTGCACATGGACTGGATCAGTAAGGTTTTCCAAGTGCCCTGGACCGGAAAGGGTTCGGTCTGGCTTCAGGATTCGGTTATCTCCCAGTTTTGGCATTGGGATCCTTATCATGTTCCCCATCCTCCTTTGTCGCGAATCCTTTCGGGATTGACCTGGTGGGGAACTGGAAGTTTCCTGGGCGAAGTGCAGGGCTTTCGCCTTTCCACCGTGCTGTTTTTTTTAGTCCTTCTCTGGGTGGTCTGGGTCTGGACCCAGGCATTAACCGGCGGGGCAGCGGCTTGGCTGGCCATGCTGAGCACCCTGGCCATGCCCCACCTTTTCGGTCACGCCCACTTTGCCATGACGGATATTCCCATTTCCACCCTATGGATTTTAACGGCCTATACCTTTTGGCGTGGGTTGGAAAAAATCTCCTGGAGTGTTGCCTTCGGACTCATTTTAGGCTTGGCCCTGGCTACAAAATTCCCCGGTTTTCTGATCCCGATTCCCCTGATCCTCTGGTCTTTTCTGTACAAAGATAATCGATCGCTAATATATAAAAATTTTTATGCCGCTGTTTTTTTATCTCCGATGATACTCGTTTTGCTTTACCCCTACCTATGGCATTTCACTGCACCGAAGATTCTGGAGTTCATCAACGCCAGTATCACACGGCCCTCTTTTGGGACCCTTTTTTATAATAAGATATATTCTACCTCTCATTTACCCTGGTATTATTCATTTTTTATGTTGGGGGTCAGTATCCCCCTATCGATCCTTTTTTCTGTAGTGTCAGGGGTCATAGCCTCTGTTCAAAAATTTCGATCATCGCCCGGGCACAGCCTGCCTGTTTTTTGTGCCCTCTTTCTGCTGATTCTTCCCCTTATGCCAGGGGCGGTAATCCATGATGGTGTTCGACTCCTTCTGCCCGTATTCCCTTTTTTAGCCATCCTGGCCGGAGTCGGATTTGATGCCTTGGTAAAAATTTTTTCAGCTATTATTAAAGGCCAGGGTCGAGAAACTGCCGGGGCAAAAATTATTTCCTTAAGTGCCATGAGTCTGATTTTAGTGCCGGCTTTTTTTTCCTTACTGGCCATCCATCCCTTTGAATTGAGTTATTACAATATTCTGGTCGGAGGGGTAAGAGGGGCAGATCAGAAAGGATTGGAAGTGACTTATCTGCAGGAAGTGATCAACCCTGCTTTTTTGATTCAAGTCAATCAGTCTTTACCCCCCGGGGCCACCCTTAACGGAACGATGAGCCAATTTCTATTGGTCGAATATCAGGCCAGAGGGATGCTTCGAAAGGATATTCGTCTGGTGAAAGGTCCTGATTCTGATTATTATTTAATCCTGATGCGGAAAAGTTCATTAAGAGGGTATTTTGATGAGAATCCGGGGGAAAAAGCTATGATCAACCGCTGGAGCCAGGAAGGCAAAGAACCCATATTAGCTCGCAGTATTCAAGGGGTTCCTCTTCTGCTCCTTTATAAGGTCAGATAAATGGATCGTCATTATCTCCAGGCCGGAGCTACCCCGGAATTTTTTTATTTCAAGGCCAAAAAGAAATTGATAGAAGTACTCCTGAATAAAGTCAAGACTGTGAAAAAAGGGGTTTTGTTGAATGTGGGGGCCGGAACAGGGGACGACCTGTCGGTTATAAAAAAACATGGAGATGTGGTCGTAGTGGATACGGACAAGGAATTATTGGCCCTAATTCCGGAAGACGAGGTTTTACAAAAAAAGCAGAACGATCTATGCTCTCTTGATTTTCCGGATAATTGTTTTGACCTGGTCATCGCCTTTGACGTACTGGAACATATCGAGGCCCACCAGACAGCCATTCAGCAGGTAAACCGGGTCCTGAAACGGGGAGGGTATTTTGTTTTTACCGTTCCGGCATTCCAGTGCCTTTACGGGGCCCATGACCGGGCCTTGAATCATTATAGACGATATGATAAGAAAATCATCCGGAATCTCCTAACCGATTTCCGGTGTGTGGAATTGGGTTTTTGGATGTTCTTCCTTTTTTTGCCGGTCGCCTTACAACGGTGGCTTAAGAGATCTTCCCTCAAGCAAAAAGTCCATTTCATGGCCCTGCCCAAAGTAATCAACCGGGTTTTCTATCTTCTTTTAGCATATGAATCCAGTCTCATCAAACACGGGATTTCTTTGCCGGTAGGAACAACCATTTACGGGATTTTTCAAAAAACTTGAAATAGCCCGCAGAGTGGGTGAAGTGAAACGGAACCCATTAGCTGCCAAACAAGAGTGTTTTTTAGGCTTGACCTATTCTTAATATAAGGAGTATATGAGCGACGGCGGCATTCAAGAAATTAAAATATGGCAAGTCCCGGTTACAAAGGATAAGCCCCATGGGCTGAAATATTCCTTTTCAAAATTAAAACACCTTCAGAAAGGACCATCTTTATGATCGGAAAGACTATTGATCAACTTCGGGTAGGAGACAGCGCCGAGTTCGGAAAAACGATTTCGGAAAGTGATATTTATCTCTATGCCGGTATCACCGGTGATTTTAATCCGGCCCATGTCAATGAACCTTACGCCCAAAAAACTTTTTTTAAAACCCGCATCGCCCACGGAATGTTATCCGCCGGATTTATCTCCGCTGTTATTGCCAATCAGTTGCCCGGCCCCGGGACGATTTACATCAAACAGGAACTTGAATTTCTGTCCCCGGTCCGTATCGGAGACACGATCACGGCCAGGGTTGAAGTGCTGGAAATTCTTGCTGAGAAAAAGCGGCTCCGTTTGAAAACGACCTGCACGAACCAGCAAGGTACAGTGGTGCTTGATGGAGAAGCGATGGTCAGCCCCCCCAAGCCGCCAAAACCATAATAATCCTCCCTTGACATCGAGAAACGCCAAGATGCTTGAAAATACCCACTAAGCCTCCTTCCTCCCTTTCTGGGAGGAAGGAGGGGATTGCAGGTCCGACTCAACCGGAAGATGATGGGTCTGTATAGAACTATGTCATAAACTGCCCAAAACCCCGCACATCGGTTACCCCTACTGAAAAATACTGTCTTGGGAATAGTAATATACAGTATTTACCTTATTTTCCATACCCGGTCCCTTAGTTAATATAAAACATAAGAATCACTTGCCAAGGGCCCTGAGTTCTGTCGAATCGTTTATGATGAAGAAAAGCTTATTGCCTGTTTAGAGATAAGATCAATGGTTGAAAAGCAAAGTATCCTTATTGTCGAAGACCAAACCATTCTCAGAGAAGGTCTGAGGTCTCTTCTTTCTTTTCAGCCGGACCTGGAAATAATCGGCGAGGCAGGCGATGGGCTGGAGGGCATTCGAAGCGTTGATAAACTCCTTCCGAACTTGGTTTTAATGGATCTTTCCATGCCTCGGATGAGCGGGATGGAGGCCATCAAGGAGATCAAAAAAAAATGGCCTGAGATCAAAATCCTGGCCCTGACCGTTAACGACAGCGAAGAGTACATCATAGCCGCCCTGAAGGCCGGAGCGGACGGCTATATTTTAAAGGATTCCACCAATACCGAACTCCTGCAGGCCATTCGGAATATTTTGTCCGGAAAACGGGTGCTCAGTCCGGGCGTTTCGAAAAAGGTCATTGAGGGGTATCTGGAAAGTAAAAAGGATCAGTCCATTATGTCACCTTGGGACACCCTGACCCTTCGGGAGCGGGAGATCCTCAGGTTAATCGGTGAAGGGCAAAAGAATAAGGATATCGCGGATTCCCTTTCCATCAGCCCTAATACCGTTGAGAAACACCGGGCCAATATCATGGAAAAATTAAATCTCCATAGCGTTTCAGCCCTGACGGCCTATGCTATGAGAAAAGGACTTATCAAAAAATATTCTTCCTCTTAAATCCGGACTAAAAGAACCGGACTTTTTGAATGTCTGAGGACCTTTTCCGCTACACTACCGACAAGATAACGCATTAAACCGGTTTGACCATGGGAAGCGATGACGATCAGGTCTGCCTTTTTTTCCTGCTGGTCTTTCAGGATTTCTTCATAAGGGGTGCCTTTTCTTATTTCAGTAACGATCTCAATATCTTTTGAATCGGGGAATTTGCCTGTTTGATCCTGAATCATTTTTTTAGAGGCCTGGATGGTTTCATTTTCCACTTGCGCCATCGTTTGGGGATCAAGACAATAGTCGACCGTGCAATGGATCACCATTTGGGTAACATGCAATAGATAGATTTTAGAATGATATTGTCTGGCGATGTCTATGGCCTCTTGCAGGGCTCTATCCGAATATTCGGAAAAATCTGTTGGTACAAGGATATTTTTCGGTGCAAACATGGGGCCCTCCTTACTTGAATTCGTGGTTGATGAAAGGCAGCAAAAGCGTCCCGGTCCGGTCATTCTTTAAAATATTGATTAGTTCAGATTGTACCCCCTTTTTTTTCAGATGAGAAGAAGAAATTTCAGCCACTTCCGAATCCAATAAGATAAAATTAATTTCATCCATGCCCATTAACGGGGAATTTAAAAAATCATAATTAGCTGTTTTTTCCATTTGAGTAGACCTCCTTTATTTTTTTTCTTTTTGTTTTAACTCGCTAAAAGGGTTTGCCTCTGTTTCTTCTAAGAGGTCCTGATTCTTCATTATAGCCTTATTATGTGGTTCCGAAAGAATTAAATCAAATTCCTCCGTTTTTAAAAGTTGAACAGCTTGTTGGATGGGAACAGAAGACTGGATCGAAGCCCCGGAACGGAAAATAAAGTAGGTTATATTAAAATCAGGATCAATATGTAGTATTTTAATCGGGGCAGTCATTCAATCCTCCGTTTTCATATCAGATACCATCGGGTTCCAAGTCTTTGACATAAAAATGAAGTTGCAAGTTTCAAGATGCAAGTTTCAAGTGAAAAACCCTTGGACCCTGTCCCTTAGAACCTTGAACCGGTTTTTATGCTTCGTCTTGCCCCCTGAAGAGCATGAGGTTTTAATCAGTAACTTATCTTATTCTCAGGAAGAAGGAAATAATGGAGAACCCGTATTTTGGGAGGAAGAATGCAGTATTTAGCGGATAAGACCCCATGCCCTATGGCAGGACAAAAAAGAAAGGTTCAAGGTTCAAGGTACAGGGTTCAAGGTTTCATAGAGTCTTTGGGCTATGGGCATAGGATATGGGCAAGGTTCAAAGTTCAACGTTCAAGGTTATTATACCTGCATTTTTATTCTTGAAACTTGCATCTTGAAACTTGCAACTTTATTCTTTAACGGGCCCCCGACCCCTATTTTCGTACTAAACCCTCATACTCGCTTGAAGCGGGCACCGACGAGGCATGAAAATGGGTCTTCCCGGACCCTGAACCCTGAACCCTGAACCCTGAACCTTGAACCGTATTTTAGTACTAAGCTCGGGAAGGAATGGGAAGGACTATCGAGATGCGGTTTTCACCCTCTTCCGAGTTAACTTCAATCCGTCCCTTATGGGCCTCGATAACCCTCCGACTGAGGGAAAGTCCCAGGCTTTTCCCGAAAGATCTGTTGGAAAAATCATGGCCGAGCAGGATTTCCTGCGTTTCTTCAGGCAGCGGCTCTCCCTGATATTTTATCTCTATTTTGATCTGAGGCGTTAATGCCGGAGTTTCCAGGGAAATGATTATTTCCTGGTGGCCTTTCCCCGCCTGATGGATAATGATTTCCAGTAACTGTTGAAAAGATTTCTGAAATCCATTCTTTTCCAGAGGAATAGACCTGGGGATTTTTTGCCATTTTTTTACGAGAGTAATTTGTTGACGGGTCAGACTATCCTGAAGCCCTTCAATGGCCTTTTCCAGGACCGGGACTAAATCCAGGTCCTGAAAAACGGGCTGATAAGGGTTGGAATAGTCCATTAAATCATTCAAGACCTGCTCCAGACGCCGGGATTCCTGGGCGATTAGTTCAGCATATTGGATGACATTGACCTGTTCTTCCCCTTTCTTTACCAGGCGCTGGGCGAATCCGCCGATAGCCATTAAGGGATTCCGGATTTCGTGGGCTACGGCATCCATAGCCTTTTCAAGGAATTTTTTCCTTTCCCCGGACGGTTCTGTAAGAGATTGATCCGTCTTTTGGTCCTCCTGGGAAAACAGACCGATCATTCTACTCAGATTATTTTCTAAAGACCCATTTATTCGGATCAGAGCCCGGTTAGCCTTCTCCATGACTTCCAGCAGGTCTTTACTGGAGTTGATCTGGAGACGGAGCTCGCGGGCAATTTCTTCCACTTTAAAAAAGACCTCGGAAAGGATTTCACTCACCCGATCCAAATCTTTCTTTAACATCCTGGCGATTTCCTTTAAGTAGGCAAAGTCATCCCTGGTGCCGAAGAAAAGCTGGGTGCAAATCCTAGCGACCTCCAGAAATAGGCTTAGGTCCGAGGTCCCCTCTTCTAAGGCGGCCGTCCCGAAGATTTTCTGGGCTTCAATGATCTGGTCCGGAAAGTGCCAGTGCTGAAGGGTGAGCCTTCCCAATTCCCGATGGTTGATGCCCAGGTTTTCCTCTTCCCATTTAAGGGTCTCTTCCAATGGAACATTCCCGCCAGGAAAAGAATCTTTTAGAGAATCAGGGCAAACATGGAATAAAAGCAACAATCCTATTTCCAGGATCAGTCCGGCGGTAAAAACTTCATCAGGATCAAGCCGGTCGGAAAGATCCGAACCTTTGGTTAAACCTTGGGCCAACAGGGCACGATAGAGAGAGGTTTTCCAAAAAAAATCATAATCCATCCCGTTTACTTTGCCTAAGGGGAAAGTATCTTTTAATGAAATATTTAGAGCCATCAGACGGATTTTTTTGAAGCCGGCAACCATCACGGCGTAAGAGATGGACGAGATCCGTTCCCTTTGGGCATAAAAGGCGCTGTTGACGAATTTCAATATTCTGGCCGTCAATCCCGGGTCCTGTTCAATGATCCGGGTTAGATCCAATATGGAAACGTGTTCGTCTGCCGCCACATCAATTAACTGGATGGTTAGGGGGGAAAGGGAGGGGAGATAATCTTTGGTGGCGATTTGTTGAAGGATTTTTGTTTTATCTATGGGTTCCATGATGTTCCTTATCTTCTGATATCTTCTTCTATTTCGGCACAAAACTCGGGGGACTGAAGATTCCGGGTATTTTTTTCAATCGGACCTATTTCAGGGACCTGGGACTTGGAACTGATGCCTAATTCCTTAAATCGCCGGGCAGCCACCAAAACCCGGCTTTCCAGGGAGCCGACGGCGTCGTTATAGGCATGAACGGATTTGTCTAATGATCGCCCCACTTCCCCAAAATGCAAGGCTAATTTGACCAGGCGTTCATAGAGGGTCTTGCCCAATTCGCTGATAGCCTGGGCATTTTCAGCCAGGGCCTCCTGACGCCAGCCATAGGCTACGGCCCGTAATAAGGTGATCAGGGTCGTAGGAGTGGACAGGATTACCCTCTGATTGACCCCTTCTTCGATCAGGTTGGGATTTTGTTCCAGGGCGGCGCTGAAAAAATTCTCTCCGGGCAAAAAAAGGATTACAAATTCCGGGGTCTCGGGAAATTGATCCCAATAGGATTTGGAGGAGAGTTTCTGCATATGGGTCTGGATCTGCCGGGTGTGTTCCCGTAATTTTGTTTTTCTTTCCTCTTCAGTCGGGCATTCAAGGGATTCCAGATAGGCCTGCAGCGGAGACTTGGCATCCACGACCACCCATTTTCTGTTGGGCAGGCGGACGATCATATCAGGCCTTAATCGGCCCTCATCGGCCGTTACCGATTCCTGCTCAATAAAATCACAATGTTCGGACATGCCGGCCAACTCAGCCACGCGTTTGAGAGTTAATTCCCCCCAACGGCCCCGAACTTGCGGGGCCCTTAATGCCTTGACCAGATTGCCGGTTTCTGTTTGAAGACGCTGTTCGGTTGCCGACATCATTTCCAGGTGCTGACTCAGGCTCCCGTAGGCCCGTTGGCGGGCGGTTTCCATCTCCTGAACCTGTTGAACATATTTATCCAAGGTCTCCTTCAAGGGTGCGATGGTGCCTTCCACGGCTTTTTGACGGTGGTCCAGATCCCCTTTGGCCTCGGACTGAAATTTTTCCAGATGGGTCTTGGCCAGGTCTAAGAATTGTTGATTGTTGGTTCTCAGACACTCGGCGGATAAGACCTTGAAGGCATCTTCCATTTTTTGGGCCGTCTCATTCAAGAAGATGATTTTTTCTTCCATGGCCTTTCGTTCCTGACGTAACGTGGTCTCTATTTCGGCCTGATTCTGTTTCAGACCGGTGATCTCTTCCCTTAAGATCCTGATTTCCTTTTCCCGTTCCTGAAGGCGTTCTTTCCATTCGGCCAACTGCTCGACTTCTTTTTGGGCCGCTGCCCTTTCCTGGCCTTCCTGTAAAAGCCGCTGACGGAGGCTTTCATTTTCCTGGCCGGATTCCCGGTTGTTGGCCGCCAAACCCTGGATCTCGGCTTCCCGAGCCTTCAGACGTTCCTCGATAACGGCCAGTTGAGATTGAAAGGGCAAGGTGGCCTGTAAAATTTTTTGGGCCGTTTTTAAGTGCAAAAACAACCAGGCCAAAAAGACACCGGCAATCAGTCCGATAGCCAATCCCCAAAGCTGAGGGGGTAAATTCATATTAGACTACTCCTATCGTTAATGAATCCCTATTAATAATACAGGCTTTCACCACCTCACGCCTGTCGCCCCATGCCTATTTTTTATTTCCACAGCAGTTCCTCTTCCTGCAGGACCTTGATCCGGTCTCTAAGCTCTGCCGCTTCTTCAAAGTCCAGGCGGGCGGCCGACTCTTTCATCCTTTTTCTGAGTTGTTTGATCAAAAGCGGGACCTGGTGGGGTTCCACAAATTCCTTTTGTTTTTCCTTGGCTATGGGAACGGTAACGTAATCGGCTTCATAAACCGAAGCAAGGATATCCTGAATCGATTTTTTGATCGAAGTGGGGGTTATTTTGTGTTTTTTATTGTAGGCTAATTGAACGGCCCGGCGTTTTTCCGTTTCCTCAATGGCCTCTTTCATCGACCGGGTTAGCTTATTGGCGTAGAAATAGACCTCTCCTGAAAGATTTCGGGAGGCCCGGCCACAGGTCTGGATCAAAGAACGGGTGGAGCGCAAAAACCCTTCTTTGTCGGCATCCAGGATGGCCACCAGGCTGACTTCGGGCAGGTCCAGTCCCTCCCGCAGGAGGTTGATTCCGATCAGGCAGTCAAAGACCCCCAGACGTAAATCGCGCAAAATTTCGATCCGTTCCATCGTATCGATATCGGAATGAAGGTAACGGACCTTTATCCCTAATTCCTGGTAATATTCAGTCAGATTTTCAGACAGACGTTTGGTCAGGGTAGTGACCAGGATCCTTTCCCGGCGGGCGACCCGTTTGTCAATTTCCTTTTTTAAGTGTTCTACCTGGTTGTCGGCCGGAAAGACTCGAATCAGGGGATCCATCAATCCTGTGGGCCGGATGATCTGTTCGGCCATGACCCCTTCGGACCGGTTGAGTTCATATTCAGCCGGTGTAGCCGAAACATAAATGGTCTGGTGGACCAGACTTTCAAATTCCTTAAAATTCAAGGGGCGGTTGTCCAGGGCCGATGGAAGACGGAAACCATAATCCACCAGGGTCTGTTTCCGGGATCGATCCCCCCGATACATACCCTGGAGTTGGGGAACAGCCAAATGACTTTCATCAATAAACAATAAGAAATCTTTGGGGAAATATTCCAGCAGGGTAGGGGGGGGCTGGCCGGGGAGTCGGCCGGTCAGATGCCTGGAGTAATTTTCAATCCCATGACAATAGCCGAGCTCCTTCATCATCTCCAGATCGAACCGGGTTCGCTCTTCGACGCGTTGGGCTTCAAGCAGTTTATTCTGAGAGCGGAAATAGGTGATCCGTTCATCTAATTCTGTTTCGATGGCCTGGTAGATCTGGTCCATCCCCTCTTGAGAGGTCACATAATGACTATTCGGAAAGAGATGAACCTGTTTCAACCGGTTTCGTATTTTCCCTCGTAGCGGATCGATCTGGGAGAGGGATTCAATGGTGTCCCCGAAGAAAGAGATACGCAACGCCAGGTCTTCCTCGTAAGCCGGGAAAACCTCTATAACATCTCCCCGGACCCGGAAGGTGCCCCGGTGGAAGTCAAAGTCGTTTCGTTCATAAAGCATGGACACCAGACGGCTCAAAACCTCCTCCCTGGATATCTCCTGGTTTTCTTGCAAAGAAAGGAGCATCCCCCCATAGGCCTCGGGAGAGCCCAGGCCGTAGATGCAGGAGACGCTGGCGACAATCAGGCAGTCGTTCCGTGTTAACAGGGACCGGGTAGCCGAATGACGCATCTTGTCAATGGCTTCATTGATGGAAGAATCTTTGTCGATGTAAGTGTCTGTTTGAGGCAGGTAGGCCTCGGGTTGATAATAGTCATAATAGCTGACGAAATATTCCACGGCATTTTCCGGGAAAAAGGATTTGAATTCTCCATAAAGCTGGGCTGCCAGGGTCTTGTTCGGGGCCAGGACCAAGGTCGGTTTTTGCACTTGAGCCACCACCTGGGCCATGGTGAAGGTCTTCCCCGATCCGGTTACCCCCAGGAGGACCTGGTGTTCCAGACCTTGTCGGACGCCCTGGACTAATTGTTTAATCGCCCCGGGTTGATCCCCTTTGGGCTGGAATTGGGAAATCAGTTTAAAATCTTGCTGCATGGGAATAGGTTTAGTTGCTCGTTGCTGGTTACTCGTTACTTGTTAGGGGTTGCGTGTCAGGTGTTGCAAAGAATTTAACACAGATGAGAGGAGAGTGCAAATGCCGCTTTTTTGATGGCAATTCTACGCTTCCTTTTTGGGATTATTTATAGTAAAAAGGAGTCAAGCGTCAAAAGGTGAACTATTTAATAAGTAAACAGATTCAGAAAAAATTCTCAGAGCGTCTACAGGAGGTAAAAATGGGAAAAAATTTTTTTAATCGGGACGATCGGGATATAAAGTTTGTGCTGTTTGAATACCTGAAAGTGGCCGATCTTTTTAAATACGAAGCCTTTCGGGATTTCAGTGAAGAGGACTTCGAGATGATCATTCAGGAGGCCATAAAGGTCGGGAAAGAGGTCCTGGGCCCGGCCAATCAGGATGGGGACCGGGAAGGGTGCACCTATGAAAATGGGGTAGTCAAAGTTCCGAGCTCCTTTCATCACTGCTGGAAAGTTATGGCCGAAAACAGTTGGATTGCCCTGGCGGCCAAGCCGGATTTCGGCGGGCAGGGGTTGCCGGCTGTTTTGAGCGGATTGATCGCCGAACTGTTTATAGCGGCCAATATGTCCATCATGACCTATCCCGGTTTGTCCATCTCCAATGCCGCGGTTATTGAACACTATGGGACTGAGGGAGATAAGGCCCTTTTTGTCGAAAAGCTCAATACCGGTGTCTGGTCCGGGACCATGTGCCTGACCGAGGCCGACGCCGGCTCGGACGTCGGCTGGCTTCGGACCAAGGCGGTGCCTGATAAGGCCCCGGGAGATCCCCGCCTTTATAAGATCGAAGGAAACAAACGTTTTATTACCTGCGGAGAACATGATCTGACCGAAAATATCATCCACCTGGTCCTGGCCCGTATAGAAGGGGGGCCTCCAGGGACCAAAGGGATCAGCCTTTTTATCGTACCAAAGATCTGGGTCAATCCGGACGGATCTTTAGGTGAGCCCAATGATGTCTTTTGCAGCGGCATCGAACACAAGATGGGCATCCACGGCTCTTCCACCTGTTCCCTGATCTTTGGCGAAAACGGCGGTTGTAGAGGCTTTCTCCTGGGTGAACCCCATAGCGGCATGGCCAAGATGTTCCAGATGATGAATGAGGCCCGGATGGGTTGCGGGGTCCAGGCCCTGGGTTTGACGGCCGGCGCTTATGACTGCGCCCGTCAATATGCCAAGGAAAGGCTCCAGGGGCCGCTCTTTACCAACCGTAGCGGGGACCGGGTGCCGATTATTCAGCATGAAGATGTGCGGCGGATGCTCATGAATCTAAAAGCCGGGACCGAGGCCATGCGGGCCGTGATCGGTAAACTTTTTTACCTGATCGATATTGCCCAACAGGATCCTGATGAAACCAACCGGAAAATGGCCTTTCGTCAGGTGGAGTTGCTCACACCTCTGGTCAAGGCTTATTTTTCGGACTTCGGGTATAGTTTGATCCGGGATGCCATGCAGATCCTGGGCGGCGTCGGCTATTGTCAGGAGTTCCCGGTGGAACAATATGCCCGGGATTCCAAGATCGTCTCCATCTGGGAAGGGACCAACTATATCCAGGCCCTCGATCTGGTGGGCCGCAAGCTGGGTATGGAAGGGGGAAAGGTTTTTCAGGATTGGATCCAGGGGATTATGGGCTTTACCGGGCAGCACAAAGAAGACCCGGATTTCGGGCCGGATTTAAAACTCCTATTTAAAGCCGCCCAGGCTACCGGTGACTTTACCTTGCGTTATATGCAATATTTCCAGGGGGAAAAGATCCGGTTGATCGGTTTAACGGCCACCCGATTCCTGGATTGCTTTTCTGAGGTCCTCATGGCCCACCTGATGCTGGAGCAGGGCCTTCTGGCCCGGGACCGGCTCAAAGAGGTTGAGCCCGGCTCAGCCGATGCAATCTTTTACCGGGGGAAAATAGAAACGGTCAAATTTTTCTGCCGGAATATCCTGCCCAATGTCTTTGCCCGCTATACTTCCCTTCAGCAGGAGGACTTTTCGGCTCTCGATATCCCGGAAGAGGCTTTTTAAAAAATCGGCCGGATAGAAACTTCAGAAGCCCCCTCCCATCCTTTGGGTGGGGGTTTTTTGTTGAAGTCTTAATAAGAGAATATGATAATTGTGAAAGCGACCTGATGATATGATAAGGGTTGAAGGGAAAATCAATGTTAAAAAAACCTGGCAATGAGGACCTGGCCCTTTTCAAGGCCCTTCCGGACTTTATGTTTGTCTTAAGCAGGGACGGCAGATTTATAGACTACCACACCCCGGACCCTTCCCTTCTGTTTTTACCGCCCCAAAAATTTCTCGGAAAGCATTTCAAGAAAGTTTTACCCAAGGATTTGGCAGAAAAACTGGAAACCCTTTTTGATCGGGTTTTAGAATCGGGCCGGATTGAATGTTTGGAACATACCCTTATCGTATCCGGGAAGGTTTGTTATTTTGAGGCCCGTATAGTGCCCTATGGTCCTGATAAGATCCTTTTCATCGTACGGGATATCACCGATCGTAAACAACTGGAGGAGGTCTTAAGGGAGAATCAGGAACGTTATCAGCAAATAGTCGATCATGCCCCTATCGGTATTTGGGAAATAGACTACTGGAAACAAAAAGTCGTCAGGGTAAATGATATCCTGTGTGATTATTTGGGTTATAGCCGGGAAGAAATACTTTCCGGGAATCCTATGGAATTTCTAACCGAAGAGGGTCAAATACTTTTTGCTGAAAGGCTCCAAAAGATCCTGGCCAATGAGCTGGTCCCCCGTGTCTTTGAATTAGAAATAAAAACCAAAAAAGGGTCGAAAATTTGGGCCCTCGTGAATACCAGGCCGATTTATGAGGAAGGGAAACTCAGAGGGGCTTTTGTGGTCGCTCAAGACATAACCGCACTAAAGTCAGCCGAAAAAGCCTTAAAGGAAAGTGAAGGGCACTTAAGGTCTCTGATGGAAAACGCCAGGAATTTTGCCATCTATCGACTGGCCTATGATGATAAAAAGCCTTATGGGGTGAGCGTCGTATTTGCCGGTCCTTCCCTGGATGAAATATTGGGGACTTCCGATCGCATGAAATTTGAGACCTGGTTTGAAAATATCCATCCCGATGATCGGGAAAGGGTAAAAAAAGCTCAAATCAGGGCTTCTAAGACCTTTAAATTCGATGAAACCATGCAAATTTATCATCCCCGAAAAAAAGAATGGCGCTGGATCCAAGCCACGGCCAATGGTATTTTAGACCAGAAAGGGCGCCCCACCTATGTTAACGGAATCATTACAGACATCACCGAAAAAAAGAGGGCCGAAGAGGCCTTGCAAAAGGCCCATGACCATCTTGAACAACGGGTTAAGCAAAGAACGCTTCAGCTTTCAAAGACCAATAAAGAATTAAAAAAAGAAATTGAGGAACGCAAACAAGCTGAGAGAGCTTTAGAAAAATCAGAAAAAAAATTCAGGGTATTATCTACTCGACTCATTAATGCCCAGGAAAACGAGAGAAAAAGGATTGCCATTGAATTGCATGATGAATTGGGCCAGTCTTTAATCGGTTTAAAATTTCAACTGAGTAACTTGGCGAAGAAATTCAAAGAAAATCAAGAGGGGTTAAGGCCGGATGTTGATCAAGCCTTGCATACGATCGATCGGATGACCGAAGACGTTCGAAGACTGTCCCGGGATTTACGTCCTTCGGTACTGGAACACCTGGGCCTTTTTGAAGCCCTCCAATGGCTATTGGGTGAATATTCCAAACAATATCCTTTCAAAATTATCAGTACGATCCAGGAACCTGATTTTTCATTTTCCAAAGGGCAGGAAATTATTATTTTTAGGATTTTTCAGGAAGCCCTGACCAACATCGGGAAACATGCCCAGGCCAGGCAGGTTTTGATCGATATGAAGGAACGCGGCGAAGAGGTGGTCTTTTCCATCAAGGATAACGGGAAAGGGTTCGATTTCCCGGAGGTTATAAGCAGTACCCTCCCGGAACGGGGGTTGGGATTGACTGCCATGGATGAAAGGGCCCGGATGGCCGGCGGGGCCCTTAACATTTTGAGTCGGAAAGGGAAAGGCACCAAAATAACCTTCACCGTTCCGTTAAAGAAAGGTAAAAAAACAATGAAAATAAATTAGGACGCAGATTTTCGCCGATACCCGCAGGTTCAAGAGACAAGCTGAAAGCTGAAAGCTCAAAGTGGAAATCTGAAACCTGCAACTTGCAACTTGAAACTTTTTTTCAATTAAATCTTGGAAATCTGCACAATCGGCGAAAATCTGCCGATCCGAGTTGATCTGTGTCCAAAAAGGCTTAGAAGGCGGCTCTAATGGCCGGTCTTCCCAGGTTTCAACGAATTAATTTTCCCAATCTTTTCCAGCGGACTCCAAACTCGGATCTATCCCAGGACCAGTAAATAATAAAGGCCTGTCCGATAATCTGTTTTTGATCTACAAAGCCCCAGTAACGGCTGTCATAGCTTTCGTCGCGATTGTCCCCCATGACAAACAATTTGCCGGGTGGGACCATTAGAGGTCCGGTATTGTCCCGGGGTTGTTCCGTCTCAGGGATGACCATCTGGTCAGTATGGACCCCATGAGGGTCTTCCATAGGGATATGGTTGATATAAACCCTTTTGTCCCTGATCTGGACCGTATCCCCAGGGAGTCCGATGACTCTTTTGATAAAATCCTTTTTCGGGTCCACCGGGTAAATAAAAACGACCACATCATTTCTTTTGGGTGAACTGATAGGGATCAGGGTATAATTGATGGAAGTAAAGGGGACTCTGAGTTTTATCCCGTATAGGAATTTGTTGACTAAAATATGGTCTCCCACCAACAGAGTGGGCTTCATGGATCCGGAAGGGATCTTGAAGGCCTGGACGACAAAGGCCCGTATCAGCAAAGCCAGAAGAATTGCAATAATGATGGATTCCGCATATTCTCTGACAATGGATTTTTTCCGTTCAGGACTGCGATTTTTATTAAGTTCTTTTTCCAAATAGTCCTCCTGTAACCGTTCAGATCCCTATTCCATAATCGGTCCAATTTAGACCGTGTTGTCTTTCATAGCGAGATTATCGTCAGGAATCAAGAAAAAAGTCTTTATTTTTTCCAAAATACAAAATAATATCTCTAATTATGATCCAGCCATTTTTATCCGACCACCATCCATCCCATGAAATCAATCCCCCATTTCGTTTTTGCCCCTTATGTGGGGGAAAATTAGTTAACAAAAAGATAAAACCCCAAGAACCCGATCGCTTGGTTTGCAGCCTTTGTTCTTTTATCTATTATCTCGATCCCAAAGTGGCTGCCGGGACCGTAACCCTTATTGAAAACAGAATTGTTCTGGCCAAAAGGGGGATTAATCCCGGATATGGTAAATGGGTCATTCCCGGAGGGTTTGTCGATCGGGGAGAAACCCTGGAAGAAGCCGCCATCCGGGAGACACTGGAAGAAACCAATATCCAGGTCCGATTAAATGGTCTTTTGAATGTCTATTCTTATCCTGGAAAGGCGGTAGTAATCGTGGCTTATCTGGCCGAAGCCGTGGCCGGTGTTCCTAAAGCTTGTGATGAAACCCTGGAACTGGGAATGTTTCAATATGAAGAAATTCCCTGGGATGAATTAGCCTTTCCCAGCACCCGGGAAGCCTTAAAGGATTATCGGAAACGTTGTACCCCGTCCAATCCATAATTTCAAACTTGATGGACTTTTTACAAGTCCATCAATCTCTAAAAGTAATTTTTTCTTGTCAATTACACCGATACAGGTTAAAAGAACCGTTTGATCTTTTTAAATCAAAATTTCCAAAAGATAGAGGAGTGTAAGCACCGTGGTATTTATTAAACCTGAAAAACTGACGGATTTATCCCCGGAGAGGAAAGAAACCCTACTTAAGAGGTCCATGGAAGATATCTCGGATATTTATGAAGAAACCCGGGACATAGTCCGGGGCGTTCAAAAGGGAGGCGACCAGGTCATTCTAAAGCATTACCAGAAACATAAATCCGATATTCGGTTGAAAGATCTTTTGGTTCAACCTGAAGAAATCAAGGCATCATATAAACTGGTCGACAAGGCCGTACAGCAAGCCTTAAAAAAAGCGGCCCAAAATATCGAAAAATTCCATCAAGCCCAATTAGAAAGGGAAATGTGGGCCATTGAGGTTAGACCCGGGATCCTGGCCGGAAGAGTTCGAAGGCCCATGGAAACCATCGGGGCTTATGTCCCCGGAGGTCGGGCCAATTATCCTTCAAGCGTCCTGATGAACATCCTCCCGGCCCGGGTAGCCGGGGTAAGGACCATTGTGGCCTGCACCCCGCCGCAGAAAGGCATGAAGGCCGATCCCGTTACCATAGTGGCCGCCCATATCGCCGGGGCGGATTATCTTTTCAAAGTAGGCGGACCATGGGCCGTGGCCGGGATGGCTTATGGTACCGAATCCATACCTAAAGTGGACAAAATTGTCGGGCCGGGCAATAAATTTGTGACCGCGGCCAAGATGGCCGTCTTTGGGACGGTTGATATTGATTCTCCGGCCGGACCGAGCGAAGCCCTGATTATTGCTGACGAGACGGCCCGGCCGGAGTGGATGACCTGGGATTTTCTTTCCCAAATCGAACACGATCCGGATGCCGGGGCCGTTTTAGTGACCCCCTCCCGGAAATTAGCCGAAAGGGTCTGTGACATTATCAATCAAGAGCTGCCAGGATTGGATAGAAGGGAAATCATTCAGACGGCCCTGACCCGTCATTCAGCGGTTCTGGTCACTTCCACTCTCATGGAAGCGGTAGATTTTGCCAATGCTTATGCGGCTGAACATTTGCAGATTGTGACTGATGATCCCTGGATTATTTTGCCGATGATCAACCATGCCGGCTCAATTTTCATGGGCCCCTATGCACCGGTTCCAGCCGGCGATTATGCCTCGGGGACCAATCATGTCTTACCCACCGGTGGCTGTGCCAGGATGTTTTCCGGACTCTCGGTGGATGATTTTATCAAAAAACCGACCTTCCAGTATCTGAGCCGGAAGGGTTTACAGGATTTAAAGAAAACCATCACCCTGTTGGCCAAAAAGGAAGGTCTGCCGCTCCATGCCAGGGCAGTGGAGGAAAGGTTTAAATAAAAAAAGGTGCAAGGTATAAGGTTTACGGTACAAGGTACACGGTGCAGGGTTTAGATTCTAACGAAAAACCTTAAATCTTATACCCTGTACCTTGCACCGGCTATTTATATTTTTGCTGCGGCTTCAAAGCCCAGATCAAAGGCCTTCAGATTGATTGCCCAAAGTTTTTCTTTGAGGTTCATCTTGAGGGCCTCTTTCATTTGATCGGCTGTGACGGGAACGGTGTTGCTTTGGGCCAAGGCCCCCAGCATGACGACATTAACGGCCAGGGCCGAACCGGCCTCGGCGGCCAGGGCGTCGGCGTTAAGGGCGATCAGCCGTTTTACTTTTTCCCGGATCAGCTTCAGGGCTTCTTTTATATCGGGATAAACCCCCTTGCCGACAGCAACGGTAAAGGGCATTAAAGGGGTTACGTTGGTAATTACCGTGCTCTCTTTGGAGCATTTCCCTAAGGCCCTCAAGGTTTCGGAAGGTTCAAAACCGATGAGAACATCGGCCTCTCCATCAGAGACAATGGAACTCAAGGCACCGCCTAAGACCACGGCCGACTCGACCACCCCTCCGCGCTGGGCCATACCATGGACCTCACTGACGTTGACGGGAATGCCTGCCAACAGGGCCGCTTCCCCTAAAACCCGGGAGGACAATAAATTTCCCTGACCTCCCACACCAACAAAGACAATCCGTTTAATATCCATAAGCCCTCCTCTTATTTCCTGGGCAAAATAGCATGTTCCGGGCAGACCTGGGTGCAGACCGCACAGCCGATGCACAGGTTCTCATTGATCCTGACCTGATTTCCTTCCACATAAAAAGCTGGACAGGCGAATAAATTGACACAGTCCCGATGATTTTTGCACCGGCTTTCGCTGATCATAAAGGTGCGTGTCTTGGTCGGCGGGGCAACCTTTTTGGCATACAAGGGGCATATTTCTTTGGAGATAATTACGGAAACCCCCTGGTAGTCCAAAGCTTTTTGAACGGCCTCCATGGTTTCCTTAACCTTTCTGGGGGTCACGACCGAGATCTGTTTAACCCCTATCCCTCGAACCACCTCTTCAATGGAGATCCGGGTATCGGACTGTCCCAACAAGGCCATGTCAACGCCCGGATGAGGCTGATGACCGGTCATGGCCGTGGTCTCGTTGTCCAGAATGACCAAGGTGAAGTTGTGGTTGTGATGGACGGCATTTACCAGGCCGGTGATACCGGAGTGGAAGAAGGTCGAGTCACCGATAAAGGCGATAACCGGTTTTCCTGTGGCTTTGGAAAAACCGGCAGCCGAGCTGACGCTGGAACCCATACAGATCAGAAAGTCGGCCATGCTGAGGGGCGGGAGCATCCCAAGGGTATAACAACCGATATCCGAAGGGTAAATAGCTTCTTCACCAGCCACTTTCTTAACGGCGTAATAGGTGGAACGATGGGGACACCCTGGGCAAAGGTTGGGCGGTCGACCGGGCAGAGGGGGGATATTAGAAAGATCCACCATGGTCCGACCTTGATAGGATAATCCGAAATAGTCGGCAATGGAGCTGCGGACCCGGGCCGGTTCATATTCGAAAAGACGGTTAAGCAGGCCGACTCCTTTGCCCTGAATGGAGATATTCCGCCCCATAGTCTGGGCCAGGGCTTTTAACTCTCCTTCCACAATGGGTTCCAATTCCTCCACGACTAAGACTTTGTCCACCTGGTCGAGGAATTTTTGGGCCAATTGAGTCGGAAAGGGATAAGAAAAACCGAGCTTCAATACGGAAAAAGAATCTCCGGCCTTCATATCCTCCAGAGCATCCCGGACATAACAGAAACTTACCCCCTGGGTAATGATTCCCCATTTTCCGGAGCCGATAATTTCATTGAAGGCCGATTGATTAGCCAGTTCCAGGGCCTGATCATATTTCTGCAGGAGTTTTATGTGCAGGTTTCGGGAGACTGCCGGGACGGTCACATAGCTGAAAGGGTCTTTTTTAAAAGACCCCTGGGTCTGACGAGGTCTGATTTCCCCCAGGGTGACGACCCCCCGGGAATGATTGATCCGGGTAGTGGTTCGTAAGAGGACCGGCAACTTCAGCTTTTCCGAAAGGTCGAAGGCGGCCAGGGTCATATCCTTGGCTTCCTGAGGCGTCGTCGGTTCCAACATGGGCAGGGTGGAGAGCCGGGCATAAAAACGGTTGTCCTGTTCATTCTGACTGGAAAAGAGAGAAGGGTCGTCGGCCGTCAAAATGACCATCCCGCCGGTTACGCCGGTATAGGCCAGGGTCATCAAGGGGTCGGCGGCCACGTTCAGACCCACATGTTTCATGGTGACCATGGTTCTTAAACCAGAGACCGCCGCCCCGGAGGCCACCTCCAGAGCGACCTTCTCATTGGTCGAGTATTCGAAATAAAGATCCGATTCTTGTTTAATTTGATAGAAGTTCAAAGCCACTTCCGAGGATGGAGTTCCCGGATAAGCGGTGGCAAAAGCCAACCCGGCCTCAATGGCCCCTCTGGTAATGGCCTCATTACCCAACAACAACAGTTTTTCCCCAGGTTTTCCTTTTAATAACTCATGCATAACTTCACTCCTTCGGTAAAAAAATTCCCAGCGAGTGTTTTCCCATTCCTAAAAAGAGGATAAGGAAATAAAACGTATTATTACATTGATAAGAATAGTTATATTGTAGCTACGCTATCTTTTCCGGTACCCCATGTCAAGTGAAAAAATAAGAAAATAAGTAACCAGATAGCCTTTTGAAAAATTTGAAGCTTTTATCTGAACCTTTTGACTTTCATACCCGTCATTCCCGTAGTATTTTTATCAGACATTCAGAATCCAGCAGGTAACGAACCTTACAACCGGGCCAAACGGTCTTTAACCATCGGGGCATAAACCGATTTTGGAAAGGATTTTAGAAAGGCTTGGTAGCTGGCTTTGACCTCCTGAGGTTTTCCCATTTTCTGATAAACCCTGGCCTGACTTAAAAGGGCATCTTCTTTTAATAAATTTTCTTTTCCCTGGGCGATCTCTGAAAAAGTTTTAGCCGCCTGGGGTAAATCGCCTTTTTGCTCTAAGGTATAAGCGAGGTTCTCCAAGATCAGGGTTTTGACGGCAGGGGGGAATTTCCCTTTGCTTAAGGCCGTTTGATAGGCAGAAACAGCCCGGGGAAAGTCTTTTTTCTGGTAATAGAGATGTCCCAAGGTCACCCAGGAGGTGTAGGCAGCCCTGGTCCTGGGGTAGTCCTTGGTAATTCCCTCCATTTGTTTTATTTTCTGATCCGAATCGGTCAACTCCTGGCTTAAAAAATATTTTTCATGGGCCAGTCTTTCCTGTCTGTTTTGATAAGCTGAATATCCAAAATAGAGAATCAACAGGAAAACTATTCCTGAGCCCACCCAGATTGCTTTCTGATAATTATCTTTCACCCAATTCAGCGTCCGGGTGGAGAGGGTGAGGAATTCATCGGGCCTTTTTAGCATTTCTTTTGTGCTGATCTTTTTCTTTCTGACCATAATATCCTTTCCAGTGCTTTAATACGAAAATACGGTTCAAGGTCCAAGGTCCAAGGTCCGGAAAAACCTATTTTCATGCTTCGTGGTGCCCCCCCGGCATGAGTGCTTAGTACGAAAATAGGGGCCGGGGCTTGGGGGCCAGTGGCCCGTTAAAGAATAAAGTCGCAAGTTTCAAGATGCAAGTTTCAAGAATAAAACTACAAGTATAAGAACTTTGAACGTTGAACCTTGCCCCTCGCCCATGGCCTATAGCCCATAGCCTTGAGCTTTCAGCTTTCCTTATCTCTTTCCATTGCCATTTTGGCGGCCCCCAGGATGCCGCTTTTTTCTCTTAAAAACGAAACACGAATCGTTACCTTATCCGCAGGAACCATAGTTAATCGTTTTTTAAATTCTTTTTCAAGATATGGCAAGAAAATTGTGGACGCCTTGCTGACACCACCCCCCAAAACAACGCCTTCTATGCCCAGAATATGGACAATGTTGGCCAGGGCAATTCCAAGAAATTTTCCCAATTCCGCATAAAGGGAGATGCAGAAAGGATCTCCTTTCCGGGCTGTTTCATAGAGGAGTCTGGCAGATAGGGTCTTTGATTTTTTGGAGAGGGCTTCGGTAAGCATAGTGGGGATTTTTTCCCCCAAGCCTTGTTGGGCTTTTTGAACCAGATAAGGGGCTGAGGCCAGGGTCTCCAGGCAACCCCGATTGCCGCAACGGCATCGTTTTCCCCGGGGTTGAATGGTTATATGGCCCAATTCCGACCCCATTCCCTGTATGCCGAACCAGGGCCGCCCGTTGAGGAAAAGTCCGCTTCCCACGCCCGTCCCTAAGGTTAAACAGACAAAATCATTCAAGTCCGTTCCGGCCCCGACCCATTTTTCGCCAAAGGTAACGACCTGGGCATCATTATCTATGAAAGTCGGAAGCCCCGTCTCTTTAGAAATAATCCTGGCCAGGGGAACATCTTTCCAGTCAGGGAAGTTCGGTGAGATGCGGACGATGCCTTCTTCCCGGTTGATTGAACCCGGTGCCCCCAAACCGATTAATTTGGGAAAAGCCTCTTTTCCATTGGCTGTTTTGATGAGGTGTTTAATGATCCTGATGATTTTTTTTAATACCTGTTCCTTACCGAATTCAACACCGGTAGCATAATTTTTTAAAAAGTGGATCGTCCCCCGGGTATCGACCAATCCAGCTTTTATCCGGGTACCCCCCAGGTCGATCCCGATAACGGTTAATGGTACGGCAGTCATGGGCACCCTTTCTTTTTTCAGGGTTGTTCAAAGGATAAATTATCCTATTGAATTTACCATCTTTTTGCCTTCGAGGCCACCTCAAATCGATCTTTCTCAAATAATGGCCTGTTTTTTGTATAATCTATTGAAATTAAACAATTTTATAAGAATATCGTTTTACCGAGATATTTAAAATAGTTGACAAAAAATTTTTTTCTGTTATAAGTAAAGCCATAAAATAAATATTTGGGGACTGGATTATGAAGACCACCTGGGGAAACCCTTCAGAGATGCTCACTTTTTTAAGGGGGATGCTCACGCTATTAATCCAGTTCAACGGGTTCCCTTTTTTATACCAGGGGACTATCAATGGACCTGTAAAGAATAAAGGTGATATCTATGCAACAACTTCATATAAAAAAAATATCGGTTGGTTTGGTTCTTATCACTTTGTTAAGCGTAAATGGATTTTATTTTTTGTTGACGGCCCCGGCCCAGTCCGAGCCAACCCTGTTTATCAATCGGATTGACCTGTCCATCACCCTCCCCGGAAAAAATTTTGCCCATTTAACCCTGAGCCCTGAAGAATTAGAATCTTCAGTCTCAACCTACGACCACTGGATCAGGGCCGCCTGTCGCAAACACTCCCTGGACCCTGCTTTAGTCAAGGCCGTAATCCATGCCGAATCCCAATTCGACCCCCAGGCCGTTTCCCCTAAGGGGGCCATGGGGTTAATGCAATTAGATCCCAATACGGCCAGGGAATTAGGGATTAAGGACCCCTTTAATCCGAAGTATAATATCGATGGCGGCGTACGGTATCTCAAAGATTTATTGGATACCTTTGAAGGAGATCAGAAATTGGCCCTGGCCGCCTACAATGCCGGTCCTACCCAGGTCTATCGCCACAATGGGGTTCCCCCATTTAAAGATACCAAAAAATATCTCAAGCGGGTCTTTCGCTATATTGCCTATTATCAAAAAGACCGGACCAGCTAATAAAGGTTTGTTCCTTCACCACCTTCTCAAGCCGCTGAAATAACCGGTCTTCAAAAATTACCGTCCTAATTCAATCGGTAAGGGATAACTTTTTCTTTCCCTGAACTCCAAGTTGTGTTAAGGAAAAGGACTTATGGCCAGGCTCAAATTAGAATCCGACGGACCAATCAGCTTAATGGGGCTTCCTTTTAAAAGAAAACAGCTTGAAGAATATATCTTAATCCTGGCCAGTGCCCTCCTGGTTTTTCTTTCTTTCCCCAAGATCTCCTGGTCCATCCTGGCCTGGGGCGCATTCCTGCCATTATTAAAATCATTAGAGGGTCAACCGGCCGGAAAAAGATTCCGATTGGGATACCTTTTCGGTGTTGCTTATTGCCTGGGGGTTTTTTATTGGGTAACCCATTCCATGCACTATTATGGGGGTCTGGACACCGTAACCAGCTATTCCATCCTCCTGCTGATGGTCTTTTATTTGGCCCTTTACACCGGGGCTTTTGCCTGGCTTTGGGGTTTATTGCCTTCCGAAGGGCTTTTTTCTTTGCTGTGGGCCCCCTCGGTCTGGGTGGGATTGGAATTTTTGCGGGCTTATCTTTTGACCGGGTTTCCCTGGGAATTATTGGGATATTCCCAGTATAACTATTTGCCGGTGGTCCAGATAGCGGAGTTAACCGGGGTTTGGGGGGTTTCTTTCCTGATCATCCTGGTTAATCAGACCCTGTTTCAGCTTTTCCTGGCCCATGGTCCTTTAAAAAAAAGGTCCCGAAAATGGCAGGCAGGGGCCTTCACCGCTTTCCTGGTTTTTCTAACCATCCTTTTCGGCTACCAGGCCTTATCAAAACAGAAACAAAGGGACCAACTGGTCCCTTCTCTGAAAGTGGCTGTCATTCAGGGGAATATCGATCAGTCCTTGAAATGGAATCCGGCTTTTCAGGAAAAAACCATTAATCTTTATATGGACCTTACTTTAAAATATGGTGCTGAAGCCGCTGATCTGGTTATCTGGCCGGAAACAGCCGTGCCATTTTATTTTTTAAACGAAACCCGTTTGACCCCCCAGATGTTCCAGTTGACCCAACGGACCGGAAGCCATCTCCTCTTCGGGAGCCCGGCCGCAAGTCATCAGGGCGGGGAGCTTCAATTTTTTAACCGGGCCTATCTTTTGAGTCCGGAAGGACGGCTGAGTTTCTATGATAAAGTCCATCTGGTCCCTTTTGGAGAATATGTACCTTTAAAGAAATGGTTGCCCTTTGTCGGGAAAATGGTCCAGGCCATCGGCGATTTTAAACCAGGCCCCGGCAGTAACGGGTTGGATCATCCAAAGGGGAAGGTAGGTGTCCTAATCTGTTTTGAAACCATTTTTCCGGAATTGAGCCGGGCTTATAGCCGGGAGGGATGCCGGCTTCTGGTCAATATAACTAATGACGCCTGGTTCGGGAAGACCTCCGCGCCCTACCAACACCTGTCCATGCTAACTTTCCGGGCTATAGAAAACAGGGTCTGGGTGGCCCGGGCCGCCAATACGGGTTTCAGCGCCATCATCGATTCCACTGGCCGGATCACCGAACGATTTCCTTTGTTTAAAACCGGGGGAATTTATGCTACAATCCCTCTTAGAGAAGATAAGACTTTTTATGCCCGCCATGGCGACTTGATCATTGTTTTTTGCGGCCTTATCTTCCTTGTGGGATTGGCTTTAAGATTAGTTCGAAAATAGAAAATTAGGCATGAGGGACGAGGCGCGAGGCACGAGAGGAAAAAACACCGGCCCAAAGGGGACTGAGGTTAAGCAAAATAATAAAGGGGAGTAAGACTATGATTGAAGAAATAAGTCGTATTAAAGACAAATTGATTAAATTAGGCGACTATCTTTGACCTGACCACCAAAAAAGAACGCCTGGCGGTTCTGGAAAAGATGACGGCCCAGAATGCCTTTTGGGATAATCAGGATCAGGCCAAGACCATCCTGAAGGAAAGGGGAAAACTCAGTCAGGCCGTTTCCGAGTGGGAACAAACCCAAACCCAATTGGAGGAAGCCGAAATCCTGTATGATCTGGCTTCGGCCGAAGGGGACCAGGAAACTCTGGCCGAAGTGGAAACCCGCTTAAAGGAACTGGATAAACAGGTCTCCCGGATGGAATTCAACAAACTTCTTTCCGGAGAAGAGGATGTCAATAATGCCATCATGGCAATCCACGCCGGTGCCGGCGGCACCGAAGCCCAGGACTGGGCCGAGATGCTGCTCCGTATGTATCTGCGCTGGAGTGAACGCAGGGGGTTTAAGACCGAAATTATCGATCAGTTACCCGGCGACGAGGCAGGGATCAAAAGCGTGACCTTCACCATCGAGGGGAAATACGCCTATGGTTATCTGCGCTCCGAAACCGGTATCCACCGTCTGGTACGCATCTCTCCTTTTGATGCCGGGGGCAGACGACACACCTCTTTCGCCTCAGTCTTTGTTTACCCGGAGGTGGAAGATGACATTCAGATCGATATTAATGAGGCCGATGTCCGGGTCGACACCTTTCGGGCCAGCGGAGCCGGAGGACAACACGTCAACAAGACCAGTTCAGCCATCCGATTGACCCACCTGCCTTCGGGCATTGTCGTCCAATGCCAGAATGAGAAATCCCAGCACCGCAACAAGGATATGGCATTCAAGGTCTTGAAATCCAGACTCTATGAATTGGAATTGGAAAAGAAGGAAGAAAAAAAGAAGGAGATCCACGAAGGCCAGGCCGATATCGCCTGGGGAAGCCAGATCCGTTCCTACACCCTGGCCCCTTACCGGCTGGTGAAAGATCACCGGACGCAACTGGATATCGGCAATGTCGATGAAGTCCTGGATGGGGGGATCGACCCGTTTATTGAAGCTTTTTTATGGAAGAAAAAGAAATAAGATAAAAAAATCTCATGTTATTCTTTAAGGAGGACCGATGAATTACCAGCATATTCAAATGGAAGTCACAGAAGGAATGGGGATTATAACCCTGAACCGGGACCCCCTCAATGTACTCAATATCGCCATGATAAAAGAGATCAATCAGGCACTGGATTCCCTGAAGGAAGAGAAGATCAAACTCCTCCTTTTCAAGGCCAAGGGCAAGGCCTTCTCAGCCGGGGTGGATGTAGCGGAACATCTTGGGGACCAGGTGGAAGAGATGATCGAGGTCTTTCACGGGATCTTCAGGCGTATGGACGCCCTGCCGGCCCTCTCTATCGCCTCAGTCCAGGGTGCGGCCCTGGGAGGGGGCTGTGAACTGGCCCTATACTGCGATCTGGTCCTGGCCTCGGAAAAGGCCAAATTCGGCCAGCCTGAAATCCAGGTTGGGGTTTTTCCGCCCATTGCCGCTTTGATCTTTCCCAGGATTACCGGCCGGAAAAAGGCCCTGGAACTGGTCTTGTCCGGAGAAACGATCAATGCCCAGGAGGCCCTGTCGCTGGGAATGATTAATAAAATGGTCCCCCCTGAAAGCCTGGAGGAAGAACTGGCAAAATTCTGCGGCAAGTACTTGCCCTTGAGCGGTCTGGTCCTGGCTTTGACCAAAAAGGCCTTTAATGCCGGCTTGATGGATCCTGCGGCCCAAGGGTTGAAGGAGATCGAAAAAATTTATCTAAAGGAATTGATGAAAACCAAAGATGCGGAGGAAGGGTTAAGGGCCTTTTTGGAAAAGAGAAAGCCGGTCTGGCAGGAAGCCTGAGAGAATTTAGGTTTGGACGCAGATGAACTCGGATCGGCAGAGAGCCGATTGTGCAGATTGCCAGGATTTTAAATTTGATAACCATGTAAAAACCCGTCATTCCCGCGCAGGCGGGAATCCAGGCCAGGAGTAACCATATATAAATACTGGATTCCCGTTCCCCGATTAAGACATTCGGGACAAGCTTCACGAGGAATGACGTAATTGGGTCTCCCGGATTTTTTGCGATTTCATCAAATTGCGATAATCTGCGTCCAAACCAGCCAATTGCCTTTATTCAAAATCCACCTTGAAATAAATCCCTCCACCGCTC
>CAZVHO010000021.1:4829-12634 GCA_964627515.1 uncultured Thermodesulfobacteriota bacterium | reverse complement strand
ACCAGCCAATTGCCTTTATTCAAAATCCACCTTGAAATAAATCCCTCCACCGCTCGGGGTACCGCCTTTGGTTTCAATCTCCAAATGCGGTGTGAGGGTATACCGCAGGATGACCTGGTAACTATTGCTGAACACTGATCCCCCCAGGCCGAGAAAAAGCCGGGGATCCAGATACTTTCCAACCGTAACCACGGAACGGGAAAGATCATTATTATCGGTTCGGACCTCAAGGGTGTCCAGGTCCAATCTGCCGATCAACTGGCCCTGCATCCGCCCGCCTAAAAGGGTCTTGGCCGCCTTGCCCAATAAAGCCAGATCCTGTTGGCCCGTACCCTGTTTTAAGGGCTCCCCGAACAAAATATAGGATAAAATATCCGAATCCGGCAGGGGAGGTTGGGAATAGAGTTTTGTTCGAGGGGATTGCAGCCGGCCGGTCACTGCAATTCCGGCTTTGACTTCATCCACCCAGTCTTCCAGTCGCTGGCGACTGCGGATGGTGCGCAAGGCCAGTAAGTCGAGGGCCGGATTATCCGGAGGCCCGTTAAAAGAAAAACGTCCCCTCGTGACTTCCAGTTTTTGCCCTTGCAGAAGATAATTGCCCTGAACGACCTCAATTTCACCGAAGGCCTTAAGATCTTTGCTGTTTTTAAACGGCACGGTTAAATTGCCCCGAAGAAGCCCATCAAGCCCTTCGGCCTTCAACCGGACCTTTTGCCCCAGGAGGAGGCGGATCTCCCCCTGGACAGGGAAAACCCTTTCCTTCCGGGATCGGACCGGGGCATCAACAACCTGGACGTCGGGACTGGCCCGTTTGAACCCTTCGGGTTGTCCGCCCGAGATCAGGGCCTCAGGGATCTCCAAAACCCCGCTGACTACCAATTGGCCGGGTGTGCCCGAAAAATCAAGATCGGGGCTGCCCTGGGCTTCCAGACCGGGCCGGTTAATAAATTGAAAATGATCGCCGAAGATCTTGCCCCGCAGTCTGGCGACTTTCCAATCCTTTATCCAGAGGATGGCCCGGCCGTTCAATTTTCCAGATCCGGAGCGCATCGTAAGATCGGTTATATTGATCTGATCCTGGTTGAAGGTCCCCTTGGCGCTTATGTCCCGGACCTGAATACCAAGGGGTTTGATGTCGGCCCCTGCCTCGCTCAGTTCCAAATTTCCATTCAGGGCTGGATTTTCCCAGGTGCCCTTAACCGATAAATTTCCCTGGATCAGGCCCTGGCCGGACAGGGCCGCATCGGGAAACAGGGCGGTAAGCATACCCCGTTCCCGGAGTTTTCCTTGTATTTGCAGGTCCAAAAGACCGGCGGACTGCCATGTTACGGGAAATCGGGCCGGGATGGGCAGATGGAAGTCACCCCTGATCTTTCCATAGTCTTCCAGCTCCACGGCCAGATTCCCCTTCAGGCGGTCTTCGGCCCAATCAAGGCCGACATCCGCCTTTTTAACCCGGGCTTTAAAGGAATTCCCTTCATCCTTCCAGGCCAGCGACCCTCCGGCAAACTGGATTCCGCCTTTCAGATGAAATCGGGGACCCAGTGTCCATTCCCCGTTAACCTGTCCCATGATCTTGCCCTCCATCTGGAGGCCGGGAGGCATTTCCGGTTTTAACAGGTTGATATCCAGCCCTTCCCAGCGGGCGGTCCATTTTACCCGCTCCGGCCAGGCCGGGCGGCCCTTTTCCGCAGAGGCGGCTTGGCCCCAAAGTCTGGCCCCCTGGATGGTTTCCATGTCCCAGGAAGAGCGCAGTCCAGAGCCATCCCAATCCAAATGCAGTTCGGCCCGGGGCATGGTTATCTGGCGACCGCCTATCGCGAAGGTGCCTGTCAAGTCAGCCCGGGCCTGCAGATCCAGCCGATCTTGGTCTGAAATTTTCGTTTTAATCCATCCTGTAGTTCGACCTTTGATCTGGGCCGGCCTTAAATAGGATCCTATCCGGGATAGTTCAATCTGCTGCCATTCTATATTCAGAGATCCCATAAGGGGATTCAGGCCCAGGTCGGCCGAAAGCTTGAGACTCTCCCCTGGTGTGCCGGTTAAAATGCATGGGGAAAGTTTAAGTTGATCAAGACCGAGATGAAGGACGGCCGGGGATTGAAGCCCGAAGGTCCCTTCCCGGACCGAACTCCCGAAAAGGGAAACCAGTGTCCCCTTCCACAGGTTCTCCTGAAAAGCCCCTTCAAGCCCAGCCTGAATAGCCCCCTGAGGGCCTTGGGCGGCAAGGGTGATCTTCTGGTGGGCAAAAGTCCCTCGGACCTCCCCGGAAATGAGATTTGCCTTAAAAGAACGGTAAACCCCTTTTCGAATGTTGGCCTTTAAATCAATAGCCGTTCCCGGTTTCTCCTGGTCCAGGGTTGCTTTCAGGGTGAGCCCATGGATCTCGGCTCCGGCCCAGGATATTTCCTTTCCATCCAGGGTCAGCCCACCTCCGAATCGTCCCTTCCTCCACCTGGCCCAGCCCCTGGCAGATGCAGAGCCCCGGCTGTCCGGCACCAGGACCGACAAGTCGCTTACCAGGGCTTCAAAATACAGACGATTGGTTAAATTCCCGTGCCCGGAAATCCTGAACCCCCGGCCGGTTATCTGTGCCCGGTCAAACAGAAAGGCATCCTTCTCCACCCGGACTAATATTTCACCCTGGAGGGCCTTTCCCTGAAACCGGCTTTCCAGTAAGTGGACCATCAGGCTCCCCTGATTCCCTTTTGAGGCCGACCGGAGGAACCTGCCCTGAGCATTCAGATTGATCTGGCCTCTCCAGCGGGGATGGAACCCTTCGGGGTTCAATTGCCGGCCCCTGAGAGCCCCTGAAATTAAAATTTCATTATTCCAATGTATTTCGACCAGACCTTCAAGTAAACCTTTAAGCCATTCCATTCGATCCAGCCGGACCTCCAGCCCGGACGGATTTCCATGAAAAGATCCGATTAGACGAAATGCCTGCCAGGATGGGGCGGCCACGTTTTTTAAATCAAATGTGCCCTGGAAGGTATTCCGTCGCCCTTCAAGCTGTAAAGAACCCGACAGACTGGAGGCCGCTGATAATTCTCTGGAAAGGTCCAGAGCCTCCAAATTTAAAAGGGCCTGGATGGCCGGACCGGCCTTGTCAAATACAACTTCCCCTTGTCCCTTGATCAACCCCTTCCGGCCCTTTTCCCGGACTTCGGCCTTCCGGAAATGGATGCGGTGTGGAGAGACGCCCATTTCGGTTTGGGCAATAATCCGTTCAAGGGGGCCTGACCGACCCTTGATGGATACCGGACCGGCTATCTGCTCCGGTCCCTTTCCCCTGGTCAATCGGGCCTGGATGGTCAGGTGATCCATTCCCTGAAAGGGTTTGGCGGGGTGCCATTGAAGATCCAGCCGAAGTCCGGGCAGGAAAAAATCCAGACCCAGAGTCCCTTGAATACGTCCTTGATCCCCTTCCAGGGAAAAAGGGTTGATGGCCAGTATCCCATGATGAAAGGAGAGGTGGCCGGCCATGCTTTTTATGACGAAGGGAGCATCATCAAGGTGCCGGAAGGTGAAGGCCTCCAAGCGAAAAGAATGGACCTCTATCCCGGCCCTGGCCAGAAAAACATTGATTTTTGGAAGGGTCAGGTTAAAGGGTTCGCGTTTATGACGATTATCTTCCAGGACTATTTGATGGACATTAATCTGTCTAAAAACCATCCGACCCCTTAAGAGGAACCAGGGGGCAAATAAGGTCTGCAGCCTTCGGATCCGGATTCGCCCTTCAGGCCAGGCGATCTCCAACCCCTCCAATTCAAGACGGCCGGCCATCCGGCCGTTGATTTTTTCGGCCGAGCAGGTGAGTGAAGAATATCGGGAAACGGTTTTGAAGATCCAGCGGAGGCCTTCAGGGGTCCAGGTCAGACGATAAATCCCCCAGGATGCAAGGCTCAGGATTAAAACCAGGATCGACAGGATTAAAATCCAGCGCTTCATAATCCGAAACCCATGGAAAGATGGATGCGGTACTGGGGACTGGTTTCCTCTATCTGGCGGGCGAGATCAATCCGGACAGGCCCTACCGGGGTGTAAAAACGGATTCCCAGGCCGGCACCCTGTTTCAGCTCCACCTGGTGGAATTGATCAAAGGCATTACCGACATCGTAAAAGGCCGCCAGACCCCAGACAGGGGAGAAGGCTTTTTCGATTTCTAAGCTGCCTACGATGAGATGCCGGCCCCCGATTACCTTCCCGGAAGTATCCTTAGGACCCAGAGACTGATACCCGTATCCCCGGACGCTTTGGTCTCCCCCGGCGAAAAAGCGGATGCTGGGAGGAAGGTTTACCAGGGGTTCATTCTGCCAGGTCGTGCCGCCCTGGCCGCGGAGCAGAAGGGAAAACCCTTCTCCCAGGGGAATCAGAGAATCCCCCTGGAGCAGGAATTGCAGAAAGGAGCCGTCTGATCCCAGGGAAGGGACACTCCCTCTGGTTTCAAGGGTATACCGGTATCCCCGGGTGGGACGCACCGGGTTATCATAACGGCGCTGTCCAAAACGGGCCCCTGGTATGACCATGGTTGACAGCCCTTGTTGACTGACGATCGAATAATCCTCCTGAAGCAACCGCAGGGTGCCGGCACCCAGGCGGCCCCGGCCGAAACGGTGTTCATATTCGTATTGGGAAAACAGGGATCGGCTGTCGTAGGTATCGGTTATTTCCCTTTTAAATCCTGCTTTTAAGGTTGTTTTATTGTCTAAGTTTCCGGCCCCCGGCAGGATGTAATCGACGGCCAATCCCTGAAACCCTTCGGAAAACCGCAGTTCGGTGTTTAATTCGTGCCCCTGGTGGTTGAAATTCAGGTCCTGATAGCGGGTGATCAACCCCGGCCCGGTGTCCGTTTCGTAAGCAACACCGATCTTAAACCGTTTGGGTTTGGAAGGGGTTAAACGGATCCTGACCGGGACATGATAATCCCTGGCTTCCTCTGGATTGGCCTCGATAATGGCTTCCCGGAATCGGTCGGAGTTGGTAAAATTTAACCGGGTTTCGTCCAGTCTCCGGGCTGAAAAACCCCTTCCGGTTTTAAAAGTCAGATACCGTCTCAGAAAGGATTCCGGATAGCTCAAAGGAGGGGCAAAAAGGATATCCCCGAAATAGAAGCGGGGGCCGGTCTCCAGGACTAATTCGATTTGGGCTGCATGCTCTTTTAAAGACACCCGGATGAGGTGAACAGCGTAGTCCGCCTGGAGATAACCACCCTCCAGGGCGTTATCTCTGAGGGCCTTCTTGGCTTCTTCATAGCGGTCTTGTCGAAGGATATCGCCTTCTTTGAGCGGGAATTCGGGGAGCCCCTTGCGGAGTTTTTCATCCCGGGCCCCCGGGCCTTTAAGATCTATTTTAAGCGAAGAGATACGTACCGGCTGGCCGGAGTTGATGGTGACCAGCAATCGCCACCGGTTCGCCGGCCTTTCCTGGGAAATTTGGATTTGGGCCTGGTAATAGCCGAAAGGTTCCAGGGCCTCCCGGATCTTTTGCGGGGCTTCTTGTTCAAAAAGGGCCAGTAACAGTCTATCGACCTCATTTCCCTTAATCATCCCTTCCGGAGGGGTCAGGGCTAATTCGACGTTTTTCAGGGCATCCCCCTCCAGCCCCTTGATGATAACCTCAAAGGGCACCCCCTCCTGGGCGTGAGCTATTGAGAGACCTAATAAAAGGATAAAAATGATGGGTATCAGGACGGGCCGGGGAATATCTTGAGGCTTTATTTTAAACAAGGGGATTCTCCATTACCAGAGGCGAAGCGGAATACCGATCCAGTATAGCCTTAATCGGATTTAAAAAATAGGGGTTTGTATTGGGGGAGACAGAAAATGTTATAGAGGCAGAGTCATTAAGGATCGCTCGTAAAATTGAGAGAGATCAATTTTCAGAATAGTTATCTGCGGCCATCGGCGAAACTCTGCGTCCTGATTAAATCAAATCCCGTCACTGGATCGTATTGGGCAAAAAGGTTGCGATCTCCGGGAACAGGAAAAGGAGAGTCGCGCAGGCCAGGAGACTCAGGAGAAAGGGATAGACTCCGGAATAGATTACCTTGAACGGTTCGCCGGTTATATTCTTGACGATGAAAACAGAGATGGCCACCGGCGGTATGATCACGCCGATCATGAGGGTAATGCCGATCATGATACCGAACCAGATCGGGTCAAAGCCCAGCTTGATGACGGCCGGGAAAAAAATCGGGGTGGCCAGGATCATGAAAGCCAGGTCGTCTATGAAAGAGCCGCCAATCAGATAGATGAAGATGATCAGGATCATGATGAGGTTCCGGTTCAGAGGCAGACCGCTTACCCAATCGGCCGTCAGCTTGGGAATTTCGGTTACGGTCAGAAAATGGCCGAAGACGACCGAACCGGCGATCAGAACCAGCACCATACAGGCGGTTCGGAGGGATTCCTCGAAGGCTTTGATCAGTTTCCCGAAGGGGAAGACCCTTTTGATGTAGGCTAATATCAGCACCGCCCCGGTCCCAATGCTTCCCGCCTCCGTGGGGGAGAACCAGCCTTTCATGAGCCCGCCGATGACCACGAAGAAGATAATCCCGACCCACAGGAATTCCGGAGAGGATTTCATCCTTTCCTTCCAGCTCGACCGCGGTGCCCGTTGGGCAACGGATGGATCGATCTTGACCCAGCCGACGATAACGAATATGAAAAACAGGGCGATCAGCAGACCGGGAATGACGCCGGCTAAAAAAAGCTTCCCGATCGATTGTTCCGTGACAATACCGAAGATCATCAGCGGAACACTGGGAGGAATCAGCATCCCGAGGGTGCCGACCGAGGCCACCACCCCGGTGGAAAGCTTCTTGCTGTAGCCCAGCCGGGTCATTTCGGGGATGGCGATGCCCGCAAAAGTGGCACAGGTGGCCAGGGTGGAGCCGCACATGGCCTTGAAAAGCGTTGCGCCGACCACCGTGGTCATGGCCAGACCGCCGGGGATATGGCCCACGAATTTTTCAGCCGAATTATAGAGTTTCCTGGCAATATCCGAATTGGAGGCCACCTGCCCCATGAGTACGAAAAGGGGGATGACCGTAAAACCGTAGGAGGTGAAGGTGTCGAAAAAATCCTTGACTAATTGGTTGGAGGCGGCCATGAACGAACCCAGATAGGCCAGTCCCATAAAGCCGATAATGGCCATGCAGTATCCCAGTTCGATACCGGTCAAAAACATCAACATCAAAACAGCAATGCCGATTAACCCGATGGAAATTTCACTCATGACGGCCTCCTGCGATCTCCATGATCTGGGAAAGAAGGGTGACGCACTGGATTAAACAGACGAAGGCCAGGCCGAGAGAAATCGGATAGTAGGGCCACCGGAACATGGGAGTGACTTCCTTGGATTTGATAAGGTCAAGACTCATGACGATGAAATTCCAGCCCATCCAGAGAAAGAGGGCTATCGCCAGAAGGCGCGTAATGACCCGCAGGATATTCCCGGCCTTAACGGAAATCTTCTCCAGCAAAAAATCCACGTAGACATGCCCTTTTTGTAAGGAGGTGTAAGGAATGGAAAAGCCGACGACTACGGCGCCCAAAAAGGAGATCACTTCATAATCTCCGGCGATCGGCTTCCCAAAGGCCCGCAGGACCACATCAGTCAGGGTGAAGACGAGCATGAAGGCCAGGGTCACCCCTGCGATCAGCAGAAGAAACCGGCACATCCTTCGTTCTATGGCCAACCAGGTTTCCATGGATTTTTCCTCCAGGCAGTAGGGTTGATCCGGGGCGGGAAAACCCGCCCCGGATCGGTTGTCGACTTTTTTACTTGGCCGGGGCGGTCTT
>CAZVHO010000021.1:0-4729 GCA_964627515.1 uncultured Thermodesulfobacteriota bacterium | reverse complement strand
AGCGAATTCCATTTATCCTTGTTCATGGCAATGAAGAAGCCGTTACTATAAGAAGCGCCGTGGTTGATATAGGAGTATTTACAGACTTCTCCGAACTTCCAGCCCTTTAAGGTCTCGATGGGGAGAAGTACCCCGTCGGCCAGGCCGCGTTTCAGGGCATCGTAGGTCTCCAGCATGGGCATGGTGGTGGGGGTGGCCCCGGCCGCGGTGACCACCTTGGAGGTGTTGGCATCGCTCTTGATCCTTAAGCCCTTCAGGTCTTCGATTTTGTTGACCGGCGCTTTGGTATGGAAGGCCCCCGGCCCGTGGGCGTGGAGATAGAAGACCTTTACGTCGTCATACTCCTTTGGTTTGAATTTTTGATAGAAGGCATTGGCCATCCTGGTGGCCTGGCCCCCGGTTTTGTATCCCAGGGGAAGGACGATAACCTCGGAAAGGGGCATCCGGCCCGGCGTGTAGGTCATGATGCTCCAACCGATATCGACGATGCCTTTAACGACCCCGTCATAGGTTTGATTGGCGGTGACCAGGGTGCCGGCCGGGAAAAAAGAGGTCTTGACCCGGCCGTTGGTCCTCTTTTCCAGCTCTTTGCACCATTGATCGGACAATTGGGCGATGGGATGGGTGGGCGGCATAAAACTGGCATACTTCAACTTGAACACCGGTTCTGCGGGAAAAGCCGGAACAGCGAAACAAACCAACAACACCACGGCAAGAAAAAATTTTACTACATGATTCTTCATCTTAAAAGCCCTCCTTTTTGTAATAATTTTGCATTTTATTAATTCTGGACTCGTAAAAACTCGTCATTTCGGCATGCTTTAAAATACAGACATTCGGGAATGTCGAAAAAAAGTGTCGTGTAGCGTTAAGCGAACTTAATCGGTTCTCTAACAACTCGTAACCCGTAACTCGCAACGCGCAACAGGGGATTTTCAAGTCACCATTTCACATCCCAGATCATAGGCCTTCAGGTTAATGTCCAGTTTGTTTTCCGGCATAATGGCGGCGATCGCCTCGGCGAACTCCCGCCGCTCCATGGACAATACCCCGGTGCCGGCCAAAGCCCCGATCAGGATGATATTGGCCAGAATGGGTGATCCCAGTTTCATCGCCTCCTCTGTGGCCGGCAAGAGCCAATAGCGGCGGCTGAATTTTTTCAGCCAGGTTTCAATCTGGTCCATGGCGGGGTAATCCTGATCACCGCAGATGACCCCGATCGGCTGCACCGGTCTGGCGTTGGCGATCACCATTATCCCGGGATTCCCGTAGGGGGCCAGGACCCGGAGCGCCTCGATCGGTTCCAGGCCTATGATCAGGTGACCACGCCCCGCTGGTATCAACGGCGACCAGGCCCGGTCCTGAGAGATGCGGAGATGACTCATTACCGAACCGCCGCGCTGGGAGGCACCGAAAGTCTCCCCTATAGTCACATTCAGTCCCCGGTTCACCAGAATGTTGGCCAACACCTTGGAGGCCAGAACGTTCCCCTGTCCGCCCACGCCGGTGATTATCAGGTTGTAAGGTTCAGGGGTCCCTTTGGTTTTTTCCAATTCAGGCGGCCTCCTTCTTTTGAATGGCCCCCTGGGGGCAGATAGAGACACAAACCCCGCAGCCGGCGCAGAGGACCTCATCCACCCGGGTTTTGTGGGCCGTTTTGTCCCAGGTCAGGGCCGGACAGCGGAAGGCCCTGGTGCAGAGGCGGTTGCAGCCGCAGGAATCACCCAGGCAGAAAATGGGGTCTACAAAGACCTCGAAATTCTTTTTACCTTTTTTCTGGGGACTTAAGGCGCAGGCCTGACGCAGTACCAGGACCTTAACCCCTGGAGGGGTCTCCAGCATGGTCAAAAGTTCCCGCTGGGTTTCTAAAAGATCAAAAGGATCGCCGACCTGCACCTGGGCACCCATGCTTCGGCATATAGCCGCAATGTCCAGGGCCGGTGCGGGATGGCCGGTAGCATCGGTGGGGCTGCCGGGGTGGGGCTGGAATCCGGTCATAGCCGTGCCGCTGTTATCCATTATCACAAAGATGGCATTGGACCGGTTGTGCACGGCGTTGACCAGGGCCGGCAGCGCGGCATGAAAGAAGGTGGAATCGCCGCAGACTGCCAGCACCGGCTGTTCCAGACCAAAGGCCTCCAACCGTCCGAACCCCGAGGCCAGGCCCGAGCCTGATCCCATGGCGTGTATGGTCTTAACGGTATTGAAGCCGGCCTGCATAGTGCCCAGGGCGTAACAGCCGATGTCGCCGCAGACAAAACCCTGGCGATCATCCAGGGCCAGGGCGTTGTGGATGGACCAATAGGAGGCACGGTGGGGACAACCGGGGCAGAAGGTCATCATCCGCGGCGGGATAGAGGGTGCTACTTCCCGGCTGACCGCTTCTGTATAATCCTGGAAGGATAACCGGGTATCCACCCCCAACAGACGACCCAAGGCTCCCATAACCAGGTCCGGAGTGATCTCACCCACTGAGGGCAAGCTGTTGTTGCGCTTGCCGTGGAAGACCTTAGGCCCGATTTCGGCAGCCGCCTCGGCGGCCAGGACTTTGATATTTTCCTCCAGGAAGGGTTGCAGATCCTCCACCACCAGGACCTGGCCACAGACCTTAAGATGCCTTTTTACTAAGCCTGTCGGCAGGGGCCAGGTGGTCCCCAGCTTCAGAAGGCCCACCCGGGAGTCTACCCCGAGCAGATGAATCGCCTCCTGACAATACAGGTTACAAGTAGAACTGGTGATGACCAACAGTTCCGGCTGCAGCGGTCCACTGTAAGTGTTGAAGGGGGAGGTCTCGAAAATTTCCGCCGCCTGCTTGAGTTTTTCCTGGGTCCGGCGGCGCAAGGGAGCAATCGAAGGGGGTTCATTGGTCACAGGGCCTTCCATCTGGTCCAGCAGGGGACCCTGAAAATGGAAACAGGCCTTGGGCACCTTAAGCTCCGGCAACTCGCCCAGCCGTACGTTGCCGCTGGCATGGGACATGCGGGTGACGCTGCGGACCATCACTACCGTCTTAAGGGTCTCGGATAGATCAAAGGCCCATTTGGTAATCTCCAGGGCCTCCTGGAAATCGCCCGGTTCGAGCATGGGAAATTCCATCAGGCGCGCATAGTGGCGGGAGTCGCCCTCATTGGAGCTGGACAGGGCGCCCGGGTCTTCGCAGGAAACCAGTATCATGGCGCCCCGGGTGCCGTATTGGGCCAGATGCAACAAGAAATCGGAGGCCACATTCACGCCTACCTGCTTCATGGCAGACAAGGAGCGCAGGCCGCTATAACTGGCGGCGGCCGCAACCTCCAGGGCCACTTTTTCGTTTACGGACCATTCCACATAGAGCCCCCGTTCGGCAGCCACCCTGGCCAGGGTTTCCGGTATCTCCGAAGAAGGGGTGCCGGGATAGGCGGCGACCACGTTGACGCCGGCCTCCAGTGCCCCCCGGGCAATGGCCTCGTTGCCCTGGAGCAGGCGAATTTCTCCTGCCCGGCCCTGGGTAATGTCAGGCATGGCTTCCTCCGTTCTCTGGCCCGGTTATCTTCTCCAGGACCTCCGGCGAAAGCCGCAGCATGGCCCGGACCGACTGGTCCGTGGGGTTCACCAACCCCCGCTGCCGGATGGCCTGGAAGGCCCGGCGCTTTTTGCCGGCGGCTGCTTCCAGTAAATGTCCTAAATTGGCTGCCGGCATGGGCTCGATCAACAGCAGTCCCGAAGCTACGGCCTTCTCCACCAGCCTGTGCCCTTGCTCCGTTCGGACTATAAGGGTGTTCCAGCCGGGCCGGCCTTCGAACATGCCTACCGAAAGATCTGCCCATTCGGAGGTCATATCCGGACAGAGGCCGCAGGTATCAGGGATGAAAGACCGTATCTCATCCAGCGGTATCTCTATAATTTTCTCTCCCATATCCACCCGCAGCAGATTCGCCGGCGGCGGAGGGATATCCATGCCCCTGATCCGAGCCAGGTCCAGGCGCCTTGCCAGGAAGGCCCTGAGCGCCCGCTGATCCAGAGACCAGTTGCAAAAAAGTCCGATGACTAAAGAAACCGGGTTGACGAAATCGTCCCGGCCCAGGGGGTTGGAACGTATCTTGGCCAGGGCCGTCACCTGGCAGGGAGTGCCCACCAGACCCAGGTTGCGGCGGCCGGCAGCGGCGGCCCGGTTTAAGATCGACAGGGTAGGGGCGGCATTGAACTTGGAGGAGGCGCAAGCCAGGATCTCCTCCGGACTTTCGGCCAGAACCGGTAAGGGGCCGTTTTCATTCTGACCCGTGAGCACCGCTGCCTCTATGAGTCCCTGATTGAAAGCCTGGACCATCAGGGCGGAGACTGTACCCCCTCCCTGGAAGGCCCCGGACGGCATCCCGACGCCCGCTTTGGCTGCCAGGACCTGCTCGTACTTGCCGCCAGGAGCGCCCTGGTAGGGCTGGTTCCAATTCTTTTCAGCCAATTCATCGAGATCCACCTCGGCCTTGGGGCAGGCGGCGTAACAACGCCCCTGGGGGAGCTGGCAGGAAAATAACTGGACGGTCTGGCCGCGGTGGTTGCGGAAATAGGGGCATAGATCGACGCAGGCCCCACAGCCGATGCAAAGGCCGCCCCTTTGCACCTCGCTGACCAATTCATTAGCTCCGAACACGCGCATGAGAACCCTCGCAAATCCTCTTCTTCGGGCCGAATGAGACCAGTGCCCGAAACCTGAATTACCGAATTTAAGATCTTTTCTTCGCCTATAGCCTAT
>CAZVHO010000020.1:50175-54964 GCA_964627515.1 uncultured Thermodesulfobacteriota bacterium | reverse complement strand
GGTGACCGTCGTGCCTTGATTTATGATACTTTGAATCCCAACCGTCCCTTTGTGGGATTCGACGATGTGTTTGACTATGGAAAGGCCCAGACCGGTTCCCCCTAATTCCCGGGAGCGGGCTTTATCTACCCGGTAAAATCTTTCAAAGATGCGGGAAAGGTGTTCCCTGGGAATGCCGATACCGGTATCCTCGATAGAAATTTTGATTGCGGATTGCGGAGTGCTGAATTCTCCTTGTGGAGTTGGTTTGGGTAGATCATTTTTTCCTGATTCCGAAATCCGAAATCCGAAATCCGAAATGATTTCCGCTTTCAGCTTCACCTGTCCGCCCGGCGGAGTATATTTAACGGCATTATCCAAAACATTAAACAGGGCTTGCAAGACCCGGTCTTTTTCCCAAAAGGCCGTCAGGTTCTCGGGGATGGCGTCGATTTCTTTCGAAAAACTGATCTTTTTTTCTTTGGCTTGGTCCATGATCATCTGACCGGCGGATTCCAGAACCTCTTTGACCGGGACCTGTCCCGGGGTAATCTTCGATTTTTCCTGGACATCCAGCTTGGCCAAATCCAACAAATCGGATACCAGAAAATTCATCCGTTTGACATTCTTTTGCATGATGGATAAAAAACGCTTGATTTCAGGAGGTTCCGAAGGGGCTATCGAAAGGAGGGTTTCAACATACCCATTGATAGAGGTCAATGGGGTCCGGAGTTCATGGGAGGCATTGGCAACAAAATCCTGACGCACTTTTAAAAGGTATTGGAGTTCGGTTGTATCATGGAATATGGCTACGGCCCGGGGATGGCGATAGTTTAACGTCAAGGGAACCACCTGAACTTCGAAATACCGCGGAAGGTTTCGGCCAAAGGTCAGTTGCAATCTCTTAAAAGGGTTGCCTTTCAGAACGGTTTCTACCGCGTCCTGCAATTCACTGTTCATAAATACTTCCTGGACGGTACGCTTCTTCCAGGAGATCTTTTCTCCCAGCACCAACGCCAGGAAGGGGTTCATTAAAATAATACGCCCCTTTTCATCCGTTATCATGACGCCTTCCTGCATGTTCGAAAGCAGGGTCTTTAACTGGCCGGTTTCCGTATCCAATAACTCCATTTTTTCGATTAATTCATTGGCCATGCATTCCAGGGAGGCAGTCAAATCACTGAACTCATTCTTTGGAAGGAGATGGAAAGGCTGCTTGAGATCCCCTTCGGCCATCCTTTTTACCATGTCGGTAATTTCCCGCAGAGGACGGTTGATCCCCCAGGTTAAAAAGAAGCTGAGCAGGATCGCCAGCAACCCGGTCAGCCCTCCGACCAGAGCGAGTTTCCAGCGTAAGTCATCTATCAAGCCATCGAGCTGACTCAAAGGCAGGGCTAAACGCACATACCCGGATAACCGGTCTTTTTGGAAAATGGGCATGGCCCCGTATAAGGTATTGGCCTGCATGGTGGTGCTGAAACGGATACTGCGACCAAATCCTTTGGTTTTGGCCTCCAGGATTTCCGGACGGTAAGAATGGTCATCGACCTTGTCGATGGTTTCCGGGTCCAGACCTGAATCGCCTAAGACCCGCCCATCTGTTGAAATGATAGTTACTCTTCTCTGGAGGCTAAGGCTGACCTGATCGGCCAGGGCCTGGATTTTGGATAGGCTGTATGGACCGGTAGCCATATGGTCCGAAACCCGGAAGGCGGCTAATTTGATCTCCCGTTTTAAATCCTCCTCCTTTTGGACCATCAGGAAATGTTTAAGATTGGCTCCCAGGTAAATAGTGCTGGGAATAACCACCACGGCAATGACTAATATAAAGGCCGACAATATTTTCAGGTACCAGCGGAAACTCATATTCCTCAGACCTTGAAACGGTATCCTACGCCCCGGACTGTTTCGATTAGATTTTGATAAGACCCCAACTTTTTACGAATTCTACGGATATGGGTGTCAATCGTTCGTGAATAACCTTCAAAGGAATATCCCCAAACTCTATCCAAGAGGATTTCCCGGGTTTGCACCCTTCCCCGATTACGCATCAAATGGGCCAGCAGCCGGAATTCCGTAGCGGTCAAATCCAGGAATTCTTCATCCAGTTTGACGGTATGCCCATCCTGATCCAGGGTCAGGGAATCGGCCTTCAGGAAAGAAGGGGCCCCTTGTTTCTCCCGACGGTCCAAAAGTTTCTGGATACGCAGGACAATTTCCCGGATGCTGAAAGGCTTGACCACATAGTCGTCAGCGCCCAATTCCAGGCCCACGACCCGATCCATCTCGTCTCCTTTGGCCGTAACCATAATAATGGGAATATGCTGCAGGTCGGGATTCCGTTTCAATTGGCGACAGACCTCCAGTCCATTCAGCCCCGGAAGGAGAAGGTCCAAAAGGATCAGATCCGGCGAGTTTTTTTTAGCCAGGAGTATGGCCTGATCTCCATCCTCAGCCTGAAAGGTTTGATAACCGGCCTTTTCCAGGTTGAAATGGAGGAGTTCCCGGATATCCGGTTCGTCTTCCACAATAAGAATTTTGGGCTTGGCCATTCTGGGAATCATTTTATAATGTGTTCTTTCTTATGTCTATGATTAAATGACAATTTATTTAACCTTTTTTTGTTACGGTAGTGTAACGAGATTGTTTTAATTCGGTTACCGGACCCTGGAAGGAAATTCTAACCATAGATTTTTGAAATTTCAGGTAATGAGGGTCTTGTTTTTCCCCCCATTGTATGTAATACCTTTAATCAGCGGATAGAATTTTAAAAAGTCTGGGAGATCCCAATTTCGTCATTCCCGTGAAAACTTGTCTTGGCCTGGATTCCCGCCTGCGCGGGAATGACGGTTTTACGAGGTTGACATTTGTGACTTTCCCAAGTCCGTCAACGATGACCATACCTTATTAACAGGAGAAGCCCATGCGTTATAAAATTCCTTTCAGGATCTTGTGGATTACAATGGCCCTTCTGGCGGTTCTGCCGATTTCCGCCCAGGCCTGGTCCAACCATGTCTATCTGACCTATCCAGCCATGGGGGGAAACCGGGAATATCTGGCAGAAGTGTCCGCCGAGCCCCTGGATTCGTTTTTATTAAAAGAGAAGGATAAAATCGGAGAATTATTGAAAGCGGAAGAAACCTGGGCCCTTTCAAATATCCCGGCCTATCCGGCTACCCCCGCGTCGCTGGATTTCCTTACCAGCCAGGAAACCAACCTCCGGATTCGGTTTCTGAAAGCGCTGCGGCTGAATCCCAATATGGAACTCCCACTGTTCGTCATGCTCTTGCCGGGCAGCCCGGCTCCCCAAAAAGAACCGTTACCATGGTCGGCCCTAAGCATCCTGCCGAAAGATTCGAAAAAGCTCACCTTCATTCCCATCCGGCCGGGCGAAAAAATCAGCGCCCTTCAGGTACTTTCATCAGCTTCCGACGAGCCGGATTATGGATTCGATATCGGTCTCTGGGCGGATAACGATACCCTGTTCGGCAGGGAATACGGATACGGCAAGCAACCTTTCGGCAACCCCAAGCTCGTCTATGGATCACAAGCCCCTTTTCACATGGGCTTTTATCAGGAATCCGGGCTGGTTTTCGCGGCCGCACCGAGCCTTAAAAAAACCTTTCCGGAACAAAGAACGCATCTGTTCCATGCCCTGGCCAAACTCGCCTTTCAAACCGGCCATCCCTATTGGGGATACCGGTTTGCCGGTTGGGGGTTGCATTATTTGCAGGACATGACCATGCCCTACCACACCACCATTATGCCCGGTCGAAGCACCGCGACCATGCTCTTTATTGCCTTAGTGGATCTGGTCGGCATCCATGGACCGAAAACAGCGGCCGTCAGCGAGGTGTCCAGAGCCCATATCCTGATCGAAAAACTCCTCAACCAGGAGTTTGGGGGGGCTTTTCAGGAACAAAATGAGGGGTTAGTCATGCTCAAAGCCCTGCGGGATACCTCCTCCGATGCAACTTATCCGGATTTTTTTGACCATTTTCTAAGCCAGGTGGCTGCCAAAGAATCGCATGCTGCCGCTTTGGCCTTGTCCTCGGCTTTGAAGGCTATTGTGCAAAATCAGGAACTCTACCTGGATATAGAAAATATCAGCGCGGGAGAAGATTTTGACTATCGGAAAATTATCGTCGGTGCCTCGGAAACAGATATCCGGACCTATAGCCGAATCATAGAAAAACAGATGCGTTCGGCCGGTGCCTTTTCGCGGATCTATATGCGGTCGTTGAAATAAAACATCGGGGGTCGGGGGCCAGGGCAAAGATCTGGAAGCTGAAAGAATAAACGTTGAACCTTGAACGATGAACAGTATTTTCGTACTAAAGCTCCGCGATCAATTTTTTTACATTCCGGTAAGGCTGGAATACCTTCCCGGATACCCGCCTTTTTAAGCTGGCCAAGGCAGCCGGGATATAGGCTTCAAAATAGGTCTTGCCTTTGACCCTGGAGAGAAAACTATAAGCCCCGAGGATTTGGAGATTCCTTTGGAAGGCGATGATCTGATAGTTATCCCGAAAGGTTTTTTCCTCCACGGGAATATGGGCGGAGAGCTGGTCAAGATAGAATGCGAAAAGTTCTTCCTGGACATTCTCTGGGATATTGACGTAAGGGTCGATCAACAGAGAGGCCAGATCGTATTGCGGAGGACCCAGCCGGGCGGCCTGAAAATCGATCAGGCCGAAACCGAAAGGCCCCACCATGATATTCCGGGATTGAAAATCCCGGTAAAGAAAAAGGTGCATCTTTTCCCGGTCAATTAGAAAAGCCAATTCTTGCAGCTCCTTTATAACCCGGG
>CAZVHO010000020.1:36552-50075 GCA_964627515.1 uncultured Thermodesulfobacteriota bacterium | reverse complement strand
ATCTTTTCCCGGTCAATTAGAAAAGCCAATTCTTGCAGCTCCTTTATAACCCGGGCCGGTACATGCTGGATCTGCCGATAGCCTTTCAAAAAAACATCCACAAAATAAAGGGACTCGCGCTTCCAGGAAAACAGACCGTCATAAAAGGGGGTATCGTAACAATACCGGGTATTGAAATCTTCGGCCCCCCGGATCTGAATATTTTGAAGCAGAATCAAAAGCCGCCGGTAGGTTCGTTTTACGATTTTAGACCCTTGGGCCCCCTTGACTATGGCTTCCAAAGAAAGGTCGCCGAAATCTTCCAGCAAAAAAAGGCCGAGGCCGGGATCAGAGGCATAAATTCGGGGAGAGGGAAGCCCCTTTTCCTTCAGGTGGCAGCCGATATAAAAAAAGGAATCGTTTTCCGAGGGCGATCCTTCCCGGCCCTTGGGGTGAGAGACGGCGATAAAGGTTTTGCCCCCGGTGAATAGACGGTAGACCTTCCGGTCGGAGCCGTCTCCCTGAAGGGTTTTGATCCGCAGGCGGCCGGTATAACCGGTTGTTGAAGGGAGATGGTGTTTTAGGAAATGGGTTAAGTTTCTCACTGTGACGATCCAAGGTTCAAGGTCTAAGGTCTAAGATGCAAGATGCAAGATGCAAGTAAAGCATCTGCATTTCCATGATTCGCGGTGCACCAGAACGGCAGGGGGGTTATTATAAGACCGGTGTTCAAATGAATGTTCCTCTTTGTGCGTCTTGAATAATTTGAACACCGTCCCCTATGATAGATTCCGAGACGGACACTCCTTTTTCCACTATCACATCCTCCCAAAGCACGGAATTATGTATCCAGCATCCCTTCTTTAAAAGGCAGCCTTTCCCGATACAGGCCCAGCCCGAAAATTCCACTTCTGTTTCGATTCGGGTTTCGGGGTGGATCAAAATTCCCCCTGGCCCCCCTTTGATAAAGGGGGGGGCCTTCGAAGGTGTCCCCCTTTGAAAACGGGGGATTGAGGGGGATTTAAATTCAATTCTGTTTTGATGAGTAGAAGTTTCAAAAAACGCCTGTTCGGTCAACATTTCCTCATGGATCTTCAAGTAGGATTTCGGCGTTCCGATGTCCCGCCAATAATGGCCCCGGCTGATAAATGCCCGAACTGGGACCCCTTCTTGAATCATCTGCTGATAGACCGGGATAATATCATAACTACCGGTAGAAGGGAGAAAATCGAAGATCTCCTTGCCGAGGATATGTATGCCGGTAAAGGCCAATCCTTTTCCTCTTTCCTGTCTGAAATCCCGGATCCGGCCCGACCCATCGACTGAAATCTGGTTGAATTCAAAGTAATCGTGCAGAATCAAAGTGACCGGCCCTGGTCCGCTTTGATGAAAATCAAGGGCCTTTTGTAAATCGATATCCGTAACGATATCCCCGTTGAACACCACGAAGGGGCTTTCCTTCCAGAAGCCCCGGGTGCTGCCGATCCCGCCGCCTGTCCCCAGGATTTCCGGTTCGTAGCGGGTGTGTATTTGAAAAGGCCGGCACTCTTTTTCGGATTGAACAAATTCTTCTATTCGGGGGGCAAGGTGATGGGTATTGAGGAACACACTGGAGAGGGAAAACCGATTCAGATAATCGAAGGTCAAATGAAGCAGGGGCTCATTTAAGATCGGAAAAAGGGGTTTGGGACGGCCCAGGGTCAGGGGAAGGAGACGGGTCCCTTTCCCTGCCGCCAGAATCATGGCTTCCATAATCAAATTCCCAGATACGCTTCTTTGACATGGGGATTATTCAGGAGTTCTCCGCCGGTCCCTTCCAGAACGATACGACCGTTTTCCAGGACATAGGCCCGATGACAGATGGACAGGGTGTGTTTGACATTTTGTTCCACCAGAAGGACGGTCACCCCTTCCTGATTGATTTTTTTTATCATTCGAAAAATCTCCTGCACCAGTACCGGAGCCAGCCCGAGGGAGGGTTCATCGAACATAAGCAGTTTGGGAAGGGACATGAGCCCCCGGCCGATGGCACACATCTGCTGTTCGCCCCCGCTCAAGGTGCGGGCATGTTGTTTGCGCCTTTCTTCAAGACGGGGGAAAAGACTGTAGATCCATTGGAGGGTTTCCTTCCTTTTGGATTTAGCCAGGGGGGAAAGGGAACCCATAATAAGATTTTCTTCTACGGTCATTTCCGGGAAAAGGCGTCTGCCTTCCGGGACATGGGCAATACCCTGTTCGATGGTTTTATGTTCGGGAATCCGGTCCAGTCTTACCCCGTCGAACTCGATGGACCCTTTATTAGGGCGGATGAGACCGGAAATCGTGCGCAGGGTAGTTGATTTTCCGGCCCCGTTGGCCCCGATCAGGACCAGGATCTCTTTTTCCCGGACTTCAAAGGAGACCTCCCACAAAACCTGGACATCCCCGTAGGAGACCTCCAACTGATTGACCTTAAGCATAATCCTCTCCCAGGTAAGCCTCGATTACCTGCGGATTCCGGGAAACCTCTTCCGGAGTCCCGGAGGTGATCGACTGGCCGTGGTTGATAGCCAATATTTTTATCGAGATGCTCATGATCACCTTCATGATGTGTTCGATGATGATGATGGTAATTCCCTGCTGGTTGATGTTTTTAATCAGTCCGATAGCCTGATCGACTTCCTTGGGGTTCAGGCCGGCACAGGTCTCGTCCAGAAGAAGGACTTTGGGTTGCGTGGCCACGGCCCGGGTAATCTCCAGGCGTTTACGGAGTCCGATCGGCAGGCTTTTGGCCGTCTGGTCCTGGTAGGATGAAAGCCCGCAAAAGGCGATGGTTTCCAGGGCCAGTTTACGGGCTTCCTTGAGGGTGTTTACCCGGCAAAAGGCTGAGGCGATGACATTATCCAGGACGGTCATTCTGGCCAGGGGTTTGACTACCTGGAAGGTCCTGGCAATGCCTAATTGGCAGATTTTATGGGTGCTCAGACCGGTGATCCGCTGTCCCATAAAATAAATATCGCCGGAGGTCAAGGGGAAGTAGTGATTGATCAGGTTGAAGATGGTCGTCTTCCCGGAGCCGTTTGGTCCGATAAGACCGAAGATTTCCCCCTCCTCCACCTGGAAGCTGACTCCGTTGACTGCCGATAAACCTCCGAAAAATTTGACCAGGTCCCTGGCTTCAAAGATGATCATGAGGCCTCCCTTGCCGCTTTCCGAAGGAAAATTTTCTTGATTTTGTTCCAGTCTCCTACCAGGCCGTTGGAAAGGTACAGGATGGTCAGGACCACCAGGATGCCGAAGGCCAGGGCATGCCCGTGACTGATCCATTGGGGACCCAGTCCAAAGAGGGCGGTGCGGAAAAGTTCCTGGATGCCGACCATGACCAGGGCGCCTACAGCCGGACCCCATAAGGTGGCCACACCGCCGATGATCCCGACCAGGATGGCCTGTATGGAGACATCATGGAGCGAAAATACGACCGACGGGTCGATGAATCCCATATAATTCATATAAAAAGCTCCCACCGTCCCGGTGAAAAAAGAGCTGATCATCAAGGAGATATTTTTATAAAAGGGGGTACTGATCCCCAGGGATTCGGCGGCATCCTGGTCTTCCCGGATGGAGACAAAATAATAGCCCCATTTGGAGTTCATGACCAACTTGATGATCCAGAAACAGGCGGCGGCGATGAAAAGGACGATATAATAATAGGGAAGCTTGCTGGCAAAGGTCTGGATGATCATGATCCCCACCATGCCTTCGGTAAAGTCCACCCAATTATTGGCGATAAGCCTCAGGATCTCTCCGGAGGCCAGGGTGGCCAGGGCAAAATAAGGTCCCCTCAGCCGGAAGCAGAGATAACCGATGAGGATACCGAGGATTACGGCCGTTCCGCCTCCAAAGGCCATCCCCCACCAGGGAGAAAGTCCCAGTTTTGTATTCAGAATGCCGGCGGTATAGGCCCCAATCCCGAAGAAGGCCGCATGGCCGAAAGAGACCTGACCGGTAAAGCCGGCCAACAGGTTCCAGGAAGAACCGATGACCACCCACATGAGGACCAGGATCATGAGGTGTTGATAATATTCCTGCCGGACGATTAGGGGTAAAAGGACGGCCAGGATAAGAATTGTGATGCTGAACAGGCCCTGCCTTGGTTTTTTCATAACTAAACCCTCATGCCCGCCTGCGCGGGTGTTACGATGCATGAAAATGGAATTAAGAGAGGCTATAGGCTATAGGTCAGCTTTTTGCTACTCCGTTTTTTCTCTCGCCTCGTGCCTCTCGCCTGAATTTCTATTTTCGAACTAAACCGTCATGCCCGCCCGAAGTGGGTACCACGAAGCATGAAAATAGATTCAAGGTCCAGGTTTTCCATACTTGAAACTTGCATCTTGCATCTTGAAACTTTATTTTCGAACTAAATCCGGGTCAGCCGCTTCAGTCCCCCGGGGAGGAAGATCAGCACCAGGAGGAAAATGATCATACCCACCGCATCCTTATATCCCATGGAAATAAAGGTTGCCCCGAGGGATTCATATACGCCGAGGGTCAGCCCCCCTATGATGGCCCCCACCGTGCTCCCCATGCCCCCCAAGATAGTGATCACAAAGGCCTTCAGGGTAAAGGGGCCGCCGATATCCGGAAAAAGATAATAGACCGGAAGGAGTAAGGAGCCGGCAGCGGCATCCAGGGCCGACCCAAGGGCATAGGTGGTGAAAGTGATTCGCCGCTGTGGTATCCCCATGAGCACAGCCGCATCCTTATCCTGGGCCGTGGCCCGGATGGAACGTCCGATATCGGTCTTCATGAGGAAGAAAAAAAGGCCGATAGTCAAAAGGATGGCGATGAAAAAGGCTATGGTCAGGGGGTAGTTGAAAGAGATCCCTCCCAGATAAATGGCCTTATTGGCATAGCCGGTGCGGACCGATTGATAGTTAGAGGTAAAAATGAAGCGGGCTACTTCGGTCAGGCAAAGGCCGATGCCGACGGTCATGAGGACCTGATTTTCCGGCAGGATGGATTCTTTCCCGATCAGGGGATCCAAAAGATATTTGCCGATGAAAAAGGCCAGGATAAACAAGGCCGGCATGGTTACCAGGATGGACAGGTAAGGATCCATGCTGAAGTACTTAAAGCAAATAAAGGTGATGTACATGGAGGTCATCAGGATCTGGCCGTGGGCCAGATTGATGATGCCCATGACCCCCATGATCAGGGTCATCCCGATCCCGATCAGGGCATAAAGGCCGCCGATCAGGATACCTATGACAACGGTCTGGGTCATCTGGAAGAAATCGTTAATCCCCATGACCCCCATGACCATGCCGACAACAACCAGGGCATAGGGGACGCCAATGAGGATCAGGGCTGCGACTATCAGAATCCTGAAAAGAATGGCCATAGGTCCACCCGTATGTTAGATTCTTAAAAAACGTCGTTGCTCGTTACAGGTTTCTGGTTGCTTGTTAAACCACTCATGCCCAGGAGGGCACCACGAATCATGAAAATAACCCGTAGGGTGGGTGGAACAAAGTGCAACCCACCGGCATCAACCATAATTAGTGAGTTACGTTGCAATTCACCCACCCTACAGAAGGTCACAGAGCTTTGCTTTGAGCTATTTTCTAACTAACGAGCAACCAGCAACCAGTAACGAGTAACCCGTAACAGAGAAATTTCAAATAATTTTGGTTATCTTTCCTTCCAGGGTTTATGCGGAAAGGCGTATTTGGACGTGGCGTATTCCTTGGGCCAGACACATTCCAGCTTGCCTTTGTTCCATTGGACCAAATAGGTGGCCACCTTGTTCTGATTGGTTTTTTTACCGTAAGAGGTGAACTTGATCCGGCCGAAAGCGGTCATTAGATCGGTGGCGGCCAGGGCCTGACGGATATCTTCATGGGATAAGGACTTGGCCCTTTTCAGGACATCGGCGATGACGAACATGGCGGCATAGGCCTCGGCCCCATGATATTCCGTATCCTTCCCATGAAGTTTTTTATAATTCTTGAAATAGTCCATGGCACCGGGGAAGGGAAGGGTCGGGACCCATAAAGTGGCTGAGAAAACCCCATCCGTGGCCTTACCGGCATTTTGATAAAACTCCGGCAAGGTAAAACCGGCCGCCCCCCCGACGAAGAGTTTGGGGTTGATATCCAACTCCATGGACTGGCGAATGAGCAGGGAAGCATCCATGATGTAGGAGATCATATAGACCAGATCTGGATTGGCATTCTTGACCTTGATCAAAAGGGGTTTGAAGTCCACGGCCCCCTTTTCATAACCTTCCTTGAGGACCACCTGAATCCCTAACTCCTTGCAGGATTTTTCAAATTCCCTGGAGCCACTGGTGCCGAAGAGGGAATTTTCAAAAAGGATGGCCGCAGTTTTGGGCTTGGCGACTTCCTTAAAGAAGGTTTCGGCGGCATCGGCATACTCGCTGACCGGAGGATTCAAACGGAAAACATAATTCCAGCCTTGCTCGGTGATAACATCGGCCGCCCCGGTATTAATCAGAAAGGGCATTTTGTTTTGCTGGGCTACCCCGGCGATTGCCCGGGTTTCGGAACTTCCGTATCCGCCCCCCAACAGGACCACTTTGTCTTTGGAGATGAGCTTTTCCGCAGCGGCCCGGGCGATATCCGGTTTGCCGGTGTCATCTTCAAAGAGTAATTCGATCTTGGCCCCTTTTATCCCACCGGCCTTTTGAATCTCATTGAAGGCCATCAAAAAAGAATTTTTCTCAATTTCCCCGAAGGCGGCCTGCCCTCCGGTCAGTGGGAGGATGATCCCTACCTTGAAGACATCGGCGGCCTTGACCTGACCCGAAGTGCCCAAAGTTCCAGTTAATAAGAAAATCATACCCAAAAGAAAAATCCATTTCCCTCGTCCCATAACACCCTCCTTTGTTTAAGATTTCAAAAAAAGAAGTATGATGAATGAACAATTATGTAATAATACTTTGGTAACTTGGTGAATGTCAATAAAAAATCCTGATTTCAGGCGGCACCCGGGGACCTCATGCAGCGTTTAGCGGTCAGCGATCAGCATTCAGCCGACTCAGTATCTTACAAGGTTTTGCTTAAAGCTAAAAGCTGATGGCTGATTGCTCCACCTGGGAAATTACAGGTTCTGGATGGAGACTAATTAAATTACCCAGTAATAGAATTTTACACCTTAAAATCATCGGTCGATAATCCGAAGCGCCTCATCTTGTCGTAAAGCGTCTGCTTCGGCACCCCCAAGGCTTCGCTGGCCGCCGATGCCCGTCCCGAGTGGCTACGGAGCGCCTCTTCGATAAGATGGCGTTCGAACAGATCCACCTGTTCCCCCAGGGAACGGGGGCCGGTTTTTGAGGTTTGCAGTGAACCGATTACACTGCTTTGCATGCCAAGGACGAATCGGGCGGCGATATTGCGCAGTTCCCGGACATTGCCCGGCCAGTCATAGACCAATATCTGGTTTAATTGTGGTTTCGAAAGGGCCGGGGCCTCACGGTTATAGCGTTGGGCCGCTTCCAGGACAAAATGTTCGAACAGCAGAGGAATATCCTCCCTCCGTTCCCTGAGCGGCGGGATGGTCAGTTCCAGGACGCTCAGACGATAAAAAAGGTCGATACGAAAGCGTTGTTGGGAACATAATTCCCGGAGGTCCTTACAGGCCGAAGCTGTCAGCACGCGACAGTTCATAGGAATAAGTTCATTGGACCCTAAGCGTTCGAATTGCCGCTCCTGCAGGGTCCGCAGCAACTTGCTCTGCAAGGAAAGGGGCATGGACTCGATTTCATCGAGAAATAATGTACCGGCCCCGGCGTGTTCAATCTTGCCGATACGTCGTTTCAAGGCCCCGGTGAAGGCCCCGGCTTCGTAGCCGAAAACCTCGCTTTCGAATAATGTTTCCGGCATTCCGCCACAATTGATGGCCACAAAATTATTCTGCTGCCGGCTCCCATATTCATGCAGACAGCGGGCCACCAATTCTTTCCCCGTTCCGGTTTCACCCAGAATCAAGACATCGACATCGGTATCAGAAAGGTCCAGGATGGTCCGGCGTAGACTCTCAATGGCCGGTGAGTACCCAAGGATCTTGGACCCGATACCCTGCCGGTTTTCCAGCTTACGACGCAGGGACAGGATTTCCAGGGTCAGCTTGCGTTTATCCAAAGCCCGCTTGACTACCTCGCTCAGGTGTTCCGAAGAGAAGGGTTTTTCGATAAAGTCGTAAGCCCCTTCCCGCATGGCCTGGACGGCCATGGAAATGTCGCCATGCCCGGTAACCAGGATTACCGGCAGGTTGGAATCGACCGTCTTAGCGTGGCGCAGCAATCCCAGGCCGTCCATCCCCGGCAGTTTGACGTCGCTTACCAGGACGCCGGCAAAATCGGGTACGATGTGCTTTCGCACCTGTTCAGCCGAGTCATAGGCCTGAACCTCAAGACCGGCCAACTGTAAGGCCTGTTGGCTGCCCAGCCGTACGGCCGGATCATCCTCAACAAAAAGTACCTTGAGTCCCTCAAACATAAGAAACCTCTGTATCGGCTGCCCGAAGTTCGATCTGAAATTCGGCACCGCCCTGGATATGATTCCGGGCCTTCAGCACACCGCCGAAATCACGCAGGATACCCGTTGAAATGGCCAGACCCAACCCCAGTCCCGCTCCCTGTTCTTTGGTAGTGAAAAAAGGTTCGAAGAGGTGGGGGATTACGCTATCGGGAATACCGGTCCCGCTGTCGTGGACCCTTATGAATACGCTTTCAGCCGCTTGGTAGACGTTGATCTTCAGCCGGCGTACCGGCACACCGGCCATGGCATCCAGGGCGTTGCTGAAAAGGTTGACCAGGACCTGGGCTAAGCGGTTTCCGTCGCAGAGCGCGCACACCTCAGGCGGGGAAATGTCCTGTTCCAGGACAACGCCCTCTTTATGAATCCGTTGTTCCATCAGGGCTATGGTCTCGGAAATCACCAGGGCTACGGAAACCGGTCTGGGGTGGGCCGGCGATTTTCGGGCAAAGGATTTCAGTTGTCCGGTAATCTTTCCCATCCGTTCGGTCAATTGGCAAATTATTCCCAGATTGGCCTCCACATCGGAAACACGACCCCGTTGCAGCAAGACCACGGCATTATCGGAAAGGGTCCTCAAAGCCGCCAGAGGCTGATTTAATTCATGGGTGATACCACTGGCCATCTGACCCAGAGCGGCCATCTTTCCGGCTTGAACCAATTCTTCCATGGCGTCTTTGAGGACCTGTTCGGCATGCTTACGTTTATTTATTTCCTCCTGCAGATTGATGTTGGCTGTGCTCAGGTCGGCGGTGCGCTCAATGACCTTGAGTTCAAGTTCGTCATGGGCACGCTGCAAGGCTTCCTTAGCCGAAATACTCTGGGCGATGGCCCGTCGGCGTTGTTGCAGATACAGGGCCAGGATCATCAGAAATCCCAGGGCAAGACCGGTGGCAAAAGCGGTATTGCGGGCCAGCACCTTGACGGGTGCCATGTTGGACAGGGTGATGAGTTGCCAGCCGGTTTCCGGAACAGACCTGCTGGTGGCCAGGACATAGGGCTCCAACAGGGACTGCATCACTTTGCTCTGGACGGCTTTGGTAATGGTTATCAGGCGGGCATTTTTAGATAGATGATCCTCCTCTTTAAATCCAATCGGATCCAAAGAACCGATTCCCGAGTATTGTCTGGTCCTGGCCAGTTTTTCCCTGGTTTTTTCAGAAAGCGGGTTCAGGGTTTTGAATTTCCAATCCGGTACCGAGGTGAGGAAGACCACGCTGTTTTCATCGACCACCAGAACGGCCTCACCCCCGCCGCTCCAGGACTCACCGAGCTTATCCAGGCTGACCTTCAACGCGGCCACGCCGATCAGTCTTCCGGCGTGGTAGATCCCGTGGGCCAGATAATAACCCGGCTCGTTACTGACCGTGCCGATGCCGTAAAAGCGTCCGGTCGACCCGTGCCGGGCATCCTGGAAATAAGGGCGAAAGGAATAGTTCTTGCCCGCGAAGCTCAAGGGCTGGTTCCAGTTGCTGGAGGCCAGGGTGAGACCCTGGCGGTCCATTATGTAAATAGCTAAAGATTTTGCTTCCCGGTTAAGGTCTTCCAGGTAATGGTTGGCCGTGGCCACCTGTCTGGGATCATCCGGATGGAGCAGAAGATCGACCACTTTGTTGTTCAACCGCAATACCTTGGGCAGGTAATCATAGCGGCGCAGCTCGCTCAACAGACTGCCGACATAAATATCAAGCCGATGCTCGGCGTTCTGGCGCAAATTACGGATACCGGCCCGTTCACTCCAGATATAGGCCAAATAGACACCAAACGAAAGCAGGGTAAGCATCAGCAATCCTGAGACCATCCGTCCCTTGACGGGTCCGGTCCAAGGTAAGAATTTTTCTCTAACTTGGCGAAGTTTCAATATTAACTCGGTGCTCGTTACTGGTTGCTGGATACTGGTTACTGGTTGCTCGTTGCTGGTTACTGGTTGCTCGTTGTTCGCTACTCGTTGCGGGATGGTGGAGAAATCCGCAATCTACAATCCGAAATCCGAAATCAAGTATCCAGTATTACCTGAGAAATCACCGGCCCGTCAAGGAATTATGCAGTGAAGTTAAATTTCTTGACTTTTGTTGACTTATTAAGCTATTAAAGCCTCATGCTCCCCAGGGGGCGCCACGAAACATGAAAATAGGTTTCTCCGCACTCCGAGCTCTTAACTCCGAACTTTATTTTCGTGTTAAAGGCATCATTTATGAGTATCGGGAAAGGATGAAGTATGGAAAAAAATCTTGAAAAAGTCAGAACCATTGGTCTGGTTGCCCATAGCGGGGCGGGAAAAACCTCCCTGGGGGAAGCCATCTTATTTACCACCAAGACCATTGATCGATTGGGGAGGGTGGATGACGGTACCTCGGTCTTGGATTTTGAATCCGAAGAACTGAAACGACACCTGACTATCAATACGGCTTTTTATCATTATAACTGGAAGAAATACAAGGTTTTTTTCGCTGATACGCCTGGGGACGAAAATTTTATCGCCGATACCTTTTCCTGTCTTCAGGTCCTGGACGGCCTGGTGGTGGTGGTCGATGCTATAGACGGTGTCAAGGTTCAAACCGAAAGGATCTGGCAAGCAGCCGAACAATATGGAATCCCCCGTTTAATTTTTATCAATAAGTTGGACCGGGAACGGGCCGACTTCCAAAAAACCCTGACCTCCATCCAGACCATCCTGAAAATCAAGACCGTTCCTTTCACCCTGCCGATCGGCATGGGGGAGACTTTGAAAGGGGTGGTTTCTCTTTTGAATAACAAGGCCTTTGAATATTCGGGGACCCAGGGAGAAGGGAAGGAGATCCCCATCCCTTCGGAAATGGCCGACGAGGTACAGAGCTATCGGGAAAACCTGGTGGAACACTTAGCCGAGGGGGACGACTCCCTGATTGAAAAATTTCTGGACGGGCAGGAATTGTCTCCCGAAGAACTGGCTATAGGCCTTCGAAAAGGGGTCTTACAACAGACCCTGTTCCCGGTCTTTTGCGGTTCGGCTTTAAAGAATATGGGGACCGATCTGCTGCTTGAGGCCATCAACAACGCCCTGCCATCGCCCTTGGACCGCGGCGCCCGAACCGGTCAGGATCCTAAAACGAAAGCAGAGAAGAAAAAAGAACCTCTTGTAGAGACCCCTTTTGCGGCTCTGGCCTTCAAAACCCTGGCCGATCCCTATGCCGGCCGCTTGACCATCTTCCGGGTTTTTTCCGGCGAAATTACGGCCGATTCCGGTTTTTTTAACGTCAATAAAGGGGTTAAGGAAAGGTTCGGACAATTATTCGCCCTGGAAGGGAAAACCCAAAAACCGATCCCCGTCGGTTATCCGGGAAATATCCTGGCCGTGGCCAAATTAAAAGAAACCGAAACCGGCGACACCCTTTCTGACGAGAAAGATCCGATCCTCTTTTCTTTTGCACCACCGACCTCTACGGTGATTTCTTACGCCATCGAAGCCAAAAATAAGGGAGAAGAGGACAAGGTTTTTTCATCGTTAAGCCGTCTTATGGAAGAAGACCCGACCATACGTCTGGATCGGGATTCTCAGACCAAAGAGATCATCCTTTCGGGCATGGGTCAGGTGCATGTGGAAACGACCGTTGAAAAGTTAAAAAGAAAATTCGGGGTGGAAGTGATCCTGAAGCCCCCCAAGATCCCTTACCTGGAAACCTTTCGCCAGCCGGCCAAGGGGATTATCTACCGCCACAAGAAACAAACCGGGGGCCGGGGTCAATTCGCCGAGGTTCATATCGACGTCTTTCCCCTGGAACGGGGCAAGGGGTTTGAATTTCAAGATGCCCTGGTGGGTATGAACGTGCCCAGGAATTTTGTGCCGGCCGTGGAGAAGGGTATTGCTGAGTCCATGCAAAGCGGGGTCTTAGCTGGCTACCCGGTAGTGGACTTTAAGGTCCGCTTTTATGACGGCAAGTCCCATGAAGTCGATTCTTCGGAAATGGCCTTTAAAATCGCCGCCTCCATGGCCTTTAAAAAAGCAGTCCAGCAGGCCCAGCCGATTTTATTGGAACCGATCGTCAAGGTCTCGGTAACCGTCCCGGACGATAACATGGGGGACGTTATCGGGGACTTGAACAGCCGCCGCGGCAAGGTTCTTGGGGTGGATTCCAAGGGGAATTATCAGGTCATCCAAGCCCAGGTGCCCATGGCTGAAGTGGCCAGGTATGCCCCGGATCTGACGGCCATGACCCAGGGACGCGGCTCCTTTCAATCCGAATTCTCTCATTATGAAGAAATCCCGGCCTATATGAGTGAGAAGGTTATCCAGGAGGCCAAGGCGGCGCTGGAAGAGTAGGAGCAGTTACTCGTTGCGGGTTACTCGTTTCTGGTTTCTTAACAAGTAACGAGTAACCAGTAACAAGCAACGTGTAACAAGCAACGTGTAACGAGCAACGAGAAACGAGTAACAAGCCCTTGATCCAAACCGGCATCTTAACCATCAGCGATAAAGGCTCCCAGGGGTTGCGAACCGATGAGGGAGGACCGAAGATCCAGGCCTTGCTGGCTGCCGATTGTTATCAGGTCCGGATCACCGCTGTGGTCCCTGATGAAATACCCTCGATTGTAGATACCCTGGTGGAATGGTGCGACCGGGAAAAACTGGACCTTATTTTGACCACCGGGGGCACAGGCTTAAGCCCGAGAGATATCACCCCCGAAGCCACCAGCCGGGTCCTGCATCGCGAAATCCCCGGTATAGCCGAGGCCATGCGCCAGGAAGGTCTCAAGCACACCCCTTTTTCCCAACTTTCCAGGGCCAAGGCCGGAATCAGAGGCCAGACTCTGATTATCAACCTTCCCGGCAGTCTTAAGGCTATCGAAGAGATGCTCCCCGTAATCCTGCCGGTCATCCCCCATGGTCTGGAAAAGATCCAAGGGGATCCGAGGGATTGCGGGCGGTAAAATTCCTCTAACCCTTTCCTTGAACCTGCCAAAACAATTAACATCCTTCCCGAACCTTTTCAAAAAAGGAAAAATCATGGCGGGTATAGGAGAAGTTTC
>CAZVHO010000020.1:33506-36452 GCA_964627515.1 uncultured Thermodesulfobacteriota bacterium | reverse complement strand
CCTTCCCGAACCTTTTCAAAAAAGGAAAAATCATGGCGGGTATAGGAGAAGTTTCTTGATTTTGAAATCTTCTCCCCTTCGCCGATCGGTTTAAGCCCTGCCAGCTTCATATCATAATCGACCATGATCTTGATCAATTCATCAAAGGTGGTCCGGGGTTCCCAAAGGAGCTTTTGCCGGGCCTTGGTAATGTCCGCTTGGAGGAAATCGACCTCCGTGGGTCTGAAGTATCGGGGGTCAATTTCGATTATCGCCTCACCGCAATGGAGCAGACCTTTCCAGGTTGATGAAAAACTTTTGACCACCCCCTTTTCTTCCGGGCCCCGGCCTTCCCAGACCAGTTCAATTCCTGCGTAAGTAAAGGCCTTTTCCAGAAACTGTCTGATGGAATGGCTCTTCCCGGTACCGATGACATAATCATCCGGACTGTCCTGCTGGAGCATCAACCACATCATTTCGACAAATTCCGGGGCAAATCCCCAATCCCTTTTGGCCTCCAGATTGCCCAGAAAGATCCGTTTTTGTCTGCCCGACAATATATTGGCCAAGGCCCGGGTGATCTTCCGGGTCACGAAGGTCTCGCCCCTTCTGGGGGATTCGTGGTTAAACAAAATCCCGTTACAGGCATACAGTCCGTAGCCTTCCCGATAATTAACCGCCAGCCAGAAGGCATAAACCTTGGCCGCGGCATAAGGGCTTCGAGGGCGAAAAGGGGTTTGTTCATTTTGCGGGGGAGGGGCCGCCCCGAACATTTCGGAAGAAGAGGCCTGGTAAAATTTGGTCTTTATGCCGCTTCTCCTGATGGATTCCAAAATCCGGGCTGTACCCAGGGCGGTTACATCCCCGGTGTATTCCGGCATATCAAAACTCACCCGGACGTGGCTCTGGGCCCCCAGATGGTAGATCTCATCGGGTTGAATGTTATAGATCAGATTGGTCAATTGTCCCGAATCGGCCAGGTCGCCGTAATGAAGAAATAATTTAGCCTGGGCCGTATGGGGGTCAATATAGATATGGTCGATCCTTCCGGTGTTAAAGGTGCTGGCCCTTCGGATTAACCCATAGACCTCGTAATCCTTGCTCAAGAGCAATTCCGAAAGATACGAACCATCCTGCCCGGTTATCCCCGTAATAAGCGCTTTTTTCATTCAATGATCCTTCTGGATAAATATAGGATTCCCTTACTTAACCCTGAATGTTATCACAGGAATCCCCGGTAGGCAAATTTTCTATAGACAGTGGTACTAAGCGCCTACGCCTCGTCCGGGAGTTACCCGGAAGATGGGGCCCCTACTGGGCAGTTGACTTAACACTTACAGTTGCTTTTTCGTCATTCCCGAGTCGATGTTGATTGACTAAGCGACTAAGAGGAAGCCGATTGAGCCACGATTCCCGGCTGGGAAACCCAGTAGGGGTTGACCAGATCCTCGAAGATGGCCAGGGCCGCTTCGGCCCCCTGACCGGCGGCGGTAACGATCTGCTTATAGCCGCCTTCCACATCCCCGGCTGAATAGATTCCCGGGATGTTGGTGCGGTGCCGTTCATCCTTCTTGATATAGCCGTCCCTGGTCAGTTCTATACCCAGATGCTTGGCCAACTCCACGGAAGGCTGGTAACCGACGGCCACAAAGACGCCGTCTACTTCCATGACCAGCGTCTCCCGGGTTTGGTTGTTGATCAGTTCCACTTCCCGCACCCGATCCTCTCCCCTGATCTCCTTAACCTCGGTGTTGAGCAGGATGGGTATTTTCTGGTCTGAAAGACTTTTGGTCAGATGGGCCTGGGCCCGCAACGTATCCCGGCGATGTACCAGAGTTGCCTTAACGCCGATCTGGTGCAGGTGCAGGGCCTCGGTGACGGCACTGTCTCCTCCGCCGACGATGACGACCTGCCGGTCTTTGAATAAGGGGCCGTCACAAGTGCTGCAATAACTGACTCCCCGTCCGAACAAGAGTTCTTCCCCAGGGCTGCCCAGGTGCCGGTAAACGGCCCCGGTGGCCAGCAAAACGGCCCGGGTCAGGAAACGCCGGCGGTTGGTGGTGACGATAATGGGCTGGCCGGGTTTAATATCCATGACCTCCTCCCCGGGAAAAATATTGGCATACTCCAGGGCATGGATGGCCATAATGTCGACCAGGGCCTTGCCTCCCACCTGGGTAATACCGGGGTAGTTTTGAACAATGGGGGTCGTAGCCACCTGTCCTCCCAGGACACCTTTCTCAACCACTACAGTTTTGAGGCCGCTACGGGCACCATAAATCCCGGCCGTCAGGCCGGCCGGCCCGCCTCCAACAATGACCAGGTCCGTTTCTATCTGCGGCGCATCGTTGTCCGGAATAAAGATCGTCTCTTCCTCAAGTTTTTTAAGGCTGGCCATAAACAATTCTTCCGGTTGGGCGCCTTTGGCAATCAGCTTCTCATTGGCAAAAACCAAAGGCGTGCCGAAGGCCTGGTACTGGTCGGCCAGTTCCGGCATGGCCTGGACATCGATGATCTCCAGGGAGATGAATTCAGGCCTCTCCACCGCGGCCTGGAGAGCGTTCCTGGCCTGTTGAGGGCAATAAGGGCAGGTGAGGCTGACAAAAAGCTTGATGTGGCGGGGCTCGGTGATGCTCTTTAAAATCTTGAGGGACTGTTCTCCCAACCGGCTATTTTGGTGACCGATCATATTCAGGGCCTGGAAAAAGGGCTCTGTCTCATGGCCGAGGGGAACGCCCAGCCAGCGGATATTAACCTGATCAGGGTCCAGGATCAGGGTCGGGGTATATTGAACCTTATATTTGGCGGCCAATTCGTGTTTTAAATCGAATTCCCGAAAGCCGATTTTATCGGAAAGGCCGGCCAGGGAGCCCAGGACCTTCCGCGCCGCCTCGCAATAGGGCTCGTTTCGTCCGGGACCGGTAAAAAGCAGAAGTTCCACTTTCCGGGGAAGCAGATCAAAAACCG
>CAZVHO010000020.1:18163-33406 GCA_964627515.1 uncultured Thermodesulfobacteriota bacterium | reverse complement strand
AATCCGAATTCAGATGGGGGGTTGCATTTTTCAAAAAACATTTTACTTTTATACTAAGCCCTCATGCCCAAAGGGCCGCAAAGAAGTACAAGAATAGATTATTTTAATTCCGAAATCCGAAATACGCAATCCGAAATCGAAAGGAGATCTTCCATGTATCAAAGCCAGTACCGCCGAATGGACCGTTTAACCCAACAAAAACGGAACGATGCCTATGTCCATCAGGGAAAATGGCCCGAACCGACCGTCTGCGGTCAGTGTCAGAGCCTCTTTTCAGGGGGCCGATGGACCTGGAATAAAGACATTCCCCGTGGGGCCAAGCAGGCCCTTTGTCCGGCCTGCCGCAGGATCAATGATGATTTTCCGGCCGGTATCGTTGAATTGAGCGGCCCTTTCTTCTCCACCCACAAGGAAGAGATCCTGAACCTTCTGCACCACGAGGAAGCCCTGGAAAAGCAGGAACATCCTATGGAAAGGTTTGCTAAAATAATCGACGAAGCCCAGGGGACGACCGTCTCCACCACAGGGATTCACCTGGCCCGCCGGCTTGGCGATGCCGTCCACCGGGCCTATCAGGGCGAATATGATATCCAGTACCTGGAAGATGAAAAATTTGTTCGTATCTCCTGGGAGCGATAGTTTTTTTGACAGGATTGACAGGATTAAACCGTTTTCTCGCTCCCAAGCAGGGGCATCGGAACAGAAACAGGCCTGTCTTTCTTAATAGGGGCAATGGGCTAGGGCTCATTGATTTTTAGGGTCCTCCTCTCTATAAGCCGGGAAATAGCTTTCCATCCCCGTTTCTTTTTCCGGTTGGCGTCCTCGACCGCTCAGGCGTTGCATGAAGACGTAGAGGACCGGTACAAAGGGAATGGCCAGCAGAGTGGAAGCGAGCATGCCCCCGAAAACGGCGGTTCCGATGGCCTGTTGGCCGGCTGCCCCGGCCCCTTTGGCGAACAAAAGCGGAACTACCCCTAATATAAAGGCAAAGGAGGTCATCATGATGGGACGGAACCGCCGGCTGGTGGCCTCAATGGCCGCATCGATGGCGGACATCCCTTCCCGCTGGAGGTCCCGGGCGAACTCGACGATGAGTATGGCGTTTTTACTGGCCAGGGCGATCATCAACACCAGGCCTATCTGGGTATAGAGATTGTTGTCGAATCCTCGGATAATAAGGGCCAGAAGAACGCCCACCAGGGCCATGGGCACAGCCAGAATGACCGCTGCCGGGGAAATCCAGCTTTCATACAAGGCGGCCAAGACCAAGAAGACCAGGGTCAAGGAAATGAGATAGATGAAATAGGCCTGGTTCCCAACCCGCTTCTCCTGATAACTGGTGGCCGTCCAGTCATAGCCCACCCCCTTTGGAAAGGATTGGGCCGCCAGATTTTCCATCAAGGAAAGGGCCTGTCCGGAGCTGAATCCCGGAGCGGTGGAGCCGAAAATAGCCGCTGCCGGGTAGAGGTTGTAGCGGGTGATCAATTCAGGGCCTTGAGTCGGCCTGACCTCGATCAGGCTTCCCAAGGGAACCATTTCCCCCCGGATATTCCGGGTATAAAGGTTTTTGATGTCTTCAGGCTTCAGGCGGAAACGGTCGTTGGCCTGGATGTACACCTGGTAGACCTGATCGAACTTATTGAACAGATTAACGAAGCTGGAGCCCAGGTAACCCCGGAGGGTCTCAAAGACGTTAGAAAGCGGGACCTGAAAGGATTGGGCTTTGGTCCGGTCGATGTGGAGGTACAACTGGGGACTGCTGGCGTTAAAGGTGGTGGTCAGGCCTTGCAGGGTCTGTTCGGACCTGGCCCTTTGGATCAGTTCGCCGGTGGCCTTTTGGAGATCGTCCAGGCCAAGGCTCTTCCGTTCTTCCAGCATCATCTGGAAACCACCCGACTGGCCCAATCCCCTGATGGACGGGGGGATGACTACAAAGGCCAGAGCTTCCTGGATTCCGGAAAGATCCCGGTTAAGGCCGGCCACGATCTTTTCCTGGCTCAGGGCAGCACCTCTTTTATTCCAGTTTTCATAGACTACAAAGGTTGTGGAAACCGTTGAGACATTCGCCGCATCCAGGAAGGAATACCCCCCGATGGTGACCCATCCCGAGACCCCCGGGGTCTTCTTCAAAATAGCGCTGATCTTCTCCGAAACCTCCAAGGCCCGCGGTTGGGCAGCGCCGTCAGGCAACTTAGCGAACAAGACGGCAAAGCCCTGGTCCTCCGTCGGGAGAAAACCGCTGGGCCGATGGACAAAGGCCCATCCGGTCAGGGCGATAATAACAAAAAAGACTACGGACATGAGCACCGACCGGTTTACCATCCAACGAACAAGATTCATATAGGGGCCTTTCATGGCCTGGTAAGCCCGGTTGAAACCGCGGTAAAACCAGTTGGTCCGTTTCTCCCGGCCGGAACGGAGCCACAGGGCGCACTGGGCCGGTTTTTTTCCCCCCATGTTGGCAAAGTTCGAGTAGAACTGCTGCCCCAGGTCTACCCGGGCAATATCCCGCAGGCGGACCATCTGGGCGGTTGTTCCCCGTTCGCTTTTGATCACAATGTCTTCAAACTGTTTGATATCGGCCATCCGTCCCAGACTGTTGATGGTGAGCTGCAACGAGTGATCTGCCGGCACCGGCGGGGCCCCTAATTGTCCGGCCACCACCTGAACATTCCGGTCGGCAATGGCGTTCTGGACATCCTGGGTAGTGAGGTTGAAATCCTGGAGCCTTTTGGGATCCAGCCAGACCCGCATGCTGTAGGGACCGGCCCCGAAAACACGGACCTGACCGACACCGGGCAGTCGGGACAGAGGATACTGCATATTGATAATGGCATAGTTGGACAGGAAGGCCTCATCAAAACGGTTGTCTTCGCCAAGGGGCTTTGACTTCCGTATAGGAGAGATTGAGTCCGGCCAGGTCCCGCTGGGCCTGGGCCGAAAGGAGATTGGCCTGGGCCGAATCCCTTTGATTCCGCCAGTTGTCCACATCGGTTTTTGCGGCGGCATCATGCTGCATCAGATTGGCGGTGCGATCCAATTGGGTCTGGGCATAATCCAGTTGGCTTTTTTGGAGCATGACCGCAGCCTCGGCCTGCTTGAGATTTTCCTGATAGGTGTTTTGCTGAATAAGGAAGAGCAATTCCCCTTTTTTTACCGGTTGTCCATCTTTAAAAAAGACCTTGTCTAAGTATCCGGCAACCCGGGCCACCAATTGCACGGTGTTTGCGGCCTGGGTATTGCCGGTCAATTCCAGATAATCGGTCACGACCCGCCTGACCGGCTGGGCGACGGTAACCGCCGGGGGAACCGGGGGCACTGGTTTGGGCCCTTCCCCACAGCCGGCCGGGAAAAACAAAAACGAAGAGCAGATGATCCGGATCAAAAGGCCCCGGGACATAAAGATCCTTTTCCCCCCATGAACCATAATCTATCTCCCTACCTCCCAGCCGCCACCCAGTGCCCTGTAGATGCCGACCAGATTGCCCGAGACGGTGCCCAGGGCAAGGGCTAGATTGTCCTGCTCATTTAAAAAGGCCTGCTGGGCAATCAAAACGGTTGTGAAATCCCTGGCCCCTTCCTGGTATTGCCGGATGGCCAGATCCAGGGAATGGCCGGCCGCGGCCGCACTCCGGGCCAAAAATTCCCTGCATTCCTGGGCTTTTAAAAAAGCCACCAGGACGTCCTCCACCTCTTTCTGGGCCTTGAGCACGGCCTCCTGGTAAGCGATCAGCAGTTGCTGGAAGCGGACGTCCTGGACCAGGACATTGTTTTCGATCCGGCCGTAATTGAAGATATTGGAAAAGGCGGCCGTCGGGGCCCGCTCACTGGTCCGGATATATTCCAGGGATCCGAAAAGCTGCTGGGTCTGGGGATAAAGCCCGCCAAGGGCGATGCCCAGCCTGGCCCGGGCCTCCAGGACCCGCACTCCGGCCATCCTCAAGGTCAGGTTCTCCTGGTAAGCCCGGTCAACAAGCCGGTTAAGGACCGGATCATTGAAGGCCTGCCACCAGTTCTTGTATTCCGCCGGCCCTGTTTTGACCCGCGGATCACCGGCCTCAAGCCAGTTCCCCGAAACCTGTACCGCAGGCTTCCGGAAATCCGGTCCGACCTGGGCACAGCCGGCAAGGAGGAAAAAAAGGATAAACAGGAAGGGACAAAGCCCGCCCCTATGGATCATTGGTCGGTCCAAGTTATTCCTTTTATAAATTATTGGCAGAGATTCCGTAAATTATTTTATTTTAGAATGCCTTGGATAGGGAATAGGGGTAATAAGGTATTTTAAGAGGGAAAAGACTGTATTTAACAAGGGGCAGAGCTGAGTTAATAAAAGGCCGCAAGATGCAAGATGGAATTTTCATTTATGAAAACCTTAAAATAGCTATGGGTGAAGAAATAATCTTAAAATCGTTTAACCAATAGCCTCTTGGCCCATCGCCCATAGACTCTTCGATTCTATTTCCATGCTCCGTGATGTCCTTCCAACATGGGGGCTTAATTATTGAACGATAGATTTTTTCTTGACCGATCTTCCGGAGCGGTATAAATTTGTTTTTGATAAGCAGTGGATCCTGCCGATCTGGTTGAAATGCTCCTGACTCAGAAAAGGGCCGGACCCAATGGAATCATTGAAGACCACATTCAGAGGATTGGACATGAATTTTCTCAGGGCAATTATAACATGTGGAACGCCTTGAAACAACGGTCTCCGAGAACCATTCTGGCAGGGACTTTCCTGGCCTCCCTGCTGCCGTTCCTGCTCCTGGAGATGTTTTCCCCCCGGTTTCATTATGTCATGGATCGAAGCACCTACCTCCTTTTTCATAATATCGTAGAGTTTTTCAGTATCATGGTTTCTCTGTCGGTATTCGGCGTCGGCTGGTACAGCTATGAGCAATCCAGGGACCGGCACGCCCTTTTCCTGAGCGCGGCCTTTCTGGCCATCGGCCTCCTGGATTTCATGCACACCCTGGCCAATGCCGCTATGCCGGCCTTTATCACGCCGAACTCCTCAAACAAATCGACCCAATTCTGGATTGCGGCCAGGCTGTTTTCGGCCTCGGCCTTCCTGGCCGGCGCCTTTGTTTCACACCGGAACCCAAACCGATGGCTGTCCAAAACCACCTTGATGACAGGGTCCCTCGCCATTTCAGGTCTGGTTTTCATGGGGGTTATTTTTTTCCCCTCGGTTATGCCGGCCACTTATATTCAGGGCATCGGACTAACCCCCTTTAAGAGATTTTCCGAGTATCTGGTTATCCTTTTGCTGCTTTTAGCGGCCTGGGCCTATTGGAAACGGATGTCCAGGACCGGGGACCGGCTGCTCATCTACTATCCGGCGGCCTTCATCGTCAGTATCTTCAGCGAACTGGTCTTCGCCAGTTACAAGACCGTTTTTGATACCTATAACGTACTGGGGCATGTTTGTAAGGTAGCGGCCTTTTACCTGATCTATAAAGGCCTTTTCGCCACCTCGGTTAAAAATCCTTATGTGAAACTTTCCGCTGTTAATGAGCAGCTCAGAGCCGAAATTGACCAGCACAGGCTGGCGGAAGAAGCGCTACGCCAAAGGGAAGAACAATTGCGTTCTCTTTCCACCCGGCTGCTCACCGCCCAGGAGGAAGAGAGAAAGAGGATTTCCCGAGAGCTTCATGACAGCCTCGGGTCTTCGTTAAGTGCCGTTAAATTCGGCCTTGGAAATACCCAAAACCGGCTCCAGCAAGGCTCCGCTACATCCGAAGACATGGAGGCCCTCATCGCCACCACCCAGCGTTCCATTGATGAAGTGCGCCGGATCATGACCGATTTACGGCCGTCGATTCTCGATGACCTGGGGCTTATTACGACGGTCGGGTGGTTTTGCCGGCAGTTTCAATCGATCTATGGGAATATTCACATCGAAAAAGAGATTACTGTAGACGAAAAGGACGTGGCGGACCCGCTGAAAATCGTCATCTTCAGAATCCTGCAGGAAGCCCTGAATAATGCCGCCAAGTACAGCCAATCGGAATGGGTAACCCTGTCTTTTGTAAAAAGGGATCAGACCCTTGATTTGGTCATAGAGGATAATGGGGCAGGCTTTGATTTGAATGCCCTTTTGGCCGGGGACAACCATAAACGCGGTCTGGGACTTACCAGCATGAAAGAGCGCGCTGAACTTTCAGGCGGGGTTTTTTTCATAGAATCTACCCCGGGGTCAGGGACCCGGATACGGGCCTCCTGGCCGATAGCGTAATAAACGTCCGTGCTTCCACGGGGGCGCCAAAAAGCAAGGAAATATTGAATATTGAATATCGAATATCGAATACTGAATGTCGAAGGAAGGGGAAAAAGAGGCTATGGGCAATAGGTAAAACGATTATGGTTTTTCTTCGCCTATAGCCTATAGCCTATAGCCTCTCGCCCGTATTTGTTCTATTTTCGAACTAAACCGCCATGCCCCGCCTTTTGGGGCATGGCACCACGAAGCATGAAAATAGGCTCCTTGGAAGACGGATACTATTTTCGTATTAAACCCTCATGCCTGCCTGCAGCGGGCACCGACGAAGCATGAAAATAGCTTCAAGGTCCAAGGTTTTTCGTACCTGAAACTTGCATCTTGAAACTTGAAACTTTATTTTCGAACTAAACAGAGGCGTAAAAAGTGCCTTCCCATAAACAGCAATTTCTGGTTTGGACCATCGTTATCCTATCGGCCCTGGCCATAGGCGGCTATTTTTATATGCGCACCGGCCGGGACCATAAGCCCCTTAGCCCTCCGGAAAAAATCCTTATTGCCTATTCAGCAACCCCCAATTCAGCTCTGATTGAAGTTGCCAAGACACAAGATTTTTACCGGCAGGAGGGATTGGAAGCGACTCTGCAAGTGCATTCTCATGGGAAAACGGCTCTCCAGGCGGTGTTGGAGGGCAAGGCGGATTTTGCAACCGTCGCCGAAACCCCCTTCATGTTTGCCGTCATGAAAGGAGAAAAAATATCCATCATCGGGTCAATCGAGATATCCAATAATAATATTGCCGTTGTTGCAAGAAAGGATAAGGGTGTTCTCATCCCTACTGATCTGAAGGGCAAAAGGATAGCTATGACGCCGGGCACCAGCAGCGATTTTTTTATGGATGGTTTTTTAGTTTCCCATGGGCTTAGAAGGAAGGATATCAAGGTGGTCGACCTGAAGCCGGAGGCCACTCCGGAGTCTCTATTAAAAGGAGAGGTTGACGCCGCCTCCATCTTTAATCCCTACTTAATCCAGGTGAAAAAGAAACTGGGGGCCGGGGGGGTTACCTTTTGCGATGAAGATATCTATTCGCAGACCTTCAATGTCGTGGCTAAGCGGGAATTCATCCTGAAGGAACCCGGGAAGGTCAAAAAAATATTGCGGGCACTGATCAGGGCTGAAGAATTTGTCAAACAGAATCCGGGGGAAGCCCAAAGGATCGTGGCGGATTTTTGCCGGCTGGATATAGCCCTCGTCCGGGAGATATGGCCCGGAACCGACTTTACCGTAGGGCTGGACCAGTCCTTGTTGCTGGCGCTGGAGGACGAATCCCGATGGGCAATAAATAGCGGGTTGACCGAAAAGAGGATAGTCCCCAATTACCTCGATTTTATCTGCCTTGACAATCTAATGGCGGTCAAACCGAAAGCCGTAAGGATATTAAAGTAGGGCCGGGCGAATAATGGAACTTAAAAAAAGGCTTCAAATAAACGTTGCCGTTTCAGCCATAACGGCTTTGGTCATTATTTTTATGCTTTTCCTGACGCTTTATCGCATCAACAGGGCGGTAGACGCATCGGATTTAGCCGACGAGATCATAAGAGGCGTATTTGAGAGAAGTACCTTTGAAGCGGATTACTTGCGGACCAATAGTGAAAGGGCCAGAGTCCAATGGCTTTCCAAAAATGAAAAAATCGGCCGACTTCTTAGGTCGGCATCGGAAAGTTTCAAGGAACCCGAAGATAAAATCAATATCGAAGGGATGCTCAAAGACCATGAGGCCATCGGCAGACTCTTTTCGTCTGTCATGAAGAATCGGGGAAGGATCAGATCCGATTCAGACCCGACGCCCCTTTCCCGGGAGATCGAAAACAGACTGCTCACCCAGATGACCATGCGGTCCTATGAAATGGTTTTACATGCCCGTCGGTTGCAGGAGGCCGGCACCAAGTCCCTCTTTTCCATCCTCAAGATCGCAGGGTGGGGCATTTTTCTGGTAATCGCCTTGGTTACTGCGGCAGCCATAATCAACTTGTGGACAGGAGGCCGGATTATCACCAGCCGCATCGGGAGACTCCGGGACAGCGTCTCGGTTATTGGAGAGGGGGACCTCGATTACAGGATTGAGATCAAAGGGGATGACGAGTTTACCGAGCTTTCAAAGGCCTTTAATACAATGACCGCAAAATTGAAAAACTCTTACCTGGATCTTGAAAGCGAGATCGTCGAACGCAAGCGGATAGAAGAAGAACTCCGCCAGGCCCGTGATGGATTGGAACTGCGGGTCGAGGAACGCACCGCCGAGATGGAACGAGCCAATGAAAGCCTGCGGAATGAGATCAATGAGAGAAAAAAAATAGAACAGGCCCTGAGAGAGTCGGAGAGCCAGCTTCGTTTATTGCCCTCCAGGCTCATCGCTGTTCAGGAGGAGGAAAGGAAAAGGCTGGGAATTGAGCTTCACGACAGCATTGGACAAACCCTGGTGGCCCTGAAATTCAATGTGGAGGCGGTCCTCTATGCCAAAGATCAAGGAGAACCCGAACAGGCCTTCAACCTCCTGGAACGCTTTGTGCCCACTCTTCAGCACGCTATCGCCGAGATCAGATCGATCTATATGGGGCTAAGGCCGACGATGCTTGGAGAGATAGGGGTCCTGGCAACACTGCGGTGGCTGGGCAAAGAATTTAAAAAACTTAATCCAAAACAGCACCTTGAGCTTATAACGGCAATCGAAGAAGAGGAGATCCCGGAACCTTTGAAGATCGTGATCTTCAGGATCAGCCAGGAGGCCCTGAATAACGTGGCCAGGCACAGCCAGGCCGAACGGGCAGACCTCCTCCTGGTAAAAAAAGGGGATGGTATTGAACTGACCATTGCGGATAATGGAAGAGGCATGGACGTGAACCACATCCTTTCTCCGGGGAATTCCGTAAAAACGCTCGGGCTGGTCAGTATAAGGGAAAGGGTCCAACTCACCAGAGGGAGCCTTTCTATCGAATCCAGCCCAGGAGCGGGAACAACTATTCGGGTCTTCTGGCCGGAGGGAGTTGAAGGATAGAGGTCAAATTTGGATCCTGCAGTGTTCCCTGGTCCTGCCAATGGGCCGGACGGTCCATTCCATAGAATGTATCGTTCCAGCAAGGGGCATATTCGCCGCTCCGCAAGGCCTGGACCAATTCCTCATCGGACCGGATCAGATCCGGGAAAAGGGTATAGGCCCGGCCCAGGACCGAAGGCCCATGGGCGTCCGAGCCTCCGATACCCTTGATCCCCAGGTGATTGGCGGCTTTCAGGGCCAGGTGGTTTTCCCTGGCCGATAGACTGGCATTAAGGGCCTCCAGGGCAGGAATGTGCTCGATCTCCATGACCTTATCCCCGAGAAAGCCGTTCAGTGTGTCTCTTTGATAGGGATGGGCCGGAATCGCCACCCCGCCCCGCTTTTGGACCCAGTCAATGGTCCATTGCATGGGCAGCCCCTTAAGGAGGTCCGATTGGCCGATTTTAAGCCCGAAAATTAAAAGATGCCCTTCCATGGCCCGGTATTCAAGGCCTTGAAAAACCGGAAAGCCGGTTTCGGTGGAAATTTTTTTAAGGGGATCGCTTAAAAATGAGGAGTGATGTTCGGTGACACAGACGGCATCCAAACCCACCTGACGGGCACGGGAAACCAGTTCATGGGGTTTAAGGATGGAATCTCCGCCAAGGGCGGTATGGACGTGCAGATCAATCTTGAACATCAGACAGCGTAACAAAAAATTTTATTTTGACAGGTTTGACATATTTATTCTCGTTCCCACAAAGGCCCGTGGGAACGAGAATAATTTCTAAACCCGATAAGGTGTCGGCGAATCATGAAATTAGGTTTTCCCAACCTTGAACCTTGAACCGTATTTTCGTATTACCGGCCTTTCCACTGAGGCGGACGTTTTTCGGCAAAGGCCTTGGGCCCTTCAATAAAATCCTCGGACTGATACATAGCCACCTGCCCTGGGTAGGCGGTGGACATAGCCTCTTCCAGAGTGACCTTTAATCCTTTAAGGGTTGCCTCCTTACAGGCCCGGATACACAGAGGTGCGCCCTTGAGAATCTCGGCGGCGTATTTCTCGGCGGTTGCCAGAAGATCCGCCAAAGGGACCACCTCGGCCACAATCCCGTATTCCCGGGCCTCTTGGGGAGTGATCCGTTTGGAGGTCATGATCATATTCATGGCCAGATGGTAGGGGATCTGTCGGGGGAGGCGATGGACCCCGCCGGCGCCGGGTATCAATCCAACCCTGGGCTCCGGCAGACCGAAGCTGGCGTTTTCCGAAGCGATGATGATGTCGCAAGCCAGGGCGATTTCGAAACCGCCTCCGAGGGCCAGACCGTTGACGGCGGCGATGAAAGGCTTATAGCAGTCGAACCTGGCGGTGATGCCGGCAAAACCGCCTTTCACCCCTTTCATGAGTTCCCGCATCTTCTCATTCCCGTGTTGGGCCTGGAATTTTAAATCATTACCGGCTGAAAAAGCGCGGTCCCCGGCTCCGGTGACGATACAGATCCAGGCCTCAGGATCTTCGGAAAATTCATTAAAGGCCTTATCGAGTTCCACAGTGGTCACCGGGCTGACGGAGTTCATAACCTCGGGACGGTTTATGGTTACGATGGTAACATGGTCTTTTTTCTCTACCTTGATCTGCTCATAGGTCATAATCTTCCTCCTTTTTTAATTAAAAATTTTATCATATTATTTTTTCCAGGTTTCGTCAAAAGAAAAACCAATTAAAAATTAGAATCGAAAATTTATGGAACTTGATATTATAGGAATTTGCATTTTGGACGCAGATAAACTCGGATCGGCAGAGGGCCGATCGTGCAGATTGCCAAGATTTTGATTATAAAGAGCTATGTCACGTGACTAATAGAATAATTATCTGCGGGTATCGGCGAAAATCTGCGTCCTAATTTAACCCCCATAAAAATAGGGAGCGGAAAGGGATTTCATTCAGGACTGCTTCGCAATAACCCCCCATTCCTCCAAAGTCCGGATCATATTACGGACATGGGTCCCGGCCCAAAAAAGCTGTCCGCACCGCTCACACCAGTTAAACCGTTTCTGGGTCTGAAAAACATATTCAGGCAGGGCGGGCCATTTTATTTTGGCCTCCTCCGAACTCAAGGGCACCAGCAGGCTGTTGCAGCGAAGGCATCGCTTGAACATCTGTGAGCAATCCGGTTGGATCCCTGAAACTTCAAAAAATTCCCTTAAAAGGGCTTTCCGGGTGGATTGGGACAGGGTGATCCGTCTTATTTTTTTCCCTTCAAGAGGCAGGGGATAACGGGCCCATTGAACGACGGCCTCCTCTTCGACGGCAAAGGTTTCTCTCTTGTCCCAAAGCCGGACGTCGACTCCCAGGACTCTAAGCCATTGTACCAGGAAGGCCAGATGTGGGGCGATAATGAAAGACATAATTGCAAAAATTTAAACTTGTTTATAGATGGCAAAAGTGTAAAATGCAAAGACTCGAAGGTCAAGCTTAAAATAAGGAGGCCTCTTATGAAACATCTGGTAAAAATTTTGGTTCTGGTGTCGGCTGTTTTTCTGATCCATCAGGTTGCCCTGGCCCTGGAGATCGGGGAAGTTCCACCCAAGGTGGAGTTAAAGGAAAAACTTGGGGGACGTCTGGATGGAAAACCCTGGAGCAGTGAGGAGGTGCAGGGAAAGGTCTGCCTCATTTTTTATGTCGACCCGGATGAAAAGGATACCAACAATCCGGCCAGTGAAGCCCTGGACAAAGAAAAGTTTCCGGCCGAAAAGTTTCAGTCCTTCGGGATCATCAACATGGCCGCCACCTGGCTGCCCAATTTCGCCATCAGTTCCGCATTGGAAGAAAAGCAGAAGAAATATCCCAAAACCATTTATGTGCGGGATTACAAGAAGGTTCTGGTCCATGCCTGGAAGATCGCCGATGACAGCAGTGACGTCCTGGCCTTTGATAAAAAAGGGAAATTGATTTTCAGAAAAGACGGCAAGCTCAATAATGAAGAGATCCAGAAGTTGGTTAAGACGATTCGGGATAATTTGTAATCTAAAAGAGGCATGAAAATACCACCGTCGTAGGGGCGGGTTTTAAACCCGCCCCTACAGCGCCCCAACAGAGGCTACGGTGGTAAAAAATCTATTTTCGAACTAAATCCTCATGCCCGCCTGTATCGGGCACCACGAACCATGAAAATGTCGAATTTCGAATAATGAATGTCGAAGTAGGGTTGGTTTTAAACCCGTAACCCGTAACCCGCAACCCGTAACCCGCGACGTTATTTTCATATTAAATCCCGTTAATCCTGTCTAATAAATTCAGGCAATTTAAAAACTTCATCAGGGATATCCGGACGCAGGATCAATGTTTCATACCGCAGGCTTAAAGCGTTTTCCCCGGTCCCATCTTTTATTTCCAGCCGTAAAGGGAGCCGGTTGCTCGTTCCCCTGGAAAAATCAGAAAAGGTTAACTCGATCTCCCCTTCTTTCGAAGGGCTTTTGATCCGGCTTTTAATGAGCGAGAAGGGGTTGGGCCTTATCCAAATTTCTTGCTGGTAAGCACCTTGGAGCAGGATTTTAACAGTTTCCTTTCCTTCTTCCTCTGCCGATTGGATTTGATAAGAATCATAAGGGAAGATTGGCACCCGGCCCCAAAAAATTTTAGAAATTTCAGTAAAAGGCATCTGCGAAAAGGCGGCCAGGGGGCCTGAAAGGGATTCGGGGAGAGGGATCTCTTTTTCCTCGGCTATGGAAAAGACACGGGTTTTTCCCAAATAGGAAACAATATAAAGCATGGGCCGGCCGAATGGATCGAATATTTCCAGACGGAAGGCCTCCGGACCGCGAGCGAGCAGGCGGAATTGAAGTCTGTACCTTTCCCCCGGGGCCTGGGCGACCAGGAGCCCCGTACCTTCCCGGGAGACGGGTTCTTCGAGAACCGCCAACCGGCCGAGCAAAGTTTTAAGGCTTGACTCCTCTTTTTCCACCGAGCGGGTTGAAGGATGAGCCGGCTCCTGAAGCGAAGCAAACGTTGACAGGGGAAAGAAAAATAAGGCGCCGAGGACAAGCAAAAGAAGGTCAGAAAGGTATAAGGTATAAGGGATAAGGTGTACGGTTTTTCCTTGATCCTTGAACCTTGGATTTTGGACTTTGGACCTTGGACCTTGGACCTTGGACTTTGGATCTTGGACTTTGGATTTTGGACCTTGGACCTTGGACCCCGAGGTTTTAATAAAAAGTCGGATATTCCCAACCTCCCTTTTCTTCTTCCAGTTTTTGTTGGGCTTCTTTGATCTTTTTTAAGATGATATCTTTCTCTTTAATCGAAGGATTCATCTCCAACACCCGACGCAATATTTTAACGGCCTTTTCCCAGAGATTTTTTTTAAGATAGATCTCCCCCAGATGTTCTCCTATGACCGGATCATTCGGGGCCAGTTTCCAGGCCTTCTCAAGTTCTACCAGGGCCTCGTCGTAGCGCTTCTTTTTAAAATAAACCCATCCAAGACTATCGATGATGTACCCGTCGTTAGGGCGAAACTTCAAGGCCCGTTTAATCAAATCCTCGGCTTCGTCGAGATAGATCCCCCGGTCGGCATAGGTGTACCCTAAGTAATTCAAGGCCATAACATGAAAAGGGTCTTTCTTTATCGCCATTTTCAGATGCTGGAGGCTTTCTTTCTTCTGTCCCATTTTATCGGATAGGACGCCCAGACGAAAATACAGTTCGGCCTGATCGGGATCGATCTCAATGCCTTCCAGGAGTACTTTTTTGCCTTCCGGGAGGTTATTGATTTTTTCATAAAGGGAGGAGAGGGTCAGGTAAATCTCAATCTTCTTGGGGACGATCACCAGGGCTTTTTGAAGGCGTTGAATCGCTTCTGAGAATTTTTTTTCTTTCTCCAGGATATAAGCCTCGAGGATTAAGGACTGCGAAAAATACTCCGATTGAGTGGAAATGGATTTCAGGGTTTCTTCGGCCCTTTTATAATTTTTTTGTTCCACCAGAGTGATGGCCAAAAAATATTTTATTTTGTTGTTGTCGGGCTGCTCGGCTAACAAAAGACTGAGTTCTTCAGAAGAATGGTGGAATTGCTTGTTTTCCAGGTAGATAATGGCGATTCGGAATCGGGTTTCAAAGTCTTGATTGGAATTTTTCTTTAAGGATTCCAGAAGGTCCCGGGCTTGTTCCCCTTTGCCCAGTTTTAACAGTTGATCTCCGGCCCTTTCCTGAGCCGCCAGATTATTGGGGTTCATCTGGAGGATTTTTTGATAGGTGGCCAGGGCCTGTTTGGGTTGATCGGTCAGCTCATAAATCTGGCCGAGACCCATATAGGCATTTAAATTTTGGGGATTGATTTTGATGGTTTCCTGAAAAAAAATTCGGGCCCGATCATATTGTTTTTGTTCTAAATAAATTTTGGCCAGAAAAAAATTCCCTTTATCGGATTTTGGATTGATTTTTATTAGTTGATGAAAGGTTTCCATGGCCTGGGACATCTTTTGGGTTTGCAGGAAAAGGATTCCCAAATTAAAGAGGACCTCTTCATTCCGGGGATTGACCGCCGAAAGGGCTTGATAGGTCTTGATGGCTTCTTCCCATTTTTGTTGGGTGATATAGATCTCCGCTAAAAGGGAATAAGCCTCCTGATATTTCGGATCCAAGTCGATGGCCTTTTGAGTATGTCGGACGGCCTCGGGCAGATTGGAAGCCTTGAAAAAAAGACGCCCTAAAGAAAATTCTAAGAACGGGGAATCGGGCACTAAATCCAGGGCCTTCTGGAGCTCCGCGATTGCTTTGGGGTCGTTGTCTTCCTGACTATAAAGGTTCCCCATGATAAAATGATAATAGGCTTCGGCCTGATTATCCAAAGTTTTTGGGAGCGTTTTCGGGATCGTAGGGATCGTGATCGGCTTCTCGGGAAGGGGTTGAGGGGTATGTCCCTGGCATCCGGCCAGGGCTAACAGGACCGCCAGAATCACAACCAGCAAAAGAGCAGATGCCGGATAC
>CAZVHO010000020.1:1846-18063 GCA_964627515.1 uncultured Thermodesulfobacteriota bacterium | reverse complement strand
ATCCGGTCAGGAAGTTTCATATAAATAGTCGGGTTTTATATCCGGAAGCTCTTTCTCGAGGTAGGCCTTTACCTTTTTTAAGAGTTTTTCTTCCAATTGCCGAATCCTTTCCCGGGAAACCCCAAATTGTTCCCCTAAGTCCTGTAAGGTCAGAGGGTCTTCGGCCAGGATTCTTTTTTCAAAAATAACTAATTCCCGCTTAGTGAGTTCTTTGCGAAAATCCTGAAGTTTGGTATTTAAAACCTGTTTCAATTCCCGTTCGCTTAATGCCTTTTCCGGAGAGGCCTCTTTGTCCGGGAGGAATGACTTGTGGTCCTCCGTAGAATCTCCGGTAATCGGGGCATCCAGGGAGAGTTCCCATTCCCCCAGCCTTTGATCCATTTCCACAATTTCTTTTTCGCTGACTGAGAACCTTTCTGAAAGGAGCTTGGGTACCGGATCAATCCCCAACGCCAGAAGCCGGCCTTTTTCTTTTTTCAGGTTATAGAAAAGTTTCCGTTGGGCCTGGGTCGTACCGATTTTCACCAGCTTCCAGTTGTCCATAATAAATTTTAAAATATAGGCTTTAATCCAAAAGGAGGCGTAATAAGAGAATTTGATACCCCGAAAGGGGTCGAATTTTTTAATGGCCTGCATCAATCCGATATTTCCCTCCTGGATCAGATCCAACAGATTTTGCATCCAGTAACGCTGAAAATCCATGGCGATCTTAACCACCAGCCGCAGATTGGAGGTTATCAATTTATAAGCCAATTCCGGCTCCGGGGATTTATGATAATTGAGGAGCAGGGTCTTTTCTTCTTCCGGAGTTAGGAGGGCATACCGGTTTACCTCAAAGAGATAGCGCTGAAGAGGGTCATAAGGAACCACATCGCTTTTGGGCAACGGTGCGACTTCCGGTTCCTTTTCCTCCAGAAGGGTGTTCCAGGGGTCTTCAGACTGGATGGTGCTCATCTTTTCCGATCAATCCAATATGGTTTCATCGTAAATAGATTCTAACCGATATTTATGCTGGGCCTCTTGATCAGACAGATAGGTAAATAATTTTTTTTGAGCCGGATCTTGCACCTTGTCTTCCCAGGACCGATAGAACTTCAAGGATTTTTCCTCACTTTTCATGGCCAGGATCATTACGTCTTGATATTTCATCTCCTTATGAAACTTAAGGTCCATAAGGTAGTCGCTGATTTTTAAATCCGGTATGGGTTTGGAACTTTCCGGAAGGGTAGCCGGATCCGGTAATTCTTCCAATAATTTTTGATGGTTTTCTTCTTCGGCAGCCAATTCTAAAAAAAGGGTCGATATACCGGGGTATTGAGACAGCGAAGCGGCTGATCGGTAAAAGGTTTGAGCATCTTTTTCGGTGTCGATAGCATAGCGGATAATTTCCTGGGTGGTGGAAAAAGACATGGTCAGTCCTCCTTGTTTTTCATAGGGGTTGCCCGATCCCCAAATACATATGCTTTAAATGTACTGTCGGTCCTCCATCTTGTCAAGGAATAAAAAAGCACCTTGCCCGTCCCAAAATCGATCTCCCCCGGGTCGGGGAAATAGCTTGGCGACAAGAGATTGTAAAAATAAAAAAATTTTGCAATAATTAGTAGCTATCCGGAAATTGAAAGCTTGAATTTCAATTCTTACAGGGCGATTATGAATAAAACGCGGCAGGGAAACCGTTGTGGGGCAAACGGAACCGGGAGAAAACAGGGGCCAAGGGTTGCCCTGATACTGTCCATTCTCTGCCTCTTCTTTCACCTTTTCGCATTTGTTACAAGATCTTGGGCTGGAGAAGGGAAAATGGCCGACCATCCGAACTGGCCGCCGACTATAGACGGCTGGACCTGGGATAAAGAAGACAAGATGTTTGACCGGGAGACCCTGTTTGATCATATCGACGGCGGGGCTGAGGTCTACCTGGCCTACAATTTCCAACGGGCCTTTGTTCGCCGCTTTATCAAACCCGGCCGGCCCGATATCGTGGCCGAGGTATACAAAATGGGATCATCGGAGGATGCCTTCGGGGTCTTTTCCCTGGAGCGTCAGGATCCGGAGGCCGGTATCGGCCAGGGGTCCGAGTTCGGCGGCAGTCTCCTCCGATTCTGGAAGGGCAGATATTTTGTGTCCGTCCTCGGAGAAGGAGCGGGAAAGGATATCGAGGCAGCGATAATCGCCTTCGGGCGGGCCCTGGCCGCCTCGATAAAAGAGACCGGAGAGCCTCCCCGCATACTCCGTTACTTGCCGGACCTTCCCCGGCTTTCCTCCCGGGACAGGCTTTGCTTCGTCCGAAGCCATATCCTTTTAAACCGCTGTTTCTTCCTTTCCCATAACAACCTGCTTGAATTAGGCAGCGATGTGGAAGCGGTATTAGCCCGCTTTCCCTCGGGGAAAAATAAAATCCGGGTGCTCATTGTCTGCTACCCGTCAGAGGCCAGGGCCGCCTCGGCCTTCGCCGGTTTCCGGTCTGCCTATATGCCCGAGGCCGACCGGAATAATTTGGTCCGGACCGAAGACCAGACCTGGACCAAGGGGGAAACCTACCGGGAGTTCATTGTCATTGTTTTCGGAACGCCCCTTCCTTCCCAGGCCGAAGACCTCGTGCAATCCATCGTTTTTAAAATAAAGGAGAAGGCATTATGAAACAGACCTCCCCGGTGACCCGTCGTGGCTTTTTGAGGGGAACTGCCGGACTGATCATGGCCATGGGCCTTGGCCCGTCCGATCCGGCCGAGGCAAAGGTCGAGGATAAGGCCAGGGTGGTGGTCATCCGGCATCAAAAGGTTTTGGGCGCGGACGGAAAAATGGACGGGAACATCCTTAAGTCCATGCTGGACGAGGCCCTTCAGATGCTCCTTAATGAAAAGGAGCCTTTACCGGCCTGGCAAAAAATGTTTCATAAAACGGATGTGGTGGGCATTAAGAGCAACGTCTGGAGGTACCTGCCCACGCCGGAGGAGATGGAGCAGGTCATTCGCCGCCGTCTCCTCGACCTGGGGATCCCGGAAAAGGCCTTGAGTGTCGATGACCGTGATGTACTCAACAATCCGGTCTTTCTGAAATCAACAGCCTTGATTAATGTGCGTCCCCTCCGAACCCATTACTGGTCCGGTATCGGGTCTTGTCTCAAGAATTATATCATGTTTGTCCCGACCCCCTCGGCCTATCATAACAATGGCTGTTCCGACCTGGGGAAGATATGGACCCTGCCGCCGGTCAAAGGAAAGACGCGGCTGAACATCCTGGTAGCCCTGACGCCGCAGTTTTACGGCAGGGGTCCCCATTCCTTCGACCGGCGCTATCTCTGGGCCTACAAGGGGCTCATCGTGGGCACCGACCCCGTTGCCGTTTCAGCCGTGGGGGCCGAACTCCTCCGGTTGAAGCGCATCGCCTTTTTCGGTGAAGACCGGGAACTGGACGTGCAGCCCATCCACATCACCGTAGCCGATAAAAAATACCACCTCGGCATCAGCGACCTGAACCGCATCGAGATCATCAAACTGGGCTGGCAGGAGCAGGTGCTGTTGGCCTGAGGGGGGCTATCCACCCCAATACGTCCACTTCGTATTCATACCATCCCCCATAAATACGTATAATGCATGCGGTCATATTCAGGGGAGTCTTTCAATAATCATGGTGCCGGACATTCCCTGTGCCGCACAAAGGGTGATTAAACCATAACGCAGATTTTCCCGCTCCAGTTCATTGATCATGGTGGCCAGCAGGATTCCTCCGGTTGCTCCAAGTGGATGACCCATGGCGATGGCACCGCCGTTGACATTCACCTTTTCCTCCGGGATATCGAGCGTTTTCATCCAGGCCAGAGGAACACTGGCAAAGGCTTCGTTGATTTCAAAACGATCGATCTGGTCCAGGGTTAGTCCGGCCCTTTTGAGGGCCAGACGCGTCCCCGGAATGACGCCATCCAGCATCTCTTCAGGATCCACCCCAAAGTTGGCATTTGAAAGAATACGGGCTCTGGGTTTTAGACCGTGCTCTCTGGCGATATCCTCCGATACCCACAAAGCCATGGAGGCGCCATCGCAGATCCCTGAAGAAGCGGCAGCATGAATCACACCATTTTCCTTGAAAGGGCGGGGAAGACTGTTAATTTTATCGACGGTCGTTTGGGGCTTGATGTTGGAGTCCCTGTCCAATACCTGCTCCTTGCCATCCTGATCAATATAGGTAACGGGGATAATTTCGTTTTTGAATTTTCCTGCTTCGGTCGCAGCCTGGGCTTTTTGCTGACTCCTGACAGAGAAGGCGTTGATCTCGTCCTGACCGATGCCGTATTTGACAGCGATGATTTCTGCAGACACCCCCTGGGGGACGATGTTATGCTTTTTAGTGACTTCCGGTGTAATGGGCGACCGATCCGGATCATTTCTGTCCGCACCCAACGGCACCATGTTCATGTGCTCTCCGCCGCCGGCCAGGGCCACATCGTAGTCTCCTACCTTAATGGAGGCGCTGGCGTAGGCATTGGCCTGAAGGGCGCCGGAGCAATAGCGGTTTAGGTGTATGCCGGATACCGTATGGGGCAGTTTTGAAGCCAGAACGACCCATCTGGCGATGTTGGCTCCCTGCTCCTTCACGGCGAGGGTGGTGGAATAGATGAGATCCTCTATCTTCTCAGGCGGGAGATTGGGGTTTCTTTCCATGATCGCATTGGCCAGCGTTGCGCCCAGGGTGGTGGGGTGAATATGGGCGAATTCTCCGAAAAATCCCTTTTGGGGGCGACTGACACGCCCCCGTGCGGTCCGAACCGCATCAATCAAATAGCATTCTTGCATAGTTCCTCCATTTCATAAACCTTCCGTACCTTTTTCATTCTTTTCCAGGTAGCAAATTGGCCGACATTTGTCAAGTTCTTAAACAGTATATGGGGTCAAACCTTGATTTGTGATTAATTCTTGACAAAGCTTTTCAAGTCAACTATTATTGGCAATATGGCACGACAGTGGAGAATCGAATTTCCTGGAGCGCTTTACCATGTGATGTCACGTGGCAATAATTTTCAGGATATATTTCTGTCCGACGATGACCGGCATCTTTTTTGCGGTTTATTAGGGGAGTTAACCGAGCGGTTTGCTATAGAGATATATGCCTATGTATTGATGGAAACCCATTACCATCTTTTGCTGAAGACCACTGAGGCCAATTTATCCAAGGCCATGCAATGGTTCGGTACAACTTATACACGCAAGTTCAATTTGTACAATCGTACCAGAGGTCATCTATTCCAGGGGCGTTTTAAAAGCATCATTGTACCCTTGGCCATGACATTTCAAGACCCAGATCATTCCATAGAAGAAGAAAGGCAATTGACTTTTGGACAGTCTCTTCAACGACGGCTTATCGTGGTTTCCCATACGAAGCGTGGAAAACGAACAAGAATTATTAATGCGCGTCTTATGGACCGCAATGAAAGGGTGATCTATGAGGAAGGCTAAAGAAACAGATGAACTCCGACCGGAGTATAAACGGGAAGACCTTGGCGTAGGGGTTCGTGGTAAATACTTTGAAGACTATAGCAAAGGCACAAACCTTGTCCTTTTAAGCCCCGACATCGCAAAGGTATTCTCTTCCGAAGAAGCCGTCAATGAGGCACTTCGGTCCCCTATTAATCTGGCAGAAAAATCAACAGGCCGAACATGTCGTTCCACCGGATCGGCCAAAAAACGGGCCTCCCGGTGAACTCTGCATTGGTGTCGCCTGCGGCGTCGCAATGCGCGTTGACCCTGTCGAGTCCATGTCCCGGTCGGCGCCGCCATAGGGCCTGTAACGGCTGTAACGGGGGCAGGCCACGGGAACTGGTTGATATATTTGAACCGATAGCCGGTTGACCCCCTTAAAAAGGGCCTATATTGATTTTTTTGGGGCTAAAAAATGCGATATGGGCCATAAAAACACCTATTTCTGGAACGTAAATAATGAATAATCAATAAGTTGTCGTGGCTCGACCCGATTTTACGCCCGATTTTAACCCGGATGCATTTCTTAATTCGATACAGTCTATTGAAAGACCAGATAGAAATGACTCACTTTGCAATTTCAATCGTCATCGGGTCGTTGGCGACAGTGTTTATGATAGGCAGCCTGCCATTGATGGGCCGGAAGAGAAAAATGACTACCAACAGCAGATAACCATCAACTGCTCCGGATCGGCGGGAAAGGGCGCCCGTCTCCCGGTGAGCCGCGCGTTGGGCAGTCTCCAGCGGGAAGGCATCGACCGCCGTACTAATCGTGTCTGGGAGGATCTCATGATTCAGTGGATCGCCTTTGTGGGGTTGTCGGGTATGTTGATCTATATCTCTCGTGCAGCGCTCCGGGCTCCTGGTTCGCATGGTTTCTATCGTTTCTTTGCCTGGGAGTGCATTCTGGCTCTGATCCTGCTCAATATCAAGGTGTGGTTCCACGCGCCATTCACATGGTATCAGATAGTTTCCTGGGTGCTGCTGGTTATTTGCATAGTTCCATTGTATTTTGGGGTCCGCACCTTGGTCGCCCGCGGGAAACCGGTAGCTCGGAGAGAATCGGAACCGCAGTTGCTGGCCTTTGAGAAGACCTCCGCCCTGGTAACAACAGGGATCTATCAATATATCCGGCATCCGCTATACTGCTCGTTGCTTCTGCTGGCGTGGGGCGCGTTCTTCAAGTCGCCGGCTTGGTTCGGTGGTATGTTGGCATTAGTATCGACGCTGTTTCTGTACGCAACCGCCAGAGCCGACGAAGCGGAGTGCCTGCGATTCTTTGGTCAGGAATACCGAAACTACATGGGTAATACCAAGAGGTTCGTGCCGTACATCTTTTAATAGATGCCCTCGTAACAGCATTGGGTCGGATCCCGGCCTTTTACAAAGGGAGGTGTCTGGTGGAATAATGAAAAGATTATTCGACTAATTTAGAGATGAACCGTTTCTCCGAACTCTAACTCCGAACTATCTACTCCCAGACCCTTTTATCCTCGATCTTCTTAGCCCCTTTAGCCAAGGACCCCTTGGGCAGGAATTGGACCTCTCCCCGGACGCGGAGGATTTCCTGGATCACCTTTCCCACGGCCATGGACAATTCTTGCGGATTGGAACAGGGCTGGGTAAGCTCGGCCCGGAAGGTCATCTTGTCCTGATGCCCTTCCCGGGTCACCACCACCTGGCAGGCGCAGATATCCGAAAATTTGGCCGCCACCAAGTCCACTAAAGCGGGGTGGATGAACATGCCTTTGACCTTGGTGACCTGGTCCACCCGGCCGACGATTTTAACCAGCCGGGGTGAAGTGCGGCCGCAGGGACAGGGTTCGTCGCTCAGGTATGACAAATCCCCGGTCCCGAAGCGGATCAAAGGATAAACTTTATTGAAACAGGTTCCTACGACCTCGCCGACCTCGCCCGGCCCCAATTGTTTGCCGTTTTGAGGATTAACGATTTCAACAATGCACTCATCCGGGAAATGCATCCCGTTTTTTTCAACACACTCGAAGCCCAGACAGCCGATATCGGCTGTGCCGTAACTCTGCCTGATCAGGAGGCCCAGTTCCGATTCCAGGCTGTCCCGCATGGATTCGGGCAGCATCTCTGCCGCCACAAAAGCCGCTTTTAAGGCCAGGTCCTTTTTGGGGTTAAGCCCCATCTCCTTGGCCTTCTGGATAGCCGAAAAGAAAAAGCTGGGGGTTCCCAAAAATCCGGTCACCTTTAAGTCTTTCATAATCTGGACCTGGAGTTCCGTATTCCCCACCCCGGCCGGAATGGTGCGGCAGCCTAACAGCTTTAGGGATGAATCCAGCATAAAGGCAAAGGGGACCAGTTGAAAATTAAAAGTAATCTGGCAGATGTCTCCGGCCCTGAAACCGCCGGCGAATAACCCTTGGGCCCAGCGGGCATCTTCATAAACCATTTCTCCCGGTTCATAAATTGGCCCTGGGGAAACAAAAATGCGGCGAAGTTTTTCAGGCGGTACCCCGTTAAGGCCTCCGAAAGGGGGATTCTTTTTTTGCAGGGCTACTAAATCGGCCTTCTCGGTGATGGGCAGTTTCTCCAGATCATCGACCGTCTTGATTGCACCGGGCGTTATCTTGGCTTTGTCTAATTTTTTCTTGATCGCCGGAGCCTTCTCATAGGCATAGGAGATGATTTGCTTTAATTTCCTGTTTTGGAATTGACGCCTTTCCGAAGCCGTCATGGTTTCTAATTTGGAAAAAAAGCCCGAGTAGCGATCCTTTTTATCAATCATCATTCCTCCCATCAGGGTTCCGGGAAACTATCTGTATTCGTATTATCTTACTAAGCCCTCAGGCCCGCCTGAAGCGGGCACCGACAAGGCATGAAAAAGGGTTTTTCCGGACCTTGAACCCTGAACCTTGGACCTTGAACCGTATTTTCGTGTAAAAAAAAAGGGCCGGTCGTCTTCATCCTACCGGCCCCTTTTTCCCTCATCATCAGGGTCGATTACTTTTCGGGGAAAGTGGCTTCAAAGGGGACGATAATCATTTTCCCATCGGGGCCGACAAAATTGGCGGTACCGTTGACCGTAATCGGGAAAGCGAAATCGGAAATCCCTTCCCACCACTTCTTCAGCAGCTCACCAGACTTGACATTCATCTCCTGGAGCCGGTGTCCACTGGTTACCAATAAGGCCAGATTGGCCGTATTGTAATCAAAGGTCCCATTGAATCTCATGTGATCGGTGGTCTTGGCTGGAATATAGTTGTCGTCAAAGAAGGTCAGGGTATTGAGTTCAAATCCTTCAAAGGCGACGGTAAATTTCAGATCGTCCAGCATGATTTTAAAGTTATTGGGGTTTTGGATAGAATAGACAAAGGACAGGACCATAGGTGCCCCTCTCCTCCCAGCCGACAATTTTCCTTCCTTATCCAAAATCCCATCTAAATAGTAGCCCCAATAGTTGGCGATTTCGACCCGTTCCAATTTAACCACCGGGGCCTTGGCAGCAGCCATTTTCATGGCCTTCCCCTTGACCATAGCCGCTTTGGCTGCGGGTTTTTCAGGGGCGGCGGCTTTTTCTTCCGCTGCCAGACAGGGTAAGGCAATTAAACTCAGGATACCGATCAGTAACAGTAAGGCTATACTATATTTTTTCATAAGACCCTCCCTTAGGTTAACCAACGTTTTCGGCGTTTATAATGTTTGACCTCTTTGAAACTTTTCCGGGTTCCCAGATCGGTAAGACCAAGGTAGAAGTCCTTGATGTCCGGGTTTTCAGAAAGTTTTTCGGCCGTATCGTCCATAACGATCCGGCCGTTTTCCATGACATAGGCATAAGGAGCCACGCTTAAGGCCAATTTGGCATTCTGTTCTACCAAGAGGATGGAGATATGGGATTCCTCATGAAGCCGGGTAATGATATTAAAGATCTCCTTGATGAGCATAGGGGCCAGGCCCATAGAGGGTTCATCCAAAAGCATCAGCTTGGGGTTGGCCATCAAGGCCCGGCCGACAACGGTCATCTGCTGTTCCCCTCCGCTGATGAACCCGGCGGTTTCACTGCGTTTCTCTTTGAGACGGGGGAAATAATGGTAGACCATTTCCAGCCCTTCTCTCACCGCCCCCCGATCCCGACGCAGATGGGCGCCGACGATCAGGTTCTGTTCGACCGTCAGGTGTTCAAAGACCCGACGTCCTTCAATGACCTGAACAATACCGGCCTTGGCGATATCTTCGGCGCTTTTTTTGTCGACCCGTTCTCCCATGAACATGATGTTGCCGTCTGAAACCTTCCCATCCTCATGTTTAAGCAGACCGGAGATGGCCTTCAGGGTGGTACTTTTCCCAGCCCCGTTAGCCCCCAAGAGGGCTACAATCCCCCCCTGGGGGACTTCGATAGAGACCCCCTTAAGGACTAAAATGACCTCATGGTACTTCACTTCCACACTATTGATCTTTAGAATAGGTTCCTCTGCCAACGATCTTACCTCCTTGTCAGCTTTCAGCAGTCAGCGTTCAGCAGTCAGCAATTAATTTCAAAATGCTGACGGCTGGCGGCTGATCGCTGAATTTTTAAAACCCTACCATCCCAGCCATTCCTTTTCCCACTTGTCCGGCCAGCGTTTCTTTAAATCAATGGTTTCGACCGGAACGAATTTCCCTTTTTCGATTTTAAAAATGGGGGTTCCTGTGGCGGCCCGATGGTCGGTGGGGGTGAAGCTGACCGGTGAGGATCCAACACCCAGATCCTTGTTTTTAAAGGTTTCCATGGCCTTCATAATGCCTTCGCCGGTTAACTTGCCCTGCTTGTCGGCCACTCTCATGGCGTCGGCCAGCAGGAGCACATCCCCCCAGGCCTGGACCGTTCGGATCAATCTTTTAGTGGCCGGAACACCGGGGTTCATCTTTTTGGCATAAGCTACTATTTTATCCATCATGGGTGCCTTGCCGCCAAAGAAGGCACAGACCGCCGCGCCCATGACCCCTTCACCGGCCGGTCCGGCCAGACGGGGCAGGTTTTCATCAAACCCCCAGTTGTTGACGATATGATTGGCCCCCAGGCCCAGGGAATAGGCATCACGCAGGGCCGTGGCCACGGACATGGTGGTATTGCCGTGCCAGACCAGATCCGGTTTAAACTGCTTGGCCCCGAGGACCTGGCTCTTGGTATCCAGAGCGGTTAAGGAGACATCCTGATCCGGGCCGACTTCAAAGCCTAAGAGGGTGGCCTGATCCTTGATGGCCTTGATGGGAGCGCTGGCATAAGGGGTGGGGAAGGCATAAAAACAGAGAAAGCGGGGTTTTTCGCCTTTGTCTCTTCGATCCTTATACTTGGGATCTTTCTTCCAGACGTGATCGAACCAGGCCGTAATGGCGCTACGGGCATTGGTTGAATAGTCGGAAGCAAAAAAGAGGTTATAGGGTGTCTTTTTAGGGTCGGTCAAATGGGCTGAATAGGAAGCCGACACATAGGGCATTTTATCTTTGGTGACGGTCGGAGAAAGGGCCTCTGTGTCTCCGGTGCCCCAGCCTAAAACCGCAACGACCTTGTCGAAGTCACGGAACCGCTTGTAGGTGGTAACCGCCTCCGGGATCCGATAACCATAGTCATATTGGAAAAGTTTTAATTTTTTGCCGTTTATTCCGCCCGTATCGTTTACATAGGCAATAGCCTCGGCTATACCCAGGGCATAGTCTTTCCCGACATCCGAGGTGGCTCCGGTCATGTCATTGATGGAACCGACCTTGATCTCTGCCGGTGCCGCCCAAAGCAGTCCGGAGGCTCCTAAAAAAGATATCAATAAAGCAGTTACCCAGAAAAACGTTTTTTTTCTCATCATTGCACCCTCCTTCGTTTGTTATTAAAAAAAGTTTAGAAAAGTTCCTGGATGGTCGTCAGGTACGGTGATCACCTCCTTAAGTACAAAGAAAAAGTTTCAAGTTTCAAGTTACAAGTATGACACACTCGTAACAAGTCGCTGAAACTCGCCTTATGCCATTCCGGCGAAAGCCGGAATCCAGGTTCGATGGTCTGGTTCCCAGTTTCCACCGGGACGGTGCCTGGACCCCGGCTTTCGCCGGGGTGACGACTTATTACGAATCCATCAAGTATGATAAATTGGAAAAAATCATCTGCATTTTCATCCATAAAGGTTTAGTACGAAAAAGGCCATAAATTGAAATAATTTTTAATTTGCCACCAACGATAAGCCAATCCATTGGGTTCATATATTAAAAACAGACAAATAGCCAATCCAAAGGTGGCTTCCTTCAGGAATAAAAATTTCATCGCTAACTGGGGATAGATCGGGGTCAGGGGAATGATGGCAAATTTTAAGCCTTCCAGGATCAGGACCATAAACAGGGAACCGAAGATGGTCCCGTAAATGCTGCCCACCCCGCCGATCAGGATCACGCCCACCAGCCAGAGGGACCAGAACCATTGAAAATGTTCCGGGCTTAAGGCCGACAGATTGCTGACCCAAAAGGCCCCGGCGATCCCCCCGATAAATCCGGCCACGAAAAAGGCCATCAATTTATAGACAACGATATTGATCCCCATGGTTTCAGCGGCGATATCATTATCCCGAATGGCGATCCAGGCCCGTCCGACCTTGGAACGAAGCAGATTGACCAGCCCCATGGTCAGGACAATGGTCAGGACCACCCCGAGAAAGTAGACCTTGGTGTCATCGTCTAAGACCAGAGGTCCGATGGTGATGGTCCCCGGGGGCAGAGAAAAGGCCTGACCCCGGCCGCCGATCTGACTGACATATTGGGTCAGAATAAAATCCACGGTGACGAACTGGGCCGCCAGGGAGGTCATGATCAGATAAAACCCCTTGACCTTGGCTGAAGGCAATCCAAAGAGAACGGCCCAGAGCCCGGCCACGATACCGCCGATGAACATGCTCAACAGATAAGGCAGATTCAGTTGCAGCATGAGCAGGGTGGCGGTATAGGCCCCCACGGCGATAAAGGCCGAATGCCCGAGGGTCACCTGGCCGCAATAGCCGATCAAAAGCTGCACACCCAAAGCCCCCATGATGGTATAGGTTACCAGGTTGGCCACCCCGATCCAATAGAGGCCCCCCCAATAAGGCAGGATGTAGAAAAGAAAAATTCCCAGGAAAATCATCTTGCCGATGACAAACCGTGTCTGCCACCAGGCATGGTCCTGCCGGTAGTATTCGTGGTAAACCCCGCAAGGCAAGTAGGACATGGCTTATACCCTTTCTATCCTTTCCCAACCCCAGAGTCCATAGGGTTTATATAATAATAGGATGACCATAAAGATAAAGGGAGCGATTTCCTTGACCCCTCCGGGGGTGAAGCGGTCCAGATAGGCCCCGCTCAGGTTTTGCAGAACTCCGATGATGAGACCGCCCACGATGGCCCCGGGGACGGAATTCAACCCTCCCAACACCACTGCCGGCAAGACCAACAGGCCCAGGTAGCCGACCGAAATATTCAGCCCGTTGATATTACCTAACAAGGCCCCGCCTACGCCGGCGGCGATAAAGGCAATGCCCCAGGCCGTAGCATAGACAAACCGGGCACTGACCCCCAGGGAAAGGGCGGCCATTTCGTCATCGGCCGTGGCCTGCATGGCCAGGCCCCAGCGGGTGTATTGGAAAAAGGCCACGAAGATCAGAAGTAAGGCGATGGCGGCCACAAAGCTCCAGAGGTAAACCTGGCCGATGATGATCCCTCCGATATCGATGGGCTCCATAGGGAAAACCGGGGGATCAAAGATGACCGTGTCGGTCCCGAAAAGGAACTCGACGACCCCCCGGAAGAAAAAGGACAACCCCACGGTAACCATGATGACCGTCAGGACCGGCTCTCCGATCAGCTTGTCCAGGAAGACCCGCTCGGTGAGGATTCCCAGGATAAAGCCGATGATAACCGTAAAAAGAAGGGCCAGGATGAAGGGGACCCCCCAGAGATAAAAGGTCAGGCTCACATAGGCCCCGATCAAAGTCAGTTCGCCCATGGCCAGATTGAGTACCCCGGAACACTTGTAGATCAGGGTCCAGCCCAGGGCCACCAGGGCATAAATTCCCCCCATCAGAATGCCGGTAATAATGACCTGAATAAAGAGCTGCATATTATTTCCCCTCCTCAATGGGTATTTTCCGGATATGGAGATCGGTTTTGATGTGGACCACCCGGCCGTCCTCATAGGTGATGGTGGTATCCATGTGGACCGTGTTGGTATCTTCATATAAGGCCCGGACGATGTCTTTGTAACGGTTTTCCACAAAGGCCCGCCGCAGCTTCCGGGTCCTGGTCAGCTCTTCGTCATCGGCATCGAATTCCTTATAGAGATTGACGAACTTGTGGATCTTGGCCACCGGCTTAAGGCTTTTGTTGGCCTCCCGTATCTGTTTTTCCACCAGGTCATAAACCTCCTGCTTCTGGGACAGCTCGGGATAACTGGTATAGTTCAGCTTTTTCTCATCGGCCCATTTCCCGACTACGGCATAGTCGATACAGACCACGGCCGTCATATAGGGTTTTTCATGGCCGATGACCCAGGCGTCCCTGAGAAAGGGGGAGAATTTTAAACGGGTTTCCAGATATTGGGGTGAGAAGATGGTTTTGTCGTTTAAGATCATGACATCTTTGGTCCGGTCGAAAACGACTAAGTGCCCGTCTTCATCGATGAATCCCTTGTCGCCCGAAAAAAGCCAGCCATCCTGAAGAGTCTTGGCCGTAGCCTCTGGATTTTTATAGTATCCTAAAAAGACCGAGGGGCTTTTGGAAATAATCTCCCCGTCTTCGGTGATCTTGATCTCGGTTTCGGGAATGGCGGTGCCGACCGTATCGAACTTGATATCCCCGTTCCGGTGGAGTACCGAGATCCCGGCAATCTCGGTCTGGCCGTAAATCTGTTTGAGGTTTACGCCTAGGGCATGGAAGAAACGGAAGTGATCCGGCCCCATGGCCGCCCCGCCGGTATAGGCATTACGGACCCTGGAGAGCCCCAGGTGATCCCGGAGTTTTTTAAATATCAGGGCATAGGAAATCAAGTCTAATATCTTCCAACCCAGAGGGATCGATTTTTTTTCAAACTTTAAATCAGCCACGTGATAACCGATTTTCATGGCCAGGGTGAAAAGGTTCCTTTTCAGCCAGGTGGAGTCCAGGTGCTTGACCTGGACGGAACGGGTCATTTGTTCGTACATGCGGGGGGGGGCGAACATGACATGGGGACCGATTTCGCGGATATTTTCCTGGGCAATCTCCGGTTCCTCGGGAAAATTGATGGTATAGCCTACCTGAAGGCCGGCGGAAATGGACATCATCTGTTCCCCGATCCAGGCAAAGGGCAGATAGGAAACAAAATCGTCCTCCGGGGTGCAGGGGTCGACTTTCATCAGATTCTGGCCCATGGTCAGCATATTATAGTGGGAAAGAAGGACCCCCTTGGGCAGGGCCGTGGTTCCGGAGGTATAGAAGAGCAAAGCCACGTCCTTGGCCTTGCCCTGGGAGACGAGCTTTTCAAAGAGGCCGGGGTCTTTTTGATCCAGTTCCCGGCCTTTTTGCATCACCTCTTTCAGACTGATCAGGATGGGGTCATTGTAATCCCGCATGCCTTTGGGATCATCCCAGACGATTTTTTTTAAGAAAGGGCATTTCTCCTGGATGGATAAGGCCTTGTCTACCTCTTCCTGGCCTTCCCCTACCAGGAAAGCGGCGTCGGAATGGTTGATGATATAGGCCACTTCATCCATAAGGGAATCCTGAAAAAGCCAGACGGCGATCCCGCCCACGGAGAGGGTGGCCATTTCCATCCATAACCCCTCCGGGCGGTTGTCGCCGATCATAGCCACCTTGTCTTCCCGCTTCAGGCCCAGGCTGATCAAGCCCAGGCCGATATGTTTGACGTTTTCCAGGTAGTCTTTCCAGGTGATCGGACACCAGACCCCGAATTCCTTTTCCCGCATGGCCACTTTGGTATCTCCATACTTTTTGGCGGTTTCCAGCAGGACCTTGGGCAAAGTCAATTCTTCGGTGATCTGAAAAGGAATGGTATAGGCTTTATCTCCTCGTGGCATATAAGTCCTCCTCACCCAGATAGGCCTCGATGACCTGGGGATTATTCTGTATCTCCTTGGGGGTGGCGGTGGTTATCTTGTTGCCGAAATTAAGAACGGAGATGCGGTCGGAGATGTCCATCACCACCCCCATATCATGTTCCACTAATATACAGGTAACCTTCCAGCGTTCTTCCAGATTGATATCGAGAATAAACCGGGCCATGTCCTCGACCTCCTCCAGATTCAATCCGGCCAGGGGTTCATCTAAGAGAAGTATTTTGGGGTTTAAGGCCAGTGCCCGGCCTAACTCAACCCGCTTTTGCAGGCCGTAAGGCAACATGCCGACGGTTTTGTTGCGGATCGACTCGATTTCAAGAAGGTCGATGATCTCTTCTTCGATAAATTTACGGGTCTTGACCTCCTCCCGGGCCGTTTTTCCGAAATAAATGGTGCCGCTGACGATCCCGGACTTCAAATGGATATGCCGGCCCAACCGGATATTATCCAGAACAGTCATTCCCCGGAAAAGCTCGATTTTCTGAAAGGTTCGTGAGATCCCCATTTCGGCCCGATGATGGGGGCTGAATTTGGTGATCTCCTGTTCCTCAAAGGAAATATTCCCTTTTTGGGGGTGATACAGTCCGTTGATACAATTGAGCAGAACGGTTTTACCGGCCCCGTTGGGACCGATAATGGAATGGATCTCCCCCTGTCGGACGTCAAAACTGACCCC
>CAZVHO010000020.1:0-1746 GCA_964627515.1 uncultured Thermodesulfobacteriota bacterium | reverse complement strand
ATTTTTTTATTTTTCAATTTGAGTTTACTGCGTATATTGTGCCGGTGAAACAAAATCGTGTTTTTAGACAAGAGCAGAAGCTCGGCGATGTCTTTATTGGTTTTGCCTTCCTTGACCAGATTGGCGACCTTGATTTCCATGGAGGTGAAGTTAAAATATTTGGAAGATAATTTGCTGATGAAGGGGGAGATGATATTATTGAGATTGGACTCCAGGATATCGATCAGGGTCTGCTGGTTGGGGTTGAGCCGGCTTTTTTTAACCCGGTCGACATAAGGGGAGATCAGTTCCTTGACATTGGACAGGACATTCTCCCCAAGCTCCTTTTTATCCTCTTCCCTTTTTTTTAAAAGGACCTTTAAGGCGGTATTGACTTCTTCCAGATGATGGGATTGGGCCTTCAGTTCCACCTCTCTTTTCCTCAAGGCCCTTTCAGCCCGTTTACGCTCTTCAACCTCCTGTTTGAGCTGGGTATTGATTTTGGCCAATTCGGCCGTCCGCTCTTTAACCCGGTCTTCGAGGTGGTCATGATATTTTTTTAATTCCTGCTCGGCCTGTTTCTGGGCGCTGATATCCCGCAGGATGACAATATTTCCGGCAGGCCGGCCGTCGCGGTTTTTATAAACCGTCGAGCTGATTTGGACATCCAGAACCCGGCCGTCTTTGGTCAGACGTCGGGTCTCAAAAAGTTGTATCTTTTTACCGCTGAGCATTCTTTTGATGGCCTTCCGGGTTTCCAGCCGGTTTTGGGGGGGGACGAAATCGATCTGTTTGCCCTTGACTTCCTCACCGGAAAATCCGAAAGTCTGTTCAAAGGCCGGGTTGACATAGGTGGCCGTCCCGTTCATGGTATAAACGACTATGGGATCGGGAGAAGAGGTCAACAGGAGACGATACCGTTCTTCGCTCTCCCGTAAAATTTCTTCGGTCAATTTCCGCTCGACCAATTCTCGGCGGACATCGGCATATAATCGGGCCTTATCGATGGCCACCAGGGCCAATTCGGCGAATCTTCTTAAAAAGGACAGGTCTTCGTCCTGAAATATTTTATCCGGGCTGACACTGGCCAGTCCGATGACCCCATGAAACCGCTTTCCATCTTTTAAGGGAATGCCGACCACGGAATGGAGGACATCGAGGGATTTATCACTGATCCGGTCCTTCCAGTGATGATAATCATTGACCAATACAGGCTGGTTGGTTTCCCAGACTTTACCGCCCACCCCCTCACCCATTTTTACGCGCCGGCCCAATTGGTTTTTAAAAAATCCCATGCCGACCCGCATTTTCATTTCCCGGTCCCCGGGGTCGAGGAGATAGATAAATCCGTTCTCCGTGCCGCTCAACCGGGCGGCCCGGTGGAGGATGGCTTCCAGTAACTCCTCCTTGTCCAGACGGTCAATCAGACCAAGAGAAGTTTCATGCAGGGCCGTTAAGTGTTCGTTTTTCCTCCGGAGCGATCGTTCGACCTCTCTGAGCCGGTTGATTTCCCGGTCCTGTTCTACAATCTGGTGCGCCCATTCACCCGGTTTACTCTTGCCGGCCGTTTTTTCTAACACGGTTCTGTTCCTTTGCCTTGATGGGTTTGTAAAAAGTTCGTGAGATCCCAATTTCGTCATTCCCGTGGAAGCTTGTCCCCGAATGTATTAATCGAGTACGGGAATCCAGTGTTATCATTGGATACCCTTGGCCTGGATTCCCGCCTGCGCGGGAATGACGAGTTTTTACAAAGTCATCATCCTTGAA
>CAZVHO010000019.1:18443-56495 GCA_964627515.1 uncultured Thermodesulfobacteriota bacterium | reverse complement strand
TACCTGATGAAAATATTGATTTAATAAAATTCATTTATCTGTCGGAGTAGAATTATCCCCCCTTATTAAAAGGCTAAACGCTTATGCCGAATCGAACCAGCCTAACGGGTAGTGAACTTTTCATCGTCGATAACAGCGATACCGACTGGAAAGTCGCTCGCTATCTTCACGACTGGTGCCAGATTTCCAAGGCTATCGACATAGCAACGGGCTATTTCGAAATAGGTTCTCTCCTTTCCCTTGAGGACGAATGGCAGAAGGTGGACAAAATTCGGATTCTGATGGGGGATGAGGTTTCCAAACGCACCAGGAATGCTTTTGTCGAAGCCTTGGGAAGGGTCACCCAAAAGCTGGATGACAGTCTGGAGTCTGAAAAAGAAAAAAATGATTTTCTCACCGGCGTTCCCGCTATTGTTGAAGCCATCCGAAAAGGAAAGATCGAGTGCCGGGTTTATCGGAAGGAGAAATTTCACGCCAAGACTTATATCACCCATGCCCGGCTTGAAGTCGTGGGTTCTTCCGCCCTGGTCGGCTCTTCCAATTTTACTTTTCCAGGCTTGACGGAAAACATCGAATTGAATGTCCAGATCACCGGCCGCCCTGTCAATGTCCTTCAGGAATGGTATGAGCAGCATTGGAACGAGGCTGAAAACGTAACACCGGAAATTTTAAAAACTCTTGAGCGCCACATTCAGGAATATACTCCTTTCGAGGTTTATGCCAAAGCACTCCAGGAGTTTTTCCGTGGTCACGAGATGACCGTCGGGGAATGGGAGCAGACCCACTCCAAAATGTATCCGGTGTTAGATGAATACCAAAAGGAAGGCTATCGCGCCCTGCTTAAAATTGCCGCCCATTATGAGGGGGCCTTTCTTTGTGATGGAGTTGGGCTTGGTAAGACCTACGTCGGCCTGATGTTGATCGAGCGGCTGGTCGTCCATGAACGCAAACGGGTTGTTCTGATTGTTCCCAAGGCCGCACGGTACGACGTCTGGGAACGGGACATTAGCCGATACCTTGGTTTCCTGGGCGGGGACTTCAGCAACCTGGTTATTTTCAACCACACCGACCTGCTCCGCGGCGGAGCCTATCCAAGTCGCTTTGAACGGGTTAAAGAAATGGCTGATGTCCTTGTCATTGACGAGGCCCATCATTTCCGCAATCCCGGTTTAAAAGGAGAACCTGGGGAGGTCAAATCCCGCTACTGGCGTCTGTATGACATTGCCGAGGGGAAGACGATTTATTTTTTGACAGCAACCCCGGTCAATAATCGCCTGATCGATTTTCAGCATATGATCGAGTTGTTCTCCCGCCGGGATCGACCCGATTACTTTAAAAGGGCTCCCCTCGGAATCCATTCCCTTTCCGGCCACTTCCGCAAATTGGAAAAGGCCTTGGAAAAGATGGTTTGGGATAATAACCAAAAAGAAGATGGAGTTGATCTTGAGACTAATGAAGCCGAGGCCGAACGTGTTTTTTGGAGTGATGATCTTTTCCGTGCTTTAGTGGTCCAGCGCAGCCGCGCCTATGTCAAAAAAAGCCAGGAGCAGCATGGCAGTGTAAAGGCCATCTTCCCCAGGCGGGAGCCTCCTCGCGTGGCCGACTATCAACTCCGCAAAACATACGGCCGCCTGCTCGACATGGTTGAAAAGGCCTTTGCCAAAGAAAAGCCGCTTTTCTCCCTGGCCGTCTACTATCCCCTGGCCTATTACATCGGGCCGGAAATGGAAAAACAACAAAGGGCTTTGATGGAAAACCGTCAAAAGGCCGTTGTCAGCCTGATCCGGGTCCTATTCCTGAAGCGTTTTGAGAGTTCCGCCCGGGCCTTCGAATCCTCCTGTGAGACGCTGCTTTTAACTCTGTTGGCCTGGGTTACTAAACACAGCACAACTGCCGCCGACCAAAGAAGACTCGATCGATGGAGGAGACAAAACGAAGAGCTTCTTGACTATATCCATCAGGATCAGCATGAATTTGATAAGGACGAGCCGGACGAGGACATCATAGATCAGGAAATGCTCGACAATATCGAACCGCTTTCCCGCGATGAGTACAAGGTGGATGAAATAATCAACGAAACCTACCTTGACCTGGAAGAAATCGTCCAATTCATCAAGGAATTAAAAAGGTTCAAACCAGCCAATGATGACAAACTCAAGGCCCTGATCAAGCTGCTTAAGTCAGACCTGGATCTGAAGGGACAAAAGGTCCTGATTTTTACCGAATTTATGAAAACAGCCCGCTATCTGAAGAAACAACTGGAGGATGCCGGGATCAAGGACATAGACGAGGTGGATAGCGCCACTAAGACCAGTCGGTCGGAAATTATCCGCCGCTTTGCACCCTATTATAACCGGCTCCCCCAAGGAAAAGTTTTAGACGGTATAGAACAAGAGACCCGCATCCTCATTTCTACCGACGTGCTCTCCGAAGGTTTAAACCTCCAGGATGCCACCCGGTTGATCAATTATGATATTCATTGGAATCCTGTTCGGCTGATGCAGCGGATCGGCCGCGTGGATCGGAGACTGAACTTGGAAATCGAGGATCAGATGATCTCTGATCGGCCTGAATTAAAAGGCATCAGAGGCACAGTCATCTATTGGAATTTTCTTCCGCCCGATGAACTGGATGAACTGCTTCGACTCTTTTCCAAGGTCTCCCGTAAAACCCTGCGGATTTCCAAGGTATTCGGCATCGAAGGGCGGAAACTTCTCCGGCCTGAGGATGACTTCGAGGCCCTCAAAGATTTTAATCACCAGTATGAGGGCACAACGAGCGCCATTGAGGGAATGCACTTGGAATATGTGAAATTAATTCAAGAGAATCCCGGCCTGGAAGAACGCCTTTCCAATCTGCCGTTGCGGGTCTTTAGTGGGAAACAACACCTCAAGCCCGACACTCGGGCCGTGTTTTTCTGCTATGCCCTCCCGGCACCGGCAGCCCAGGAAAAGGTTGAAAACATCGGGGATATTGAGAAGTGGTCGGAAACGGCAGGTTTCACCAAGTGGTATCTCTTCAACCTGGAGACGGAAAAGATTATTGAAGAACCCAGTGAGATCATTGATTCTATTCGCAGTAATCCCGATACACCCCGTCATCGATCCCTTGAAGAAAGAACCCTTTCAGAGATCCGGCTCAGGCTTGATAAACACATTAAAAACACCTATCTAAAACAAGTCCAGGCCCCTGTTGGAGTAAAGCCGTGCCTAAAGGTCTGGCTTGAACTTTCATAGAGGAGACCCATTGTGCTTGATCACGATGATCTTCGTGAAATAAAAACCTTCCCTTCGCTGGTTAAATATCTGCGGGATGAATTGGACTGGCCCATCGAGGCCGAAGATTTCGAAGACCTGACTTTCGATTATGAGCCGGAGGAACTGGGTATTGATGCCAGGACTGCTGCCAAGATCGAGCAGATCAAGCAGCTCCGCCCTCTGGAATCCAACCAACCCTGGGGCATATTCTTCGTCAAATTTGAACCGAAAAAATTGCCGGTCATGGCCTTGCGGCGTATCCTCAGTAGTCTGGTAATCAAGAAACGAACTTCGGCCAAAAAATCCGATCAGCCCTCCTGGCATATGCATGACCTTCTTTTTATCTCAAACTATGGGGAAGGAAAACAACGTCAGATAACCTTTGCCCACTTTGCCCATGATGAAGCCATGGGCGATCTTCCGACCCTGAAGGTTTTAGGCTGGGATGATGCCGATACGGCCTTGCATATCGATCATGCCTACCAGGAGCTGAAGGAAAAACTTCATTGGCGAGAAGACGATGAAAAGATCAGCGACTGGAAATCGCGGTGGTCTTCTTTGTTTACCTTGCGTCATCGGGAGGTCATTACAACCTCCAAGGCCCTGTCCGAGAGGTTGGCCAAACTGGCCGCCGATATTCGCAAGCGGGTCAATACGATCCTCCGACTGGAGTCCGATAAGGGTCCCCTCCGCAAGTTGCATACCGACTTCAAAACCGCCCTGATTCACGACCTGTCCGATGATGATTTCGCCGACATGTATGCCCAGACTATCACCTACGGTCTGTTGACAGCAAGGGTATCACGACAATCAGGCGCTCTGGTGCCAGAAAACATAACCGACATGGTGCCCGTGACCAATCCCTTCCTCCGGGATCTCATGAGTACCTTCCTGACTGTTGGGGGCCGGAAGGGTAAGGTCGATTTCGATGAGGTCGGGATCAATGATGTGGTCCAGACCCTCCGCGAGGCCAACATGGAAGCGGTTCTCCGTGACTTTGGCGACCGCAAGCCCGAAGAAGACCCGGTAATATTTTTTTACGAGGACTTCCTCAAGGCTTATGACAAAAGAAAGAAAGTCCAGCGGGGTGTCTTTTATACGCCGAAGCCGGTGGTCTCCTATATCGTTCGTAGCGTCCACGAACTTTTACAAAAAGAATTCGGGTTGGAAGATGGCTTGGCTGATACAACCACCTGGGGAGAGATGATCAAGAAGTTTCCCCATGTCCCGCCGGGAGAAGGCCAGGAAGAGGGAAGTCCAGGCCTGAAAATCCCTGCCGGTACGTCTCCCGACACCCCATTTGTCCAGATTCTTGACCCGGCCACTGGAACGGGAACTTTCCTCGTCGAGGTCATTGAAGTCATCTTCAGTACCCTAACAGCCAAATGGAAACAGCAGGGCCTCACCAAAGAGCAGCAGCGGGCCGCCTGGAACGATTATGTGCCGAAACATCTCCTCCCACGTCTGCACGGCTACGAGCTGATGATGGCCCCCTACGCCATTGCCCACATGAAAATCGGCCTCAAGCTCTACGAAACCGGTTACCGCTTCGGCAGCGACGAACGCGCCCGTATCTACCTCACGAATGCCCTCGAACCGCCAACCGATATCGGGCAGCTTGCTGTCTTCTCTGAAGCCCTCGCCCACGAGGCCCAGGCCGTCAACAAAATCAAAAGTCTCAAACGTTTCACCGTCGTCATTGGCAATCCGCCGTATAGTTACGCCTCAGGCAACACAGGCGATTACATCGACCGCTTAACTTCCGCCTACTACTCAATTGATGGGCACCCTCTTGGAGAACGAAACCCAAGGGGTTTACAGGATGATTTTGTGAAGTTCATCCGCATGTCAGAGTGCATTTTGAACCAGACCGGCGTTGGCGTATTTGGATTTATTACCAATAACAGCTATCTTGATAATCCAACATATCGGGGTATGCGTTATTGCCTCTTAAATTCATATTCTTCGATTTGGATTCTGGATCTTCACGGAAATTCTAACGTGCCGCGGTAAGCTGCAATTCAGTTAGTGGATCAAAATGTTTTCGAGATTCAACAAGGCGTAGGAATTATGTTGGCGACCAAGTACGCTAAAACATTAAAAGACACTCAATTTCATCACACACATTTGATAGATTCAAGAGCGCAGAAATATAATTGGTTGTTGACGCACTGTGCTGGGATAACCGATTGGCAATTAGTCAGACCGCAAGAGCCTCACTGGTTCTTTATCCCAGTGAACCTCAATCTCGGTTCAGAGTATGAGCAGAACCCGAAGGTGGTAGAGGTATTTCCGGTAAACTCGGTTGGACTATACACGGCGCGTGATGATTTCGCCATCGCTTGGTCGCCGAGCGAAATTGAACACCGACTAAGGAAATTTATTGGCGATTCAATAGAAAAAGCCCGCTCCAATTTCAAACTCGGTCAAGATACAACAGAATGGCAAATTGAGTGGGCCCAAAAAGACGTAAAAAATAGTGGACTCACTAAACACCATTTTAGGGAAATATCTTATCGCCCCTTCGATGCCCGATTCACATATTATTCCGGGCAATCGCGAGGATTCATGTGCCGTCCTCGACCAGAGGTGATGCAGCATATGTTAGATAATGAGAATATTGCTTTTTGTTTTATACGTAGGAGTAGAGAAGATTCTACAAATAACTTTTTTATCGTCCGCCATATCGTGGACAAAAGCATCCTTTCGTCTGCAGACAACGCAAACGTTGCCCCGCTCTGGCTTTACCCGGAGCAGGATAAGCTATCGTTCTCAAAAGATCCCCGGCCTAATCTATCTCCAAAATTTATACGTCAGCTTGGAGCGCGACTGGGATTGATAGAAGTTGACAAATTTGGTTTCCCGAAAAGCCTTACTCCCGAAAATATCTTCCAATACATCTACGGGGTTTTTTATAGTCCCGGCTATCGGGACCGCTATTCGGAGTTTCTAAAGATAGATTTCCCGCGTCTGCCGTTGACCGGAAACTTAGAGCTATTCCGTGCCCTATCACAGCTCGGCGGCGAACTCGTCGCCCTACATCTGATGGAATCTCCAAAGCTCGACAACCATATCACCAAGTGGCCGGGAAAGATCCCGAGCTGCGAGATCGAAAAGGTAACATATTCGGACGAAACCGTTTGGATAGACAAGGCTAATTCAGAAGGTTTTCGTGGGGTCCCGGAGAATGTCTGGAACTTTCATATCGGCGGTTATCGGGTCTGCCACAAATGGCTGAAGGATCGCAAAGGACGTCAGCTTTCCAAAGACGAAATCGAGCATTATCAGAAAATCGTCATCGCCCTCAACGAAACCATCCGACTAATGGCCGAGATTGATGATGTAATCAACGCCCACGGCGGCTGGCCGGATGCCTTCCAAACCAGCAGCGGGGTGGGGTCAACGAAATACGAGATGGAGCCATTCGAGTACTTGAAAGCAGCAGAGGAACGGACTGGGTTTGGCAATAATCCAAAAAAGTAACAGCCAATAAATACTAAGACGATATCTGTAAACCTAGAACTTTAAGGATATAAAGAACATGGCCGGTACACGTATTGGAGTTGTTTTGAGTGGTCCGGATGAGGAGACCTTTATACTAACAGAATTTATAGGGTCTGGAGCGTTTGGGGAAGTCTACAGAGCTGAAAATAAGGAAAAAGAACTGGTTGTAGCAGCCAAACTGTTGCCGTTGACAGGTATTTCAAATCCCGAACTGAGGCAGGCATTACTCAATGAAGCAAAGCTCGCAACCCAAGTTTCTCACCCAAATGTTGTTAATTTATTGCATGTGGGAGATAATTCGGAAATTGGTCCTTATTTATTGATGGAATATGTTTCAGGCCAAACTCTTGATGAATTCATTAGGACGAAATCAGAAACAAGAACGAAGATAAACCTTGGGGAGGGGATCGAGATGATGTTGCAAATTTCTCAAGGTTCTAGCGCAATTAATGAAAAATTAGTTCACCGTGACATAAAGCCCGACAATATCCTTATTTCAGTTAGGGGCTTGAAAATTACTGACTTCGGTCTATCAAAACTAGTGTCAGAGCGAACACGGACATTGACCTTTAAAGGAGTGGGACCTATTCGATACATGGCGCCGGAGGCTTGGCAGCTTCAACCTAATACGCCGAAGATGGATATTTATTCTGTCGGCTGCGTTTTTTACGAAATTTTAACTCTGCATCATCCATTACAGAGCCGTATAAGCGATCCATCGCATATTGAGGCATGGCGGAATGCACATCTTTTTGAACCCGTAGATGATATTCGTTCAGTGCGTGCTGATATTCCTCGTCCATTAGCACAAATCCTTTCCCGCATGGTGGCAAAGCGTGCTAACGATCGACCAGGGTGGGATGAAATAATTTCCATTCTATCATCTGCGGGTGCCAAGTTCGAAGACTCTGAAGATTTAGTGCCAATAATTGAAAAAGCTATTGCCCGAAAGGATATTATTGAGAAAGAAAGGCTCAGCAAAGAGCGCAAAATTTTTGCAGAAAAGGAACGAGACCATCTATACAAAGTATCTTTTGATCAGTTAGTTGCCCGGTGGGATAAGATAGTTGATTCATTTAATGCTAAATTTCAGGGGGGTGCGATCAGAAAGACACCACAATCCGGTTTTAGTCTTGCCTATTTATTGCCTGACGCACCGCGTATCGTGATAACCTTATTCCCACGACAACAAACAGATATCAAGATAGCTGGCGGAGATTTGGTAGGGGGTGGCTTTATCGGCATTGAGGGCGGTGGTAGCGCCAATATACTACTAATCAAAGAATCTGAGGACGACATCTATGGGAAATGGATCGCGTGTTTGACGAAATTAAGCTCCTTGGTGGACCCGCAGAAGTCGCTTTCCCGTTTGAAGAGACAACCCAGAATGTCTCCATTTGGATTTCAGGCTGAATCTGATTTTTTTGAAAATATTAGATGGGCGGATGGGGGAGCCATGCACATTTTCACCTACGAACTTAAAATGGATCTTGACCAATTGTTCTGCGACCTGTTGGACACGGCATTTTCAATGTAATGGAATAAGGCGGAAATGAGTCGGACCTACTGAAAATATTTAATTATTTTTAATCCTTCAATAACAAGGTCAAAAAAGGCTTAATACGACCTTATTGATCAAAACAAAGATTTTTCATTAGAAGGCATTGGAAAAATGGATATCAATAAAGTTGATCTGCTTTTGAAATATATCCTCGCAGCGGGGGGGCAGGAGAGGGTATTTTAGTTGTTAGAAACAAAGGGAGGGATGAACATGAGACCCGATGAAATTAAACAAGAAATCGGCAAATTAAATCTCGCTGAAAAATTGTTATTAATAGAAGACGTATGGGACTCTATTGCCCTGAGTAATTCAGAGCTTCCTATGCCCGAATGGCAAAAACGGGAACTTGACAAAAGGTATAAGGAATATAAGGAAGGAAAGCAAACCCTTCATGAATGGCAATCAGTTCACGAAGAATTGAGAAATAAATACAAATGAAGCTTCGTTATACTGATAGATCGAATTCTTTCCGGAAATGTACCCGATACGATATATGTGTTTTCGCGGTTGTCCGATTAGAAGGTTCCCTTTCTCGATATTTTATTCAATTGAAGATCATGAAATCGTCATTCATTCCGTATTTGATAATAGACAAGACCCAAAGAAGAAACCATAGAATACATCAGAAGGCATTATAAAAATGGATATCAATAAAGTTAATCTCTTGTTAAAATATATCCTCGCAGCAGCGGGGCAGGAAGATTGCGGCAATCGAAAGTTGGGCAATAGCGATCCTGGGCATGAGATACTTTTTAGATAGAGAGGTGGAGAATGAAGATTGAAGCTATTCGACTTTTAAACTTCAAAGCATTCCGCGAAATTGAATTGGTGAACCTTCCCAATTTTTGCGTTTTTGTGGGCGCCAATGGCACAGGGAAAAGCATCATTTTCAGCGTTTTTGGCTTCCTGCGTGATGCCATGACGAGTAACGTCAATACGGCCTTGATGAGGCTTGGAGGCAGTAGGGGGTTTTATGAGGTAAGAAGCCGCAACGCAGAAGGTCCCATTGAAATTGAGCTTAAGTTCAGGGAAAAAGATGACAGCCCTTTGATAACCTATCTTCTAAGAATAAATGAAGATAGAGGCAAGGTCTATGTTGAACGGGAAATCTTGAGATATCGCCGGGGAAGCAGCGGCCAGCCTTGGCATTTCCTGGATTTTTCCAATGGGACAGGCACGGCGGTTATAAATGAACTTGATTCTGTCAGAGACGTAAAGGATCTCCAACGGGAGACGCAGACCTTAAAATCTTCAGATCTTCTGGCCATTAAAGGATTGGCCCAGTTTGAACGGTTCCCGGCAGTGGTTGCCCTCGGTAATCTGATAGAAAACTGGCATGTTTCCGATTTCCACATCAGCAAAGCACGCCCGGAACAGGAGGCCGGGTACGCCGAGCACCTTTCCAGAGAAGGAGAAAACCTGTCTTTGGTTATCCAGTATCTCCATACTCACCACAAGGACTCCTTTCGTAAGATTCTTGATCTTTTGAAGAAGCGCGTCCCCGGAATCTTCAATGTTGAATCTAAGACTACAGAAGAGGGTCGTGTGCTTTTAAAGTTTCAAGATGGTTCTTTTGAGGACCCTTTTCTGGCTCGCTACGTCTCTGATGGCACGATCAAGATGTTGGCGTACTTGACGTTGCTCTACGATCCAAGTCCTCACCCTCTTTTGTGCGTCGAGGAACCGGAAAATCAACTCTACCCGAAGCTGCTCTGGGAACTGGCTGAAGAATTCCGAGCCTACGCCAACCGCGGGGTCAAGTATTTGTTTCAACTCATTCGCCCGATTTTTTGAATGCAACTAAGGTAGAAGAGGTATTCTGGCTGGTAAAGAAAAAAGACGGCTACACGGAAGTATGCCGTGCCAGCGATGACCCCCAGATCGTGACCTACATGAAAGACGGCGATCAGATGGGATATTTGTGGGAGCAGGGATTATTCGAGGGGGCAGACCCGCAATGAAAACCATCGTTTTTTTTCTTGAAGAACCATCGGCGAAAGAAATGCTTGAAGGCGTACTTCCCCGGGTCCTGCCCCCACAAGCTCAGATACGGTATCTGATATTTAGTGGCAAGCAGGATCTTGAAAAGAATCTTGTGCGAAAACTACGTGGGTGGCGCTCGCCGGACTCGGTGTTCGTAGTAATGCGTGATCAGGATTCCAGCGATTGCCACGTCGTAAAACAGAGGCTGGTAGCGTTATGTACCCAGGCGACCGAGGGCGAGGCTTTGGTGCGTGTGGCCTGTCATGAAATAGAAAGCTTATATTTGGGCGACTTGGCTGCCGTCGAAAAGGGGTTAAACCTGAATGGGCTTTCAACCAAACAAAACAATCGCAAGTACAGAAACCCGGACAATCTTGGAAATCCTTCCGAAGAATTATTCAAGATTACAAAAGGAGAATATCAGAAAGTTTCCGGATCACGCGCTATCGGACCGCATCTTGATTTGACGAATAACCGATCTCACAGCTTCAACGTTCTCGTAACAGGACTTCGTAGATTTGCAGAAACAGCCTGACTTTGATGAGGGGGGGGAGTGAGGGCTGAGGACCATCCTGAACTTTTAAGCAAAGTCTCCGACATTGGAGAACTTTATCGAGCCCCTTCAACAAAAAAAAGGAAAACTGCTATGAAGGCCCTTAAAGAGCAAATTCAGGCCAAGCTGGCGGAAAAGAAATTACAAAAGCAACGAATCACATTGTCAAAACCGCCCCGCTATGACGACATTTTTTTTAAAGGGGTGAAGTGGCTGGACAGCCTGGCAGGAGACCCCGTTCAGGAACAGGAAGGGGAGATATCCTTCTCGGAAGATATTTGGAAATCTCCCGCTCGAATGGTGCCTGATGTATCCTGAGGATGCCATCTCCAACCTTCCCCGCTTTTCGATCAATCCTATCAATGGACCCCGCATGTCTGAGCAAAGATGCATTGATGATCCTGGAAGAATTGCTCCAATGGCTTATTGAAGGGTCTTTATCGGAGGACAGTATCCTTGGGATGTATAGGGATGGCTTAGGTGGTGTGAGGAGAAAGGTAATGTCTGATAAAGAATTAGTATCAATGGGCAGCAAGTCCTTTGAAGACCTGAAGAAAATAAATGAATATGGCGCTGAATATTGGAGCGCCCGTGAAATCCAGCCACTTTTAGGATATACACAATGGCGGCGCTTTGAAGATGCCGTTAAAAGGGCAATAACCTCTTGCAAAAGCTCGGGAAATGAACCTACCCATCACTTTGCCAACGCCGGCAAACCGATAGCAGGAGGAAAGGGTGCGGTGCAATTGGTTAATGATTATCAGCAGAATTGATTCCGGCCTTTCTGGCGGACAGTCAAACCACCCTTGAGAAAATAAAAAGGACCCCGAAATGGGGCCCTTCTATTTAATTAAAAAATAAACCGCTGATTTGCCAGGCGGGCTCAGCGGGGGCCTTTGTAGGTTCTCCTGCCACTGGCAGAGAACATTTGGATAATGACCAAAGGAAGACGAAAAGTTAAGTCCCAAATTGGGAGTATGGGTATAAATTTATTAAAAAGAGATCAAATTCTTTCCGGAAATGTACCCAACACAATATCCCTGTTTTCGCGGTTGTCCAATCAGGAGATTCCATTTCTCGATATTTTACTCAATTGAAGAATTAGCTGAATTGATATTTTAAAAAAATTCCAGCAAAGCATCAAAAATATTAATTATAATAAATTCAATTAGTTTACCCATGCTATCCCTCTGTAATGGCTCCAGGGAGACCCAATGGAATAAATAACTTTTGACTTTATAAATTAAAGGCCTATCTTATAAATAATAGGCAGATCAGAATCTTAGTTTCAAAAGGATGCGAAAATCTATATCCGACCCTCTCGTTCGTATTCGGACCGGAGGGTTTTTTTTGGGGTGAATACCTGAAACGGGAACTTCACAAATCAATAATTTAAAAAAGATGAGGCAAAAAAATGGATTACAAAAAAGGCGAGATGGTAAAACACCCCGGCATGCCGGAATGGGGGCTGGGAAAAGTTTTGGAGGACAGCCGGGATTACAAGGTCCGCATATTCTTCACCGGGGATGGCTGGAAGACCCTGTCATTAAAACATGTCGAGCCGGTAAAAATTTCCGGGAAAGAAGCCAGACACCCGATATTAGATCATTTATGGGCTAAGGAAGGCGGGGGGAGCAAGTACCAACGCTTCGAAACCTCAAAAGAAATGTTTTTAAAGGACTATCCCGATGGATTTTATGATCCAGCCTACCTGAAGGGTGAAAGAAATCATAAGGTAGCGGCTCATGAACTGGCTCTGAGTTTAATAGGCCCCGAGCAACTGAAGGCATTGTTAAGTCAAAAGGATTATGAGGAAATATCCAAACGGGCACTGAAGGTAGTGACCGCCACCAATCTGATATCCCCCAACGAAAAATTGGCGTTAAAGAATGGTCTTAAAGATCCGGAAAGCAGGGAGTTATTCTCCGAAAACCTTTATCAACTATTATATGGAAAAGAGGATGTAAAGGATCGGTTTATTGCGTTTGCCCGAGCCTTGGAGGCAATCAAGGCGGCCAAGTGGACCACCCTGTCCTATTTTCTGTTCATTGTCTTCCCCGAAAAATATATTTTTATTAAACCGATCGTTACCGAACCGGCCGCGGAGATATCCGCCTTCGAGATAAATTACCGTCCGGATTTGAATTGGCGAACTTATAAGTCCGTTCTGGATTTCTCCGAATACTTCTGGTCCGAGCTGAAGGATCTCAAACCAAGGGATATGATCGACATCCAATCGTTCATGTGGCGCATTGGACCGAACAAATAACTATTTGGAACGCTTAGACGATTCACTGCCAGGGCTTCAATAAAAAAGTGGGGGAGAATTGGACATTCTCCCCCACTTTTTTTTATGGATTAACTAATGGCTACAGAGCCGTTACATTGACTGCGGCCGGGCCTTTTTTGCCCTGCTCGATATCAAAGCTTACTCGCTGGCCTTCTTCCAAGGTTCTAAATCCCGCCATACTGATGGCTGAATGGTGGATAAAAACATCTTTCTCCTGACCGTCCACCTCAATAAAGCCAAAACCTTTGTTCTCGTTGAACCACTTTACGCGTCCTTCTGGCATAGTCCTATTCCTCTCTTGAATTATTTCTCAAGTTGGGATACGACTTGCCTAAAAAAAAGGCATCGAAGATAAATCCTCCGATGCCTGTACTCATCGAATTGTTCACCAACTTCGACCGCCATTCACACCGTACGGGGTCAATAACGGATTTCTTATATATCAATATAAGGCCATTATTCAGAAAAGTCAAGTTTTTTCGCCGGCCAAGCGCCACATTCCCCCATGGCCGAATCCAACCCGAATCAATCCTAAGAGGATTATAACAATCCCATAGCCTGACAATACCCACCGGTCCAGCCCTGTCCATAGGAGTTCCTGAAGACCGGTAATCAATACAGCCCCGAATAAGGGCCCCCACCAGTGTTTTCCTCCACCTATCAGGGCCATAATCACCACCGGCATGGCCACAGATAACCCGAAGGCCGAGGCCGGTCCTATATAACCGGATTGACGGATGTAAATTCCTCCGGCCAGGAAAGCGATGGCTGCACCCAAAACATAGGCCTGAACCTTGGAGGAAAAGACAGGAATTCCGATGGACTCGGCCGTTCGTTCATCTTCCTGAAGCATCTTCAATCTGAATCCCAATCTTTTGTTGTTCACTATCCCGTTGGCCCCCAAGGAAACGCCGGCCAGGGCCAGGGATAGCCAGTAGCATTCCAGGTTATGGTCACTCAAAGGGAGGGAAAGCCCTTCCAGACCTCCGGAGAGAAAAATAAGTTTTCCGGCCAATTCTTCCAAAAGGATAAGAATCCCCAGGCTGGCCACGGAAAAATAAAACCCTTGGAGGCGAAAGAGGGGCAAAGCCAGTAAACCGGCTACCGGTAAGAACAAGAACAGACCAACCAACAGGCTGATGAGAAAGGGATGTCCGTTTAATATAAGAATGGCCACCCCGTAGCCCCCCAATCCGAAAAAAGCCATATATCCCAAATTCAGATAGCCGCCGAAGCCCCAAAGCAGGTTGATTCCTCCGGTCAGACTGATATTAATCAGGAGGGTAAAGACCAAGGTGATCCAATAATGGGAAAAGACCGCCGGAAAAATCATAAAGGAAACGACACAAATTCCTAAGGCCATTGTTTGGATATTTTTCATTGAGACCGCTTCAATCCTTCGGGGAAAATAAACACCAGACCCAGATAGGTCATTACGGGAAGCAAAATTCCCCACTGGGCCTCCCAAAAGGCACTGCCTAATGATTCCAGTATCCCCCAGGAAAACCCGGCACCGATAGACCGGAGGATATGGCCTGGTCCGACCACCATAACCATCAGTATGGACATTATGGTTATTTTTAGGCCCATGAAGGGGGTAATCGGAAACAAAAGGATCCAGAACACCCCGGCCAATCCGGCAGCGGCCAAACTCAGGGATCCGGCCCAGGCCCTGGTCGTCTGCATCGGGATGCCTACGAATAAGGCTCCTTCCGGATCCTGGGGAACGGCCCGCAGGGATCGGCCCAGGTCCGTTCGGAAGAGGAAAAAAATCAGAAAAAGGAAAACAGCGAATAAAACCGAACATAAAATCAAGGCCAGGGGAGAAAAAATCAGTCCTGGCATGGTTTAAGCCGGAATCCAGAGACTTTGATTTGCATTTTCTTAAAAACCTGGATTCCCGATAAAGACATTCGGGAATGACGAAAAAGGGGTGCTACAGCGTTAAGTCAAGTGGCCCGTCAGGGGCCCCTCTTCCGGGCAACTCCCGGACGAGGCATCGATTCTTACCCAATAAAAAAGGCCACCCTTTGAGTCTGGATGGCCTTGGCCTGAACATTACTCTGTTTCGCTTTGCTTTAAAATCTAATGGTCTTTTTACGGTATTGCCGGTAAAAAATCAATAAAAATTTTTTTAAAGTGCGCCCCTTGGGGGTCGGGAGTAAGAAGGCCGGGAAAATCGGCCGAATGGATCACCCTCAGGAGAGAAGACGGGAGAAGAGTTTATTGATGTATTTGAAATAATAATCGCTGTTATCTACTCCAAAAACCCAGAGATCGTAAACTCTTTCATAGGCGATGGAATGACGGTCGGCATACTCAATAGGAAATAACAAAACAGGAATCATGCGACGATCATCATAAAGGCTCAACTGCGACAAGGCCCTTAAAAAAACCTCAAAAGGAAAATCTTCCGGTTCCAAGACAAACAATGACAGGCTGTTGGTCAATTCAGATAAGTTTAAACCGATATCGGTTTTGATTAAACTGATAATCGCTTTAACCTGGCCCTTTTTCTTTATGGACAATAGACGGCGTTCACGTTTAAAGCCGACCCGGTGATAATTATCAGTTAAGCGATCATTATCTAAAATCTCCGGATATAAGTCCAGGGCCTGGATCATCTGCCCTCCGGAGGTATGATTGTAAAAATGGGCCAGCTCTTCCAGGTCTTCCGGGCCGGTCGCTGTCAGAACCCATGGTTCCGGGAGTCTGCCCTCTTCAGAGCTAAGGACCATCGGGTAAGAGATATAGGCAAAACGATCCAAAGAACAAATGCTGGGGTCCTTCAAGGTTCTTGCCGCTCCCCCGAAAACCAGGTTTGGAAACTTATTGTCAGGCCGGAAATAACAGATAATATTATCCATCTGGGAAGATTCGAAGTAGTGGGAATCGATGATATAGCGTTCAATTTGCTGCAACAGGGTCAAAGCCACTCTTTTGTGCCTGGAACTGGGAGTCGCTGCAAAGTGATGGAGCATCCAGGTCGTTTCGTAAACATGAAGCATCGAAATATGCCCCAGGATGGCCCCTCTCTCCTGATAAGTAATATGCCTTTCTATTTCGTTGGGGTTATTATAAATTCTTTCATAGAGTTTTTTAAAATCTTCTTTTTTTTGTTGAATATAATGATATTTTTGAGGATAGATAAATCCGGACTGAAAAAAAAACTGCCAGAGGGACTCCAATTCGATCGTCCCGCAGATATCCAAATTATTATTCATGGATTTATTAACCAGATTGGTTAATTTAATATAGTCCCCGTTGGACATATTTAAAATAGTGAACCCGCTTTTGACAATATTTTCATCAATCCTGTTTTTATAAATAACCTGGGCTTTGCAGGATAGGGTGATCGTATTGGCCAATTCGATTTGAATGTCGGGGATAATCATTCCCGGCAGGAGCGTGGAGGATTCCTCTTCTTCTTCCACGGAGAAACCGGAGGTAGACAGGTCACAGATATTTAATTTAATTAATTTTTTAATTAAGGGATGCATAAAAAAAACCCCGGGGGAAGGGTGCAGGGTTTGTCTCGGTGCCCGAAACTCTCGGCGCTTGAATCGATTGATCGGTTCCCCCCTGGGTCTTAAGACCAGGGTTTTAGAATGAAGGCTTCCCCACTGCTTGATTATTTCACACTCTCTCGAATAAAATATTTCGGCTTGGTCCTTGAAAATGATCTGAACCGGATATTCGGAATTAATCCACTTCAAAGAAATCCCTTCCCCCGCATAGATCTCCACCAGAAAAGATTTGACACTGAAGACCGCCAGACGCCCTGAAAATAAAATACCGCTTTGAATCATCTGGGTCGGAATTTGATGACCGGGATATCGTTTGGTTTTTCGTAATACGATTTCAAAGCCGGATTCGGGCAAGGTCACATTAATGCCCTGGTCGCTTATTTGGATCTTTTGGGATTGGGCTAATATGATTTCTCTTCGGTTTTCGATGAAGAAACAAAGGACTTCGTAATCCTTTAGAGATTCATAAAAATCCGTCGGGTTAGACCAACGGCCGAAAACCGTTCCACCCTGACAAGGTTCCGGTTTAATCCCCCGGACCAGGATTTCATCATATTTGGAATGTCTGAAAACAATTAAGATTTCCCCTTCCGAAAAGTTGATATAGTTGAGATGGTCGATCAATTTTTTCCGAAGGATCTTTTTGGCATTATTGAATCCTTTTTCAAGTTCTCCCCGGGTTAACAACTGAACCAGTTCGAATAAGTTCCCATAACTTAAATCAATCGTTTCTATCTCTTTCTCTTCTTTTAAGGTATGGGCCTGAAAAGCTATACTCATTTTTTCCTTTTTACTCAGAGTCAATCGGCTGCCTTGCGAATAAAGGTCGGGACTTCCAATTCTTCTTCGTCAAAATAGTATTCCGGGGCCTTGGCCGGTCTCCGGGGACCGTATTTATCGATCTCTTTCCCCTTGCGCACAAAGGTCGGGGTTTCCCGATCTTCCCCCCGATCGGTCTTGACCTCCGGTAGGGTGGGACGTATCCTATCTAAATCCATGACGACCCTTTCTTCTTTAGGGGTGATCCCGGTAGCCACTACGGTAACCCGCAGGTCATCCTCCATGCTTTCATCAATAGCCGTGCCCCAGATGATATTGGCTTCTTCATGGACTTCTTTCCGAATCAAAGTTGAAGCTTCGGTCACTTCTTCAAAGCCCAGGCTGGAGCTGGCCGTAATATTCATCAGGACCGCCCGGGCCCCGGAAATGGAAATATCTTCCAACAGGGGACTGGAAATGGCCCGTTGGGCCGCTTCTAAGGCCCGATTTTCACCACTCGCCAGTCCGGTGCCCATCAGAGCAATCCCCATCTCCGACATAATGGCCTTTACATCCGCAAAATCCAGGTTAATATGTCCGGGGACTACGATCAGGTCGGAGATCCCTTTAACCGCGTACAACAAGACTTCATCGGCCTTTTGGAGCATTTCTAAAAAAGTAGCCTTTTTAGTAGCCAGGGCGATCAAACGATCATTGGGAATGGTGATGAGGGTGTCCACCGCTTTCCGTAGTTCTTTAATCCCTTCCTCGGCCTGCTTCAACCGTCTGCTCCCTTCAAAATGAAAAGGACGGGTTACCACGGCCACGGTCAAGGCGCCTAATTCTTTACACATTTGGGCCACAACCGGGGCCCCCCCGGTTCCGGTTCCTCCGCCCATGCCGGCGGTGATAAAAACCATATCACTGCCGTCCAGGGCCTCCCGAATTTTTTCCGTATCTTCCAGGGTAGCATTCCTCCCGATTTCGGGATTGGCCCCGGCCCCCAATCCCTTGGTCAAGGTCGTTCCCAGTTGAATGCGCTGGTCGGCCAGGGATGAGGAGAGGGCCTGAAGATCGGTATTGGCCGCAATAAATTCAACTCCCGAGAGTTGGGATTTGATCATATTATTGATGGCATTATTTCCTCCTCCCCCAATCCCCAAAACACGAATTTTGGGTTTTTGGTCATTGGTGTCTTCTTCTACCCGCATCATTTCTATTCTCATCTGCTATTACCTCCCCTTAATAAAATTATCCCCTCCGCCTTAAATCATCTCCCTGAACCATTTTTTCATCCGTTCCATGACCCGATAAAAAATATGCTGATCCCGGATCCTGAATTTCTTCTTGGGCATCGCCTTGGCCCCGTAAAGGACCAATCCCACGGCCGTGGCATACATGGGGCTGTTGACGACATCCATAATCCCTCCAAAACCCTGGGGATAGCCCCGCCGACTGGGGAGATTAAAGATCTGTTCCGCCAGTTCAGGGATCCCTTCCAATAAGGAGGCCCCTCCGGTGAGGACTACGCCGGAAGCGATGGTGCCGGCAAAACCCGATTTCATGATTTCCCGGTTGACCAGGGAAAAAATTTCTTCCACCCTCGGTTCCAAAATTTCCCCCAGGATTTGACGGGAAAGAATCCGGGGTTTTCTACCGCCGACACTCGGGACCTCGATGGTTTCTTCTTTATCGATCATGGAAGTCAAACAACAGCCATGAACTTTTTTGATCCGCTCGGCCGCCTGGTGCGGGGTCCTCAAACCGATGGCGATATCATTGGTTAAGTTGTTGCCGCCTAAGGCCAGAACCGAGGTATGTTTGATGCAATTATTCGAAAAAATGGCCAGATCGGTCGTCCCGCCCCCGAAGTCCACCAGGGCCACCCCGAGTTCCTTCTCTTCGGGGGTGAGCACCGTTTCACTCGAGGCGATCGATTCCAAAACAATATCCGAGACATCCAATCCCGATTTGTTGGCACAACGAATAATGTTCTGGGCCGAAGTGACCGCCCCGGTTATAATGTGGACCTTTACCTCCAGGCGCACACCGGAAATACCCAGGGGATCCTGAATGCCATCCTGATCGTCGACAATAAATTCCTGGGGTAATACATGGATGACTTCCCGATCCAAGGGAATGGCAATAGCTTTGGCGGCATCGATCACCCTTTCGATATCCGTTTTAGTCACTTCCCGGGTCTTCACCGCAATAACGCCATGACTGTTGAAGGCCTTAATATGCCCTCCGGCAATACCGGCATAAACCGATCTGATTTCACAGCCGGCCATGAGTTCCGCTTCTTCTACGGCTTTCTTGATGGAGTTAACGGTACTTTCGATATTAACGACCACCCCCTTACGCAAGCCAACCGAGGGATGGGTCCCAATCCCGACGATATCCACCCCACTCGGAGATACTTCCCCCACCACCGCACAAATTTTAGTGGTGCCGATATCCAAACCGATAATCAAATCGTCGTCCAAACAATACCCACCCCCTTTCTCTTTTCCGTTTAACCTTTAACCCCTTTTATGGAATTCCCCCGTACGCCATGAACGATTACCCTTTGCCCGAATTGGAGGGAAATCCCTTTGAGCGTTAATAAGTTGGGCCGTTTTTCCAGTTCGGCCCATACTTTTTCCAAACGCTTAAGCCGGGTCTGGAGGTCATCCCTGCCCAAAGAAATCCGAATGCCCCTTTCCAAGGTATATAAAGAAAAGCCGCAATCAGGATCGTAGTGAATTTCCGAGAGCTTGTCCGGATAAAAAGGATCTCTTCCCTGACTTAAATACCCTTTAAGGGCCACCAGTTCCGAAAGCATTGGAGACCCGAGTTGTCCTGCCGGGGACCAATCCTTTGCTCCCAGACCGGTCAATATGGGCAGGGTGACTTCCTCTTGCACCTCGGCCTTCTTAAATAATACCCCCTCACTACTTAAATAATAAAGTTCCTGCTGGACCAGGACCAGAAAAATCGGTTGATGCTCCGCAACCACCACCTCGAGTTTATTGGGAAGTTCTCGGTGGAGATAAACACTTTTTACCCAGGCGATGGATTCCATCTTTTTTTTGACTTCCCTTATATTCAAGGCCAGGAGGTTAACGCCGTTCGCCAACCCCCCTTTTTGGAGTAATTCTGCCTGGGAAACCCGTTTTATCCCCTTGAAACCCACATCCTCCAATTTGAAGATCGGGGTGGACAAGGCCACCAGATACCCGATCAGCAAGGTGATACTAATCCCCAGAAGGATCATCATAATCAATGAAACAACCCAGAAATGATGCCAGAGCCTTTCCATCCAGGAAAGTTCGGAATCCTCTAAGGCCCCCCGATAATAATTACGGCTCAAATTTCCCAGCCTGGTTTTTCCTAAGTACATGATAACCTCTCCAAATAGGATGGACTCGTAAAAAGTCCGGAAGAGCCCATTTTCGTCATTCCGAATTCCGTCCCTGACAGGACTACATCCCGGGGGTGAAAACTGAAATCCAGTCCCGGCAAAGGCGGGATTTATCAGTTACGCCTATCCTGGATTCCCGCCTGCGCGGGAATGACGAGTTTTAACAGTCCTTCAAGTATTGCTGAAGGCTTAATGCTCAAAGCGGTGTAATATTTCAAAACAAATCATAGAACTATGTAATCTCCTTCAGGGCGCAGCCCCATAACCGGACCTCGGGTTCCAGGAGGATCCCGAATTGTTTCCGGACCCGGGTCCGGATCAGGTTCATCAGGTATAATACCTCCTTGGCCCTGGCGCCTCCTTGATTGACAATAAAATTGGCATGCTGTTCCGAAATCCTGGCCTGGCCCCTTTCAACCCCTTTCAATCCCGCTTTTTCAATCAGTTGACCGGCAAATGCCTCCGGAGGATTCTTAAAAACCGAACCACAACTAGGTTGGCCCAGGGGTTGAGTGGACCGCCTTTGAGACCAAAGTCTCCGGGCTTCTTGTCGAATAGTCTCTGAATTCCCTCGGGACACCTGGAGTCCTCCTGAAAGAATAATTTCACCCGGTTCCAGCTTCAGGATTCGATAACCAAAAAAAAGCTGCTTTTTCCTTTTACGGATCACCCGGCCTCCGGAAGCCAAAATATTCAGATAGACGGTTAGATCTTTTATTTCTTTTCCATAACTTCCGGCATTCATGGCCCAGGCCCCTCCAATCGATCCGGGGATGCCTGCCAAAAATTCAAGTCCCTGAAGGCCGTTCCTGATCCCCCATCGGACCAGCTTCGAAAGGGGCGCCCCGGATTCCACCTCCAGAAGGACCTGATTATTCTTAAGGGCCTTGCTCTTAACCGGCAAACCTGGGGATGATAAATGAATAGCCAATCCCCTCACGCCCCGATCGGAAACCAGAAGATTGCTCCCTTGCCCCATGATAAACCAGGGGATATGGCGAAGCCTCACCAGTTCCAGGAGCTGCTTGATTTCGGAAGGTTTTTGGGGTTCTACAAACCAATCAGCCCTTCCGCCAATCCGAAGGGTGGTATAAGGGCCTAAAGGCTCCCATTGTTTAACCCGTCCCGGACAAATCTTTTCAAAGAGCTGCTTAAGACCCTGTTGTCGATACAATTTCCTGACCTATTTTCCAGACGTCTCCGGCTCCCAAGGTAACCAGCACATCTCCGGCCTTCAACAGGCCCTGGAGAGCAGGAATGACTTCAGCCCGATTGGAAAACAATCTGGTATCGCGATGTCCCTTTTCCTTGATCCCTTCCAATAAATGTTCCGAATTGATTCCTTCAATCGGATCCTCTCCGGCCGGATAGATGGGCAGCAAGAACAAACAGTCGGCCTGATAAAAGGAAGTGGTGAACTCATCAAAAAGGGCCTTGGTCCGGCTGTACCTGTGGGGTTGAAACACGACTACGATCCTTCGCTCGGGCCAAGTCCCCCGGACGGCATTCAGGGTAGCTCGAATCTCCGTGGGGTGGTGACCATAATCATCCAGGACTGTAGCACCCCGAAACTCCCCCCTGATTTGAAATCTCCGCTGAACCCCTTCTAAACAATCAAAAGCCTCCTGGATCTTTTGAAAAGGAATCTCTAATTCGAAGCCGACGGCGATGGCCGCCAACGAGTTATAGACATTATGGAGACCAGGGATCCTAAAACGAATTTCTCCCCATTCCTTCCCATTACAAAAAAACCGATACTGTGTGACTAACCCGTTTTGTTTAACTTCCCGGGCTTGAAGATCCGCTTGGGCGGTCAGACCATAGGTGCGGTACCGTTTTTGGAGTTTCGAAATCAAAGAAGGTATATGGGGGTCATCCAGACAAAGAATCGCCAGCCCATAAAAGGGAAGACGGTTTAAAAACTCAAGAAAATGGGTTTTGATATCGTCCAGGTCTTTATAAAAATCCAGGTGCTCCAGGTCGATATTGGTAATCACCGCAATACTCGGAGAAAGATGCAGGAAAGATCCATCACTCTCATCGGCCTCAGCCACCAAAAAAGATCCCTGTCCCAGCCGGGCATTACTCCCCCAACTGTTCAATCGTCCCCCGATGACCACGGTAGGATCCAGTCCGCCGTAAGCCAGGATATGGGCGACCATCGAGGTGGTGGTCGTTTTCCCGTGGGCTCCGGCCACGGCCACACCATACTTGAGCCGCATTAACTCGGCCAGCATCTCGGCCCTGGGGATTACCGGTAAAAGGGCCGCCCGGGCTGCCAGAACTTCAGGGTTATCAGGCCGAACGGCGGAAGAGGTGACGACCACTTCAGCCCCCTTTATGTTTTCCGCCTGGTGGCCATAGAAGATTTTACCGCCAAGGCCCTGCAAACGGTGGGTAATCTCGGTTTCTTTCAGGTCCGATCCACTAACCAGATAACCGAGGTTCAACAAGACCTCGGCTATACCGCTCATGCCGATACCGCCGATCCCTATAAAATGAATATGTTGAAAACGAGGGTACATTATTTAATCACAATCTAAAGAGGTTCTTTCAAATCTCTTAAATAATCAATGCATAACAAGCTTCCACAATCTCCTCGGCGGCCTGCCAGCGCCCCAGAGCCCTGGCCTTGTTTCCCATGGCGATCAATTGTTCCCGGTGGGCCAGCCAGTCCCCGATGCGATCCGCTAATAGACCAGGTCTGAGGTCCTTCTCCAGGATCATTTCCGCTGCCCCGGCCTTGACCAATGACCGGGCATTGTGTTCCTGATGATTGTTGGCCGCAAAAGGAAACGGAATTAATAAGCTCGGTTTGCCCAGGGCGGTAATTTCGGTCAAGGTCATGGCCCCGGCCCTCCCGATAATCATATCCGCCTCTTCGTAAGCCCGGACCATATCTGCAATAAAAGCCGTGACCCGGTGTTTAAAACCTTTTTCCTGATAGGCCAGGGCCATCTCCTCTTCATCATTTTTCCCGGTCTGATGGATAAAGTTGAGATCTTTTTTCAACGAAAGCAACCCATCCAGAGAATCCCTGACCCATTGATTGATCCGGCGTGCCCCTTGACTCCCCCCCAGGATTAACAGGGTCAGGGGGCCCGAAAAGGAAATCCTCCGATCGGCCACCTGGTGCAGTTCCTGCCGGATCGGGTTACCCGTAATCCGCAATTTTCTTTTTGGAAAATAGGCTTCATTCTCCTTAAAGGCCCCGAATACCCGGTCTACCACCCGGCCCAATAAACGGTTGGTAACCCCGGGGATGGAATTCTGTTCTTGAATGACACAAGGGATTCCCTTATACCAGGCGGCCAGAACCAATGGACCGGAAACATATCCGCCTACCCCCAGGACCATTTCGGGCCCGTATTCCCTAATAATATTCAGGGATCGACTGAAAGCCCGGGGGAGTTGAACGAGCGAGCGCAGCTTTCCGGTCATCCCTTTGCCTTTGATCCCCTCCACTTTGAGGGTTTTAAAAGAAAAACCCCGGCCCCCCAATATTTGCGCATCCAGGGCCCGTTCGGTGGTTACAAACTCGACCTGGTTTTCCCGGTCTTTTTTCTTAAAGGCTTCCGCCAGGGCTATAGCTGGAAACAAATGTCCACCTGTACCTCCTCCTACAATCAGGACTCGCACGCCCTTTCCCCTTGAAATTGGGCCGTCAGGTTCATCAGTATCCCAATACAGATCATGTTCAGAAGCAGGGAAGACCCGCCATAGCTCATAAAGGGCAGGGTCAGTCCCTTGGTCGGAAGGAGTCCCATAACCACCAGGATGTTGATCAAGGCCTGGAATCCGATCATCACGGTGATGCCGACCACCAGGTAAATCCCAAAAAGGTCTTTAACCTTTTGGGCCAACTGGATACACTTGATAATCAAAATCAGATATAATGAAGCGATTATGAAAACACCGATAAAACCGAACTCCTCTCCCACGATAGAAAAGATAAAGTCCGTATGAGGCTCGGGCAAATAAAACAGTTTTTGTTGACTCCCACCCAGTCCCCTTCCCCCAAATCCCCCGGAACCAAAGGCCAGGAAGGAGTGTTTGAGGTGAAACCCCGAGCCCAAGGGATCCTTCCAGGGGTCCAGATAGGACAAGACCCTCAAACGGCGGTAAGGTACCCTCCAGACCAGAAAATAGGCCAGAGGAATCATCGGGATTATGGAGAGCATCAGGTGTTTGATCCTGACACCACCGACAAAGAGCATGATTCCGGTGATCAAGGCCAGGGTGATGGCCATCCCCAGGTCCGGTTCCAAAAGGGTCAGGACGATAAATAAACCGGCAGCCGCCCAATGAAAAAGAAAACCCTTTTTTAAATCTTTCATCTGCTCCTGGTGTCGGGCCATGGAATAGGCCAAAAAAATGACCAGGATTAATTTGGAAAATTCGGCCGGTTGAAAAGATATCCCCCCCAAACGAAACCAGCGTGAAGCCCCGCCCAGGCGGGAGCCGATCCCAGGAACAAGAACCAGGATAAGGGTCAGCAGACTGACCCCCAGGAGCCAGTAAACCCATTTTTTAAATTTTTGATACGGGATAAATCGAAAGGCGATCATAGCCAAAAATCCGAAGAAAGCGAAGGCTAATTGTTTCTGGACGAAATAGAAACTGTTATGATACCGCCTGGCGGCTAAATGGGCACTGGCACTATAGATCATAATGATCCCAAAGATCACTAAGGCCATGGTTACCCCTAACCAGATATAATCCATCTTCAGGTCGATCCTGGCCTCTTCCGGCCCGGCTTCCCCTTGAAACTCCGGCATCGATCGGTTATTAAAAATAGAAGGCATTAACCCGCCAACCCTCCCGGATGATGGTTTTCCAATTCCCTGACCGCTTTTTGAAATACTTTCCCTCGATGGACATAATCCTGGAACATATCAAAACTCGAACAGGCCGGGGACAAAAGCACCACATCCCCCGGTCGGCCCTGGTGAAAAGCCAAGGAAACCGCCTCCTCAAGGGTTTCGGCCTCTTGGGTTTCGATCAAAGGCCCCAACTGGTTCCGCATCTTCTCCCGGGCCTCCCCTATCAGAACCACGGACTTGACCTTCGTTTGAATCACTTCTTCCAGAGGGCCATAATCCCCCCCCTTGTCCCGGCCTCCGGCAATCAGGATAACGGGCCGGTTGAATCCCTCTAAGGCCTTGACCACGGCTCCGACATTGGTGGCCTTGGAATCATCATAAAACTGTATCCCTTTGACTTCTCCCACATACTCCAGTCGATGCCCGAATCCTTTAAAGGTCAGAAGGGTCTTCCGGATGGCTTCAGGGGTCGCTCCCATCAGGCGGGCCCCCAGGATAGCCGCCAGGGCATTTTCCAAATTATGAATCCCGGGTAAGGGAAAGCCCTTCAAGTCATAACTTTCCCGAAGGGAACCCAGAAGAACAACCGCTTTGTTCTGATCGATAAAAGCCCCCTGGGAGACCTGACCGGTACGACTGAAAAAATAAACCGGTCCGGTAAGTCTTTCTCCAATAGAGCGGCAAATCGGATCATCCCAATTGACCACAGCCTGATTATCCACGCCCTGATTGCGAAAAAGGCTGGCCTTAGAGGCGATATAGGCCTGGAATCCGGCATAACGGTCCAGGTGATCCTCCGTGATATTCAACAGGACTCCCACCTTAGGGGAAAAATGACTGGTCGTATCCAATTGGAAACTGCTGATCTCCGCCACCACAATCTCCTGGTCCGGACCATTCAGGATATAATCCATCAAAGGCCGGCCGATGTTTCCCCCCAGGAAGGTCTTTTTTTCTGAATTAACCAGCATTTCATTCAATAGGGCCGTGGTGGTGGTCTTGCCGTTGGTTCCGGTCACGGCCACTATCGGCGTCTGGCAAAAGGCTGCAAAAACCTCTAATTCCCCAAAGACCGGGATTCCTTTATCCTGGACCGCCCTTAAGGCCGGGAGATCCAGAGGGATGCCGGGACTGACCAGGACCATATCCGCCTTTAAGAAAAAGGCAGGGCTATGACCTCCACCCTCCAGGATCAGGGGAAAACGGATGGCTTTAATTTCGGAAACCCGTTTTTTAATTTCATTAAGGTCCAGGGAGTCCGAGACCAGGACCTGGGCCCCTTGCCTTACTAAAAAGGCTATCAGGGCCATCCCCGTCTTCCCCAGACCGACCACCAAGATTTTTTTCCCTTGAAAATCCAAAAAAGGTTCCCTATCTGAGTTTTAAGGTACTTAGAGATAATAAACTTAAGATTACGGCAATAATCCAAAAACGCACAATGATTTTAGGTTCCGGCCAGCCCTTCAACTCAAAGTGATGGTGCAAAGGGGCCATGCGGAACATACGTTTTCCATGGGTCATCTTGAAATAGCCCACCTGAAAGATTACCGAAAGGGCCTCCACCAGGAAAATCCCGCCGATAATGATCAATAATATTTCATTTTTTGTGATGACCGCTATGGTTCCCAAAGCGGCCCCTAAAGAAAGGGACCCCACATCACCCATAAACAATTGGGCCGGATAGGCATTAAACCAAAGGAAGCCCATCCCGGCTCCCACCATGGCCCCGCAAAAAACCGCCAGTTCCCCTGAACCCGGGACAAAGGGGATCTGAAGATAGTTGGCGATCTTGACATGGCCGCTTAGATAACTGAGCAACAAGAAGGTCCCAAAGGCGATCGTGGCCGGTCCGATAGCCAATCCATCCAGTCCATCGGTCAGGTTGACGGCATTGGAGGTCCCGACGATAATGAACAGCGTTAATAGGATATATCCCCAATAAAGATCCGGGGTCAGGGTTTTAAAAAAGGGAATGTTCAAACGGGTATTGTATCTGAAATTCAGATAGAGAAAGATGGCCGGTACCAGGGCCGTAGCGATCTGACAGAAAATTTTAGCCCGGCCGCTCAAACCTTTATTCCTTTTTTTGATGAGCATGAGATAATCATCTAAAAAGCCGATCCCGCCGAAACAGAGCGTTACCAACAGGACCAGCCAGACATAAGCATTGGTCAGATCGGCCCAGGAAAGGGTCGCTGAGAAGACCGCAAAAAGGATAAGGACCCCTCCCATGGTCGGAGTTCCTTCCTTGCTGAAATGAGAACGGGGACCGTCTTCCCGGATATACTGTCCGATTTGATACTTGGTCAGAAGCCGGACCACATAGGGTCCTAAAAGAAAGGTGATCAGCAGGGCCGTCAGGGTGGAATAAATGGTCCTCAGGGTAATGTATCTAAAAACATTAAAGAAGGAGATCTGGCCATGTAAGGCATATAATAGATGATAAAACATGGTTTATCCCTGATCCTCCAAGGCCCGGACGACGGCCTCCATATCCATCCCATGGGATCCTTTGAACAACAATAGATCCCCCTCCTGGATAAGATTAACCAAATAGTCGATAATCTCCTTTTGACTCTGGGTCCCCAAGGTCTTTCGGGGAGGTCGAAGGCCCTTTAAGGCCTCTGATAATAATTCCAGGGAAAAAGGACCTAAGGTTACCAGAGTTTCCACCCCCATCTCTCCAATCAATCTCCCGAGTTCCCTGTGGGCTTCAATAGTCTGATCCCCAAGTTCCAGCATATCCCCCAAAACCAGTCCCCCTCTTTTCCCCTGTCTTAACGATTCAAAGGCCTTTAGAGCGGCTTTCAGCGAAGCCGGGTTGGCATTATAGGTGTCGTCGATCAACCAGGAACCTTTGATCCCTTTTTTGATTTCCAGGCGATGTTCCGGAGGTTTAAACCCCTCCAAACCCTGACGCACCTTTTCCAGGGACAGGCCGAGGGCCAGGGCGGTGGCAGCCGCCCCCAGGGCATTACTGGTATTATGTTCGCCTTGAATCGGCAATAATATTTCTGCCTGCTCCCCTTTAAAAAAAATTTGAAAACGGATCCCCTGGGCAGTTACGATTAACCGATCCGCTCTGACCTCCGCTTCAGGATGCAGTCCAAAGGTTATCTTCAGTGCCCGGCAAGATTCAGCCAGATCCCGTATCCTCGGATCATCATAATTGACCACGGCTAAGTGGTCGGATTCCAGGGCCTCAAAGAGTTCTCCCTTGGCCTTGGCTACCATGGATAAGGAACCCAGGCCCTCTAAGTGGGCCGGTCCGATATTGGTCAAAAGCCCTACCGAAGGCATGGCGATCCGGCATAAACGGGCGATCTCTCCTAAGTGATTCATACCCATTTCCATTACGGCAAAGCGGTGGTCCTCATTTAAAGAAAAAAGACTTAAGGGCAACCCGATGGTGTTATTCAGGTTGCCCGGATTTTTTAAGGTCGGGCCAACCTGTCCCAGGATGGCGGCCAGCATTTCTTTGGTGGTGGTCTTGCCGTTACTCCCTGAAATCCCGATCAAGGTTACGGGAAACTTCCCGCGCCACAGACCGGATAAATCCCCCAGGGCCGACAGGGTATCGTTAACCTGGATGACCACTTGCTCCGGCAACAATCCTTTGACCGGTTCAGAAACCAGGACAGCACTGGCCCCTTTTTCAAAGGCCTGGAGGATATAATGGTGGCCGTCAAATCGGGGTCCTTTCAAGGCCACAAACAGATCCCCGGGCCTCAGGGTCCTGGTGTCTGTTGATATCCCAACGACCTTCCGGCCCAGATCCCCCTGGATCAAGCGGCCGGAAATACCGGTGATCAATTCCTCCCAACCCAATTTATCCGTGCTGAACATCTATTGTATCCAAAGCCTTGCGGGCTTCTTGCCGATCATCAAAATCAAGGATCTTAGAACCCAGAAGCTGATAGGTTTCATGCCCCTTGCCGGCTATCAAAATAATATCTCCGGGTCGGGCCAAACGAACACCCAGGGCAATGGCCTCCCTTCGATCTGGGACTATCGTATAGCCGGGGGATTCCGGGATTTGTTTTAAGGCCTTCCCCTCTAAACAGGGTAATCCCAGTTCTTGCAGCCCTGATTCAATATCCTCTATAATCTTAAGAGGATCCTCGGATCTTGGATTATCCGAGGTGACCACGGTCAGGCGGCTGAATCCTCCGGCAATCCGGCCCATAAGCGGGCGTTTGGATTGATCCCGATCGCCGCCGCAACCGAATACGGTGATGATCCGGCCCCGGCCATATTCTTTTAAAGCAATCAAGGCAAAACGTAAGGCCTCCGGCTTATGGGAATAATCTACCAGGACGGTCAAACCTTTTTCATTCGGGACAGGCTCCATTCTACCGGGGACGCGAGTCAGAGATTCAATACCTTTTTGAATGATCTCCCCCTCCAGGAGAAATCCTTCTCCTACCGCCCAGGCGGCCAGGATATTAGACAGATTAAATTGTCCGATCAAAGGGGATTTAACCGAATAAATCCCCTGAGGCGTCTGAATCCGGGATTCGATGCCGCTCAAGCCCGAATGGACCTCCAAAGGGAAATAGGCGGCCCTTTGGTCTATCCCAAAATCCTGCTTGGGGCCTTTCCAGTCCTGCCAGAGCCTCTGTCCATAAGGGTCATCCTGATTAATGATAGCCAACCCTTTTTCTTTAACCTTGAGGTGTTGATGGAATAACCTGGCCTTGGCCTGAAAATAATCTTCCAGGTCCTTATGGTAATCCAGATGATCCTGGGACAAATTGGTAAAGACCGCCTGGTCAAAATAGATTTCCGCCACCCGGCCCTGGTCCAGGGCATGGGAGGAAACCTCCATAACGACATGGGTTACTTTATCCCTCACCATATCGGCTAAAAGAGCTTGCAATTCCGATGACTCTGGCGTCGTTACCGGTGCCGGCCGGACCTTGGAGCCGTACCGGTAATCAACCGTCCCCAAAACACCCACTGAAAAACCGGCTGCTTTAAGGATCGACTCTATTAAATAAGAAGTGGTCGTTTTTCCACTGGTCCCGGTGATCCCGACCAGATGCAGTCTGGAGGCCGGATGGCCGTAAAAAAGGGCCGCTAATCTGCCCAAGGCCTTTCGGCTGTTTTTTACCTGAACTTGGGTGACCGTTGAGGGAATACCCCCGGCCGCTTCCTCAACAACAACTGCCCGGCATCCATTTTGAACCGCCTGATCAATAAACCGATGGCCATCGGTCTTATGGCCGGAAATGGCCACAAACAAGCCATTATCCTTGACCTTTCGGGAGTCATAGGCCAGGTCGGTAATCTCCAGGTCGGTGTCTCCCTTGACCTTGGCCTCCGGCAATATTTTTAATAATTCATTTAAACGCAAAATAAATCTTTCCATTCAGAGAACCGGTTGGAATTGGATCTGACAGCGGTTTCTCTGACTTAAGACTGTGCCGGGCAAGGGCCATTGGGTTACGGCCTTCCCGCTTCCTTTGAGAATTACCGGAACCTCATAGGTCTTCATGACATCCAGGACCTTGCGCATGCTCATTCCCCGTACATCCGGCATGATCCGTTTGTTTCGTAGATCGGTTGAAGATAGGGGTTCTTCTTCTTTGGCCTTCTGGGCCATAATCCAGGGGGTCATGTCCGGTTTTTCCGGAGGAGCCTCATAAGGGACATCCTGGACAGGCCTTCTCACCCCCCAGGTGGACAGGGTTTGTTCGGCAATCCCTTTAAAAATAGGGGCACACACCACCCCCCCGTAATGGACCCCTTTGGGCTCGTCGACTATCACCAGGATGACCAAAGACGGGTCCTCGGCTGGAAGGAACCCCATAAAAGTAGACATATATTTCCCCGGTGCATAGCGTCTGGTTTCCGATGAAACCTTTTGGGCCGTACCGGTCTTTCCGCCCACAGCCATCCCTTCGATAGCCGCCTGAATTGCCGTTCCACCCGGTTCGGTTACTCTGGATAAAAGACGGCGCATTAACCGGGCTGTTTCAGGAGACAAGACCTGCCTTACGGGCCGAGGCGAAAATTCTTTGACCGGATGGCCCTTCTGGTCAAGAATCTGGCGTACCAGATAAGGTTTCATCAAACGACCGTCGTTGGCAATAGCCCCCAAGGCACAGGCCAGTTGTATCCCGGTTACCGTTATGCCCTGTCCAAAGCAAATATTGGCCGCTTCAATTTCTCCCCAGCGGTGATGAGACCAAACCACCCCCCCGACTTCACCCGGCAGATCGATACCGGTTTCTTTTCCAAAACCAAAATTTTTAATATAGGTATAAAATGTCTTGGGCCCTAATTTTTTCCCTATTTTAGTGGCTCCGATATTACTGGAGACCTTGATGACGTCCTGGACGGAAAGCCATCCATGGGGGTGCACATCATGAATAACATGGTTTCCCACCCGATAAGCCCCGTTCTCACAAAATATCATATCATTGGGGGTAAACTTTTTTTCCTCCAGGGCGGCTGCCAGTAAAAAAGTCTTGAAGGTCGACCCGGGTTCAAAGGTATCGGTCAGGCCCTGGTTCCTTCGAAAGCCCGTCGGGACCTCCCGGAAGGCATTCAAATTATAAGCGGGATAATTGGCCAGGGCCAGGATCTCTCCGTTTTTAGGGTTTAAGACTATAGCCACCCCCCCCTTGGCCTGGCTTTTGATTACCCCTTTTTTTAATTCCTTTTCGGTTACGTATTGGATGTTTTTATCTAAGGTCAGGACCAGGCTTAACCCCTCATTTTCCTGGATCGATTCCATGTCATTCAAATAAAGGGCCCGGCCCAGGGCATCCCGGACACTGGGCTCATAAAGATAGGGGCTTTTCAGATAAGAATCGTATTGTCTCTCCAGCCCTTCCAAACCTTTGGGATCCATTCCAACAAAGCCGATAACGTGACTGGCCAGGTCCCTATAGGGATAGAAGCGCTGCGCTTCCTTGGTAAAGGCGACCCCTTCGATGCTTTGAGCCCGCACAGCCGCACATTCATCCGGTGTGGCCCGGCGTTTTAAATAGACGAAAGGTTTGGGCTGTTTGAGCAAGCCCGAGAGGCGTGTCTGGTCCAAGGCCAGTAAAGGGCCCAGTCGATCCGAAGCCTGCTGGATGTTTTTTATTTCTCTGGTCTGGGCAAAAATGGATTCCATTTCAATAGTCATGGCCAGCTCAAAGCGGTTACGATCATAAATGACCCCCCGTTTATGGGATCGGGGGATCATTTTCTCTATCTCGGCTTTAGCAATCCTGGTCAGTTTGGGCCCTTGCCATATTTGAAGTTGGAAGGCCCGGCCGATGACAACGGCAAAGAGAAAGCAGCACAGTCCGAAGACCCCATACAAACGAAAACGGATCCACTTGAATTCAAGGTCCTTCATTTAAGGATCTCAATCTGTCCTTTTCCAGGAGTTTTTAACCCTAATTTAGTTAAGGCAATCCCCTCGATCCTTTCCGGAGATTTTAAATTGGCCAACTGGATACGTAATTTTTTACTGATTTCCAACAATTCCCTTTTTTGTTTCTGGCCTTTGGCGATATCGTAGCTTAAGTTGACTTCCTGGACATGCAGCCAGACATAGAGCAAGACCCCGGGCACAAAAAAGATCAATAAGAAAATCAAATATTTTATCGGGCCGTGGGGAATTTTATCCTTGGTCTTTTTTTTTCTCGAACGGGGCTGGGGTTTGATGAGGGTATTCATAAGGCCCCTTCCATCCGTTCCCCCACCCTTAACTTGGCCCCTCGGGACCGGGGATTCTCTTCCATCTCATCCTGGGATGGGATTACCGGTTTGACCGTTACTCTTTTAAATATCGGCTGGCTTTCGGGTTTTTTGGGTTCTGCCAAACCGAGGGAATCCGACACCCCCCGCTCTAATCGTAAAAAAGCCTGTTTGATGAGCCGATCCTCCAAAGAATGATAGGCAATCAAGCAGACCCTCCCGCCCTGGGTCAAGGTCTCGAGAAACTGCTCCAGAAAGGTCCTTAACTGGGCCAACTCCTCATTAATCTGAATCCGCAGGGCCTGAAAAGTCCGGGTGGCCGGATGAATCCGTCCTCCCCTGGGGACAGCCCGTGCAATCAGTTCCGCCAATTCTCGAGTGGTCTTAAGAGGCCCTTTAGCTTGAAAGGCCAGGATTTTTCTGGCGATTGGTTTAGCCCATCTTTCTTCGCCATATTCCCGAATGACCCTTACCAAATCTTTTTCGTTGATTTGAGCCAGCCATTCCCGGGCCGAGATTCCCCGGGTCTGGTCCATTCTCATATCCAAAGGATCTTCCCGTTGGAAACTGAATCCCCTCCCTGGATTTTCTATTTGAAAGGAAGAAAAACCCAGATCCAGAAGGATACCGCTTACCGCCTGAATACCGAGCACTGAAAGATGGTCTCTCAGGTCTCCAAATTTCCCCTGAATCAGGTGTACACGGCTTGAATAGGGCTTTAATCGTTCCCGGGCCAAGGCCAGGCTTTCCGGGTCTCGATCTATCCCAATAACCTGGGTGGTTGCAGGACTGTGTTGAAGTATGGCCAGGGTATGTCCTCCGGTTCCGAGGGTGCCGTCCACAAATAGGCCTCCCTGGGCACACTGAAGATAATGAACCGCCTCATGAACCATTACCGGCTTATGAATAGTCGATTGCGTTGCTCCTTATAGACCCAGTGAGGCCAGTTTGTCTTCTAAAACAGCTAAATTATCGATGCTCTTGGCCAGTTCTTCTTCGAACTTGAACTTGTCCCAAATTTCAAAATACTTGAGTTGACCGGCCAGGATCACCTCTTTTTCCAATTTGGCAAAATCCCGCAGCGTCGGGGGGATCAATATCCGACCCTGGCTGTCTAAGCTGCACTCACAGGCCCCGGAAAACAAAAAACGTTTAAATGAACGTATGTCCCGATCAACCATAGAAAGCTGGCCCATTTTCTCTTCTATCTCTTGCCATTCCTTAAAGGGGTATACGGTCAGACACTGCTCCCAATTCGTTACTATCAGACGGGAGTCCCCATTCGTTTTGATTAAATCACGGAAACGGGTCGGGATGCTGACCCGCCCTTTAGAATCAATTAAATGGATTGAACGTCCGCGAAACACCTGCTTTACCCCTGTTTTAAATGAATAACCCTACACCAATCCCCACAATTCCCCACTTTCATGTAACTATAAATTAAAATCAGGGTTTGTCAAGGAAAAAAATTGGGTTACCATTGGAAATTCCTAAAATTTCTCCCCTTTCTGCCGAAAAGGAGATGGTGGTTGAAACGCAGCAGGGGATGCATTATATTTATTATCAAATGGCTTGGTGATAAAGGGCATTTCGATTAAAGTCTGGATGCGGGTCACCAGTAACAAAAATCATTATCCGATCGGAAAAATCCGAGTCATATAAAGTAAGAGGGCATATGGAAGATTCAGAAAATAAGAAAATTTTGACGCAAGAAATGAATCAGAAACTCCCTACCCAAAAAGAATTGGAGAGGGAATTAAGCGATTATCTTTCCAAGAAATACGGGGATCGAATTAAAATCATTACCCCCTTCGTAATCCCAAAGGGGGAAACGGAAGAGACCGAACCGAGACCAAAAGAATTCAAAGGGGTGGCCTCCAAGATCAATTTTAACCTGAAGCCGGAAGAATTGGAGGCCTACCTGGATGAATACGTCATCCGGCAGGATGAGGCCAAGGCCGTTCTGGCCACCAAGATCAGCACCCATTTTAATCGAATCAAGTACTGGGAACAGCAGGACAAACAGACTGGATCGGAAACGGTGGGCCTGATTAAAAATAACATCATTATGATCGGGCCCACCGGAGTGGGGAAGACCTATCTGATCAAATTGATTGCCAAGAAATTAGGGGTTCCCTTTGCCAAAGGGGATGCCACCAAATTCAGTGAAACCGGTTATGTTGGCGGAGACGTCGAGGATCTGGTCCGTGACCTGGTTTATGAAGCCAACGACGATATCGAACTGGCCCAATACGGGATCATCTATATTGATGAGATCGATAAAATCGCCTCCAGCCACAATCTGATCGGACCCGATGTCTCCCGGACAGGGGTCCAGCGGGCCTTATTGAAACCCATGGAGGAAACCGATGTGGACCTGCGGGTAGCGCACGACCCGATTTCTCAATTGCAGGCTATAGAGAATTATCGCAAGACCGGCAAAAAGGAAAAAAAAACCATCAACACCAAAAATATCCTGTTTATTGTCAGTGGGGCCTTCAATGATCTGGATAAGATCATCCAAAAAAGGGCCCAGGGAAAAGGCATAGGATTCGAGGCTCCTCTTAAGTCTAAGAAGCCGACCCAAAAATTTCTGAGCCAGGTTCGCGCCGAAGATTTGATGGCCTATGGATTTGAATCTGAATTTGTGGGACGATTGCCGGTGACCGTGGTTTTGGAAGAATTGTCCCAAGAAGATCTTTATCAGATCCTGAAAAATCCGAATAACCCGATTATCCGAAGCAAGAAGAGAGATTTCAAGGCCTACGGCATCGACATCCTTTTCGAGGATGAGGCCTTACGACTATTGGCCCAAAGGGCTTATGAGGAAAAAACCGGGGCCCGCGGTCTGGTCAGTGTCGTAGAAAAAGCCTTGATCCAATTTGAAAAAAAATTACCCTCTCTGGCGATTAATCAGTTTCTGGTTACCCTGGAGGTGGTCCTTGATCCTCACCAAGAGCTTGTCAGTCTGCTGAATGATCAAGAGGATGCCCCCCGGAAAAGCCGTTTCCAGGAGGCCTGGAGAAAAGAACGTCTCGCCCTGACGGAAAGACTGAAAGAAAAAGCCCCTGAATTCACCGGTTGTTTTGACAGCCGGCTAACGGAATTCCGGTCGGAGATGATCGCCTGCCGTTCCCTGGAATTGGTTCAGGATCTGGCCCAATCCTTTCAGGAAGTCTGGCAAATGATTCAGCAAGTCCAGGAATATGAACTGCGGTTCTTTGAACGTTTCGGGATCAGTCTCAAGTTTTCAGAGGAAGGGATAGATGCCATTCTCCAGAAGGCCCTGGAATCAAAGGTTAGTGTCTGGTCCATCTGTGAAAATTTATCTAAGGATTTTGAGTATGGATTTAAACTGGTTCAGGAAAAAACCGGACTGAACCGTTTTATTATTACACCTGAGGCCATTTCCAACCCGGAAGGCTATATCCAAAAACTGATTCGAACCTACTATCGTGGCGAAGAATCGGTAGTCAATCAGTAAGAAAGCAGTAAGAAAGAAAAATTATGATAGGCATATCCAAACTTTATTTGGGCACCGTAGAACCTTCCGATGCCCTGAGATATGGTCGGCGTTCGGATCGATTACCTTCCCATCTCCTCCAGTTTTCTCAAGATAAAAAACCGGTGGTGGTCTGGAATATTACCCGGCAATGCAATCTGAAGTGCCGGCATTGTTACGCCCAGGCCTTACACCAAAAAACCCCCGATGAGTTGACTACCGAAGAAGGGAAGGCCTTACTGGATGATCTCAGTGCTTATGGGGCACCGGTGATCCTGTTTTCAGGAGGGGAACCGCTCATGCGGGCTGACCTTCCGGAGCTGGCCCAATATGCGGTAGCTAAAGGAATGCGGGCGGTCATATCGACTAACGGGACCTTAATCACCAAAAGGCTGGCCGAAACCTTAAAGGCCATCGGCCTGTCTTATGTTGGCATCAGCCTGGATGGAATGGAGGCGGTTAATGATCATTTCCGGGGTGTTTCCGGGGCCTTCTCCCAGGCCCTGACCGGCATCCGGAACTGCCGTCAAGCCGGTATCAAAGTGGGCCTGCGGTTTACCATCAACCGGATGAACCAGGATCAGGTTTCTCCTATTTTTGATCTTCTGAAAAAAGAAGATATCCCCAGGGTCTGTTTTTATCATCTGGTCTATGCCGGTCGCGGGTCCCAGTTGATCCGGGAAGACCTGGATCAGCTCCAAACGCGGCAGATGGTTGACTTGATTATCGACCGGACCAAAGAACTGTACGATGCCGGCTATGAAAAGGAAGTCCTGACCGTTGACAACCATGCCGACGGACCTTATCTGTATCTGCGTCTCCTCAAGGAAGGATCATCCCGGGCATCTGAAGTCCTGGAGCTTTTAAAAATGAACGAAGGAAACAGTTCGGGACGGGGGATTGGGTGCATCAGTTGGGACGGAGAGGTTTATGCCGACCAATTCTGGCGCCATTATTCCTTTGGTAATGTGAAAAGGCGGCCCTTTAGCCAAATCTGGGAGGATACGACCAACCTTTTGATGGGACAACTGAAAGATAAGAAAAAATATGTTACCGGACGTTGTGCCGGCTGCCGCTGGTTGGATATTTGCGGCGGAAATTTCCGGGTTCGGGCCGAAGCCGCTACCGGTGACCTTTGGGCTCCCGATCCGGCCTGCTATTTGACCGATGAGGAAATCGGACTGGCCTGACT
>CAZVHO010000019.1:0-18343 GCA_964627515.1 uncultured Thermodesulfobacteriota bacterium | reverse complement strand
TAAACACCTGGCTGATGGTCCGGTTTCAACAAGTCGTTGATGGTTTTAACCGGACTAAAGGTCTGGTTTGGCACCTCTACAAAAAAGGTGATCCAGTAAGCCATAGCGCCGTTCCAGAGCCCTGGCAACTCCAGGGCCTTAAGATCCCGCCCATTTTGGGATTTCCTGGTAATAAAAACAGCCTCCGGATCTCTGTATTGCCTTAGGTCAAAGATTCTTCCTTCATAATCTCGAACCGCGCACACCAGATCTACCGGGTTGAAATGGGTGGAAGAGGCCCAAAGGGCTTTTTGTTCGATTGAACCGGGATCGATTTGGGCACTTTCCACAATCTGCAGGGAAAGGGCTCCGTCCTGGCCTTCCACCCAGAAAGGTCCCCCCCCAGGTTCCCCTTCATTCTTGACCATCCCGCAGACCCGAATGGGTCTGTTCAATTTCTCGAATAAGAAATCGGTTTGTTGCGTTATGGGCCAATTCTGGAAACCGGGGGGTTCAGAAACCAACAGCCGGTTACGGCAAAAGGTCCTAATTTCATCAAGCTGGTCTGCGGAGTCCATCCCGGCCTTCAACCTCCGGATCAGGCCATGGACCATTTGCTGCATTTTGACCAGATAGCCTCCCAGGACCTTTTTCCAGATAATCGTCTGTTCCTTCAGCCGGTCCGGCAGGATATTATCGATATTCTTTATATAGATCAAATCGCCTTGGAGGTTATTGAGATTTTCCAGGAGGGCCCCGTGACCACCAGGTCGGAAAAGAAGCTTTCCGGATCCTTCCCGGAAGGGTCTATCCTCCAGGTCAACGGCCAAGGTATCGGTCGAATGCCTTTGAAACGAGAAAGAGACATTCAAACGGCATTGGTACTGTTGTTCATACCGGGGTCGTACCTTTATGAAAAAAGCCTTGACCGTTCTTTCATGTTCCGGTGCCACCGTCACATGAAGACGACATTGCCCCTTACGATCACGAAGGGTATAATAAGCCTCAACCAGGTGTTCTTCAAAAGCCGTACGGTTTTGGATCGGATAAACATGAAATTTATGTAACCCCTTAGGCAAGGTCAGGTAGTTTAATCCCCGATCGGTAAGGAGATAGTTTAAAATCTCCCGCCACCGCCTTTGTTGGATGATTGTTGAGATATCCTGCCCGTCTTGAGCCAGGGACTCTTTCAAGTCCTCAAAAAATGCAAATTGGTTAATCCCCGTTACTAAACGAAAGAATTCCCTGATGGTTGGATCGCAGGAGGTATCATCCGGCTGAATTTCATTCTCGGCCAAGGAAGATGGATTGAGATAAAAGGGTAAAATCGCCTGAAACATCCGGGTAGCCGCTCCCGAGGCCGGAACGAATTTAAAAAACCTGCCTTCCTGGGCCGCTTCTTCCTGCTTTTGAATCAAGTTTTTTATCTCCGACTCAGGGATCTTTTGAATCCCATCCCCAAGGGTACAGGGTCTGTTCAGGCGAAGATAGCCACAAGTCTTCTGGAATAAGGCGATCTGGGCCTGAACCTGATCTTCGGAAATTCCCAGTTCTGACATGAGCCGGAGGTCATCCCGATTGAATTTCCAATGCCTGATCAAAACTTTTTTCGCTCCTTAATTTTAAATTCTTAGATTCTGTATCTGCGAACTCATCTCTAACTTTATGTGGGGGCTAAGAGGGTCTTGTTTTAAAACAAGACCCTCTTAGCCCGAAATTTCAAATAGCTTTGGTTAGAACCTTATCCTTACCCGATAATTAAGCTTGCTTTCCTGGTTCTTGGGAACAGACACCTCAAAAGCGATGGTCGAAACATCCAGCTTGGAATAGGGATGGGATTTTTCAAGGACCTTCCAATCTCCTGACAAAGGTTCCACCACCCGTATGATTACATCTTCTTTCTTATGATTCCGAAGGGTGATTTCATAAGCGGATTCATAGGTATCGGAAGCGATTTTTTCCCAATGGGTCTGCTTCCTTTCGACCTTTAAATCAAAGGCCTCCCCTAATTTCAACCGGACCTTTTCATCTTTGGGTGTATGGTCTATGGTGTCTTCTCCGATCAACTGCAGGCTGCCGTCCTTATCCTGTTTATAGGCCCTGACCGTCCCTTTGGGCAGAGGGATCCCCAGATGGTTCTCCTTAGAATTGGTGAATAGGACAAAAACACCGACCTTTTGATTGGAAATAGCTTCCCCTTGTTTGTTTCGATAATAATATTCGGAACCCCGATAGATGAATTCTTTGGTAACCGGAACCTGTTGGACACTGAGGAGACTGATCTGTTTGGTCTGATTTTCCTTGAGGGTCGTTTTTCTTTCCAGGGTATAGATATGATATTCGAAGAAGGCCTCTTCTTTAAACTGGGGAGGGGCCAGGGCCCCGGCAGCGACCATGGCCTTCTTGGTCCTTATTAAATCTTCCCTGACCCGGTGAATATCACCGGCTACTAATTTAAGCCTGGCATTTCGATAGGTGGTGCCGCTTTTGTTATCGATGGTGACCCAGCCTGAAAGGCCGGCCCGGGTATCCTGTTCATTGAGAACCAGGACATAATCCGATTTCCAGTTGAGACCATTGGTCAAATAAAGGGCCTCTATCTTTTGAGGGGTGGTGGTCTGATTATCCAGCAGCCAGATCAGGGTGGGTTTGGAAATAAGGTCCGGGGGTATTTCGGGAAAAAGGATCCTGCCCGGATGATTGAAGGTAATATCCTGACCGATTTGAAAGACCGGCTGGTTTTCGTTGTTGGCTAACAGGACGGCCGAAACCATTTCCTCCCTCTCGGTATAGGGATTCTTCGTGAAGAGTTTAACCTCCTTGCCCACGTACTTGTCCAAGAGTTTCCTGGGGCTCAACAGATCGTATTCATAATTCTGTTCCAGGACGGAAAAGGGATTGGTCTCCTGGAAGGATTTTATGCTGACGCTGGTGGGAATGATTTGGGCGGCCACATCCATAAATTTGAGTTCCTGCTTACCGGAACCCAGTTTTATCTGTCTTTGATCCTTAACCAATCCCAGGTTGCTGTTGTAAACTGTTATTTCCAAGGCTTCCTGGTCCTCCTGGGAACTTATCTTCCTTTCCAGGGCGAAAGCAGGAAAAGCCGTAACAAGCGATAAAAGGGAAGCAAAAAAAATTAGGCGTCTATTTCTCATCATCCCTCCTGCACACTCTTCCGGGTAAACTCCCGGACGAGGCCTCGATTCTTAGAACCGTAGAGACAGCCCGACAAAAGGGCCGCTTAATTTTATTTTGGCAAAGTCCGGTTCGTCCCGGGCCTCAATATCAAACAGGCGGTAGCCGCCGCTGATGGTGAAATTTTTAAAGGGGATGACCCTGACCCCGGCCTCGGCTTCCCACATATAGCCGTACTGGCCGGCCGGGAGCCCTGATACTTCAGCAAAAAAATTCAAAAAAGGAACCGGATTGACGTCTAAAGCGACTCCCAGGGTGGGCAGGGCAGCGGCAAAACTCCGGGATTCCTTGATGGGAGGGACCTGGTCCGGGGCGGCCAGGGAAACGTCTCCCCAGGCCCCTTTGATTCCCACCAGGGTGCCCAATTTGATCTTTCCCCCTTCCAGATTGATAAACTGGCAGGCCCAGCCAAGCTGAAGATACTGCACCTTCAGATCGCCAATCACCCGGGTGTTGACCGAATAAGTCTGGCCTCCAAATTGCACATCCCGCTTGAGAATAGTGTCGGCACTGTAACTGATTGGGGTGTAGATGAAGGTCAACCGATTGGTGGGATTAAAAAAGACGGTAAAACGGCCATAGGGGAAACTTTTATCATCCAACCTCAAATCCGATTTAAAGTCGACATCCGTCCCCCGGCCCTCTTTGGTTACCTTGGCCACGGCCGATAAATCGGTCATCCAGTAACGCCCTTCAAATTCGACGACAGCCTCCTGGGCCCAAGCCCCACTTCCGAATAAAAGACCGAAAACCATTCCCCAAACTATTTTTTTCAGCATGGCCTTTCCCTCCTTATTTAAAAATTAACCGAGCACCTCATCTCCTTCTTTCCACTGGGGAGACACCAGACATAAAAAAGTTAAATCGGTTTGGCCCGTATTCCGTATAAATTGTCGGGCATCAGGCGGGATATAAACGGCCTGCCCCATTCGGACAGCGGCCCACTCATTCCCGATATGAATGATCCCTTCTCCCTCCAGGATATAATAAATTTCGGAGGAGCTTTTCAATTTATGGGGCAGGGTGCTTTCTCCGGGTTTGACAATGGCATGGGCCAGGCTGAACCCCATCTGAAGGGCGACCCCCTCACGATCGGGATGGATCAGTTCACAGAGGATGCTCCGGTCACCGGCCTGAAAATGCCTGCATTCTTTGAGGTCTTTGGTAAAAATCAATGGGAATCTTTTGCTTTCGAATTTTAGAATTTATTTAAATTACCTTTGTCTTTATCTCCCTTACCATTTTTTACAGGAAAAAACAATGAGCACCCAATAATCTTCTTTGAAATAATAAGGTCATCGGCTACAATTACATTTATCGTATCAGTTTAGCTTTTTGAAAAAACGTCGATAACCTCTCTGTCATTCCCGTGAAAACGGGAATCCAGGTTCTTTTCATCTCAGCATAACACCTGGATTCCGGTTTTCACCGGAATGACGGTATGCGAAAGTCAGGATTTTTCAAGTAAAGTTTCAAGTTTTTCAAAGGGCTAAGTTGTTACCATTTATGGCTGAAAGGAGAGAACGGATGAAAGGGAAAAAAATGGATTACTTTGCCGCCCTGTACAATGTAGCCAAAGTCATTAATGTCTCCTTGGATCTTCCCCGGGTTTTGGAGGAAATTGTCCGCTGTGTAACCGAAACCATGGGGGTCAAGGCCAGTTCCTTACGCCTTCTGGACCCTCGAAAGAAAAAATTGCTCCTGGCCGCCACCCATGGCCTGACCACCGGCTATATCCGGAAAGGACCGGTTCTGGTGGAAAAAAGCGGTCTGGATCGCAAGGCCCTCAAAGGGGAATCCATATGGATAAAAGATGCCCAGACCGACAAGAATTTCCAATATGGAGGGCGGGCTAAAGAGGAAGGGATCAAATCCGTACTCGTGGTTCCCTTAGGGATAGGGAAAAGGGTCATCGGCGTCTTAAGGGTCTATACTGCCAGGGTTCACGAGTTCAGCGATAAAGACCTCCAGTTCCTGGAGGCTGTGGCCAGCCTGAGCGCCATTGCCATTGAAAATGCCCGGCTCCATCAAAATCTAAAGACCGACTGTGATCTTTTAAACGCCTATAAATTCCGCCTGGATGACAATTAACGGTTTTATGTTACTCGTTTACTTATGATGACTATTGAAAAACCCGTCATTCCCGATTCCGTCCCGTAGGGTACTACACCCCGGAGGGCGCAGGCGGGAATCCAGGGGAAGTCGTCACCAAGTTTGCCCCGGAAGGCTTGAATCCGGGCAGCGGGGAGAGAAGAATTATAAATACTTTTTCGATCCGAATGATTCGGGTTAAAAAGGAGGAATCATGATACGTCTTGGTATAAATGGATTTGGCCGCATTGGACGACAAGTCTTAAAGGCCATACTGGAAAAATATCCGAAGACCTTGCAGGTTGTGGCGATTAATGATCTTTTTGACACGGAAACCAATGCCCACCTTTTCAAATACGACACCAATTACGGCCGGTTTCCGGACAAGATTGCTGTTGAAAAAGACCGTTTTTATATCAACAACCAGCCCATCACCTGCTTTGCCTACCGTGATCCGGCCGCCATCCCCTGGGATGAAGAAAGGGTGCAAATCGTTATTGAAAGTACCGGTTTATTTACCACCGGTCCCAAGGCCGCAGCCCATCTGGAAGCCGGGGCCAAGAAGGTCATCATCTCCGCTCCGGCCAAAGAAGTCGATCTGACCATAGTCCTGGGGGTCAATCAGGAGGCTTATGATCCTAAAAAGCATCATATTGTTTCCAATGCCTCCTGCACCACCAACTGTCTGGCCCCTCCGACCCTGGTCGTTCACCAAGCCTTCGGGATTGAAAAGGGGATGATGGTTACCGTCCATTCTTATACCAATGACCAGCGCATCCTGGATCTGCCCCACAAGGATTTGCGCCGGGCCCGGGCCGCCGGTCAGAATATCATTCCCACCACCACCGGGGCGGCCAGGGCCTTGGCCCTGGTAATCCCTGAACTGGCCGGCCGTCTTGACGGTTATTCCCTGCGTGTGCCCACCCCGACGGTTTCCGTGGTGGACCTGACCGTAGAACTGAAAAAAGAAGTCCAGACCGGGGAACTCCGGGAGGCTTTAAAAAAGGCGGCCCAAACCCACCTCAAAGGGATAATGGCTTGTGAAGAAGAACGGCTGGTCTCCATGGATTTCAAAGGGAATGAGCATTCTTCCATCGTCGACCTGGAGTTCACCCAGGTGCTGCAGGGCAACATGGCCAAGATAGTGGCCTGGTATGACAACGAATGGGGTTATTCCTGCCGGGTGGCCGATCTGGCCCATTTAATGGATCAAAAAGGGATTTAGTCTGAAGCCCCCTGAGGTAAGGGGGACTTCAGAGCGAAGGCGGCCTTATTTTAGTTCGGATACTCTTTTCAGGAGCCCTTTGATGAGGTCCTCTTCTTCATGGAGAGACTTCTTGTCTCCTTTTGTTTCGCGGATCTCGAGTCTCAACTCTGAAAGGTAGGAATCGAGAACCTTCTTCAGCAGTTCGCTTTCTGTGACGCTGACTTCAAAGTTCATAGCGATGCACCTCCTTTAAGTTTGCTCTTTGATTTTAGTATAGCCGAAAAATAGGGGGTGTCAAGACAATTGAAACGATGCTGGATGCTAGATCCTGGATACTGGATAAACCCTTTATCTCGAACGCATTATGTGAATTATCCAGCATCCAGCATCCGGTATCCAGGATCGTTATTTCAGAAGCGGTTGATCCCGAGTTATCAAAAAGTTAGAGATAAATTCTCAGATGTCCGTCGTAAGAATCTGATAAAAGGAAACCATGCTTCTCATCTATCCCCCGGTGGCCAAACCCTGTGAACCCCCTGCCGGTCTGGCCAGGCTGGCCGGGGCCTTGAACCAGCATCAGGTGCAACACCGGATCATCGACGCCAACCTCGAAGCCCTTTTCCACCGCCTGCAGAATCCTGTGCCTGGTGTCGATCCATGGACCCGGCGGGCATCAGGTCATCTTTCAACGAATCTGGAAGCCCTCTGGAGCGGCCAGGCCTTGCACAACCTGGATCGTTACAAACGTATTGTGGCCGACATCAACCGGGTGGTGCAAATGGCCCTGCCCCAATTTAATGGGGCCATGACCCTGGTAAATTATTCAGACAACCGGCTTTCCCCGGTCCGGAGCCGGGACCTGATATGGGCCTCCGAACACCCCGGGCAAAACCCCTTTTTTGATTGGTTCAGCGCCCGATTTGACGGTCTTTTAAAAGATCGGCAGCCTTCTCTGGTCGGTTTTTCCATCAATTATCTCAGCCAGGCCTTGTGTGCCTTTGCCATGGCCGGGTATGTGCGAAAAATGGCCCCGGGAGTGAAGATCGTTATGGGCGGGGGACTCATCACTTCCTGGCTGGCCAGGCCCGGCTGGAACAATCCCTTTAAGGGGTTGATCGATGAACTGGTTGCCGGTCCGGGCGAAGGCCCCCTGCTCTCAGGCCGGGGAATAAAGCCGGGTAAAGGCCATTATCGACCGGATTATAAGGCTTTTTCAGGCAATCGCTATCTTTCTCCGGGATTTATTTTACCCTACAGTGCATCCGACGGATGCTACTGGAGCCGGTGTTCATTCTGCCCGGAGTGCGCCGAGGGCAATCGCTTTAGACCTGTCCCCCATCGTCAGGTGATATCCGATCTCAAAACCCTCATCGCAGATAGACCACCGGCCCTGATCCATCTACTCGATAATGCCGTCAGCCCGGCCTTGCTCAAACACCTTGGCGAAAATCCCATCTCGGCCCCCTGGTATGGTTTTGCGCGTCTGAGCGCAGAGTTGACCGATCCGGATTTTTGCCTGGCTTTGAAACGTTCCGGTTGTCAGATGCTCAAGCTCGGCTTGGAATCAGGGGACCAGGCGGTCCTGGACCGTCTGGGCAAGGGGATCGAAGTGGAGGCGTCAGCAAAGGCCTTGCAGAATTTAAATAAGGCCGGGATCAACACCTACGCCTATTTGTTGTTCGGAACGCCGGCGGAAGACCTGGCCTCGGCCAGACGCACCCTGGATTTCATTGTTCGTCATAGTCCGGCCATCGGCTTTTTAAACCTGGCCATCTTTAATCTGCCAGTTGATGGGCCTGACTCGGGGAAGATGGAAACGGAAGATTTTTATGAAGGGGATCTCTCCCTCTACAGGCAGTTCCGGCACCCCCTGGGGTGGCACCGGAATAAGGTCCGGCAATTTCTGGACCGTGAATTCAAAAGACATCCGGCCATTGCCGAGATCCTCCGCCGCGATCCGCCTTTGTTTACCTCCAATCACGCCCCCTTTTTCGTGGCAGCCAGGCTGATCCCCCGCAAGGCCCGTTCCACACTGGGATAGACGGCTATGCCGGCCTTCTGGTAACGCTCCCGCATCCTCCGGGAAACGCCTTCCACCTCCAGGTCCTCGGGAAAATAGGCCGTGTTGTTAAAGACCATGACCACGTCTTTGTCTGTTTCCTTTTGCAGCAGGCTCAGGCCTTCAAGTAATTCCTGAAGATAGCTCCCCTTCGGCGGCGGCACCTTCCCGCTGATACGCATGAAGGTCGGTAAAATCACTTCCAAGGATTGCAGAAGAAGGACGATGACCAGTACATCCACCGGTTCACGGGTCAAGACCTCACGGGAAAGGGACAGGACCGTCTTAAAAGGCAGGACCGGGGTGCCCGTATCCAAAGGGTTAGCCATGCTGTTGCCCGGGCTGGGGAAATAAGACCGCAGTTTTTGGCGCGTCTCCATGCTGAAGGGGGGAATTTCCAGGCCCAAGCCGGAGGCCAGGTCACAACTGAAAACGCCGATGGCCCCGCCGCCGCCCAGCAGGGCGATCCGCCGGCCCGGTTTTCTCAGGTACTCCAGGGCCACCAAGGCGTCCATCATCTCCTCCAGTCCCTTAACAGCTACGGCCCCGGCCTGGGTCAAGGCCCCATTCCAGATCTTGGCCTCTCCGGCCATCGAAGCGGTATGGCTCTTGGCCGCACGGCTTCCCAAGGGGGTCAGACCGGCCTTCCAGATGACCACCGGTTTTTTGGCAGTCACCTTTTTTAACCGTTCCAGAAACCGGCGGCCATCCCGCACCCCTTCAATGTAAGCGGCGATACATTCCGTCTCAGGATCATCGCCTAAATAATCCAAAAGCGCCATGGCATCCAGGTCGCAGCCATTCCCGTAAGAAGCGATCTTGCTCAAGCTCAGACCGCGAAACATGGCCTCGTAGCCGAAGTCGCTGGCCACACCGCCGCTCTGGGAGATCAAGGCCAGCGACCCGGGCTCTTTTGAGAAGCCATGTCCCGGCAGAAGGGTGACACCGCCCTTGGGGCAATGAAGGCCAAAACAATTGGGGCCCACGATGCGCAGTCCCTGGGCGGCGATCCCGGCTATCTCAGCCTCCAGGGCTATTCCTTCGGCCTTGCCGGTTTCAGAAAAACCGGAGGAGTGAATCTGCACCCCGGCTACCCCCTTTTTAAGACATTCCCTTAAGATCCCGGGAACGGCCTTGGCCGGCACTGAGATGGCCGCCAGGTCCACCGGCCCTTCCGCTTCGCTCAAGCTTTTATAAACCTTGAAGCCTTCCACTTCCCCGCCTTGTTTTGAAATCGGATAGAGCCGTCCCCTGTAGCCGTAAAGGATTTGACTTTGCAGAAAGCGCCGACCAAAGGAATCATCCGTACCCGCGCCGCCCAAAAAGGCCAGGCCCCTGGGGTTGAACATGCGGTCTAATTGTTGTCCTTCTTCGTTGGTCATCTTGGTTCCCCACTGATATTTTACGGTTTTATTAGAAGCTATTAGACACCATATTGCGACGCTGTATTAGGCAAAAACTCGTCATTCCCGCGCAGGCGGGAATCCAGGCCAGGCCTAACCAATTATAAACACTGGATTCCCGTTTCCACCCCCGGGATGTAGTCCTGTCAGGGACGGAATTCGGAATGACGAAATTGGGGTCTCCCGGACTATTTACGAATCCGTCATTTTTGACTTAATACAAAACCGTCATAATTCAAAATTCCTATTTCTGGGCCAGGTGGGCCGGTTCACCATGGACGCGCCCCCCGTCGATCACCAGAGTTTCTCCTGTAATATAGCTCCCGGCATTAGAGGACAGGAAGACAACAGCCCCGGCGATTTCATCAGGTTCGCCGAGTCGCATCAGAGGAATGCTGGCCACCGCTTTATCATTTACCGCCGGGTCTTTCCAGAGGGCTTCACTGAGACGGGTCTTGATGATTCCAGGAGCGATGGCATTTACCCGGATATTATACTGGCCCCACTCTTTGGCCATGACCTGGGTGAGCATGATAACCGCCGACTTGGTCACGCAATAGACCCCCAGGTCACCGGCCCGCAAGCCTCCAATGGAAGAGGTGTTGATAATACAGCCTCCACCCTGGTCTTTCATGACCCTGGCAGCCAACTGGCTCAGGAAGAAGAGACCTTTCAGATTGACATTCATGGTTATATCATAGGTCTTTTCATCCTGCTCCATGAGCGGACCGTAGTAAGGGTTGGTTCCGGCATTGTTCATCAGAATATCGATCCGGCCGAATTCTTTCATGACCTGTTCAAGCAAAGCCCTGGAGTCTTCCATCCTGGCGTTGTGGGCGGCAATGGCCAGACCTTTTACCCCCTTGGCCTTTATGGCCTCGGCCACCGGTTCGAGATCGGCGATCTTTCGACTGCTGACGACGACATGGGCCCCGGCGTCGGCCAGGGCCAGGGCGCTGGCTTTTCCAATGCCCCGGCTTCCGCCGGTAATAAGGGCCACCTTTCCTTCAACTGAAAACCGAGAGAGATTCATGATATCTTCCTTTCTATTTTCTAAAAAACGCCGATAAATATTTATACCCTTTGACCGGACCTGTCAATTGTTGAATACCCTTTAATCCCTTTCACTTTTAACAACTTGGCCGGCATCCGTTCATCATCAATAGAACTGCAGGAAAAGCAAAAAAATTTACACTTTGTCAAAAAAACCATAATAATGGTTCGGCCCATCCCGCCCAATTTTTTTAATTAGTTAAAATCACACGATAATTTATTTTGACGCTTATGGCATGACCATTGCAATTAAGAATTTAACCAAAGGTATCCGTTTAGCTTTTTTGAGATAACACCGGAAACTTCTCCTTCATTGCGGCGAACCCCGGATCAAGTCCGGGGCAGGCGCCGGAGTTCAGGAGGTATTCAGAGACGAAAAAAGACCCTGGATTCCGGCCTTCGCCGGAATGACGAGATATAATGTCAGCATGATCCAGGTTCAGCTTCAGATTTTTCAAAGGAGGGAAAATATGGACCAACCGGTAACGATTTTACACATAGACCAGGATTATCAGGTCTCTTATTGGATTCTCCGGGGCAAGGCCAAAATCGTCTCCAGTGTGTCATTAAAACAAGCCATAGAACTTTTAAAAACCAATGAATTTGATTTAATCTTTTCCGAACCCCAAAACCTAGCCATCCTGAAACCATCCCCTGAAAAAACCAATCCTGTCATGAGGGAAAGCCGAATGAACTAAACCTCATGAAATTTTCTTTGCCTCGCAAAAAATAAAGGCTATACTTTTAAAAATATCGATGGGCCCGTAAAAACGCGTCATTCCCGCGCAGGCGGGAATCCAGGCTAATCATAACTTATTAATCCTGCCTTTGGCGGGACTGGATTCCGGCGCCTGCCCCGGACTTGATCCGGGGTTCGCCGGAATGACGTGATGCGAGTTTTGGCGACTTTTTACAAGTTGATCAATATTGTCTGACAGGAGAGCCTCTTGCAAATATCTAAGTTCGGTAAGATGTCCGCATGCATGCCTTGATCAGACTTTTCCGGAACCGGGATTTTCTTCTCCTCCTGTCCGTGGTCCTGGGCTTATTGGCAAGAGAAGGGGCCCGATGGACCAAAACAATGGTCATCCCGGCCCTGGCGGTGGTGATGACCGTTTCGATCATGGGCATTCCTGGCAGTGTCTTCCGTTCTCTCCGGGGCCTTATAGGGCCTTCTCTGATCGGTTTAATGTTGAACTACGGGCTGTTGAGTGGTCTCATCCTCCTTCTCAACAGCCTGTTGATCCAGGATCCCTCTTTAAAAACAGGCTTTATCATCGTCCTGGCCGTCCCTCCGGCCGTGGCGGTCATCCCCTTCACCATGCTTTTGCACGGGGACGGCCCTTTTTCGTTGATTGCGACTATCGGCTGTTATTTAGGGGCCTTGATTCTCATGCCCCTGATCACCATCGGTTTTCTGGGTCCGGAATTCGTAGACCGGGAGAAGGTGATTATGGTTATGATCGAGCTGATCATCCTCCCTCTCCTTATTTCCCGTCTCCTTCGCTTCAGAGGATTCTCGGTAAAAATTGAGCCCTATAAAGGGGCGATCACCAACTGGGGTTTCTTTCTGGTCATTTATACTATGGTGGGATTAAACCGGTCCATTTTTCTGGACCATCCCATGACCATTATCCCGGTCGCCCTGGTAGCTGTGGCCTGTACCTTCCTGCTGGGTTTCGGAATTGAAAAGATAGGGAGGCTCTGGCAGACAGGCCCTGAGAAACTGACCAGTCTGCTCCTTCTGGGGACCCAGAAAAATACCGGTCTGGCCGCCGGTCTGGCTTTAACCCTTTTTGATGACCGGACGGCCCTGCCGGCTACGGTCTCAACGATCATTATGATTTTCTATTTCCTCTGGTTGAACATAAAAGAAACCGGCCTGGGCCGGATAAAAAAGCAAGGACAAAAACTTTGAGGTGAAGGATCATGGAAATTGAAAAAGTCAGCATTATCGGCCTGGGGACCATGGGGAGCCAGATTGCCATCGTCAGTGCCAGGGGGGGATTCATTACCAAGGCCCTCGAGATTTCGGAAGACCGGTTGATCAAAGGAAGACAGTCTATCCGTTCCTTCCTGGATAATGAAGTAAGGAAACAAAAGATGGACCTGAAAACCCGGGATCAGATCCTTGGCACCCTCCACACCACGCTGAAACCGGAGGAGGTTTTAGAGGACACCGATTTGGTGATCGAAGCGGTTTTTGAAGACATCCGGGCCAAGATGGAGATCTTCAAAGAGGCCGACCGCAGATGCCCCTTCCGGACGATCCTGGCCAGTAATACTTCGACCCTTTCCATCTCGGAGCTGGCCGCCGGAACCCAAAGGCCCGACCGCTGCCTCGGGACCCATTTCCTGATTCCGGCGGCCTTGACCCCCCTGGTGGAAGTGGTCCGGGGGCTGGACACTTCGGATCAGACCCATGACGCCGTGCTTGCTTTTCTGGAAAAGTGCGGTAAAGAAAGCGTGACCGTGGCTGACTCGCCTGGTTTCGTCATCAACCGCATTTATCTACCCATGGTCAACGAGGCCTTTTTTGCCCTGGAAACCGCATTAGCCGAGGCCCCGGATATCGACCGTTGTTGTAAAAAAGGCTTGGGATTTCCTTTAGGCCCCCTGGCGGCAGCCGATGCTTTCGGCCTGGACATCCTTCTGGACTGTATGAATACCCTCCACCGGGAACTGGGGGACAAATACCGGCCGGCGCCATTATTGATCAAACTGGTCAAGGCCGGCCGGCTGGGGCGAAAAACAGGGAAAGGGGTCTATGACTATGAAAATAAAAAGGCCTAATTTATTACTACAGCGTCATTTCCGAATGTTTTTATCGGGAATCCAGGTTTTTCAAGAAAACGAGAAAACCAAAGTCCCTGGATTCCGGCTTCTAATCTGCTCAAACCCTAATGGGCCGCCAGATGCCCTGATCCAGCCAGAGTCGGGAAAAGGGTTCTCCGACAGAGACCACCCTGGTCTTCAGCCCTTCCGGATCGATCTCAATCTCTTTCCCGTATTGAGGGTCCCAGGGCTCAACCAGGACCGCCCCTTTATCCAGTTTCATTAAGATGGGCGAGATCGGATCCCCCCACGACCTGGATTGAAGGCCCTTTTTGAGGCTTCCCACCGTTTCATATCCCAATAGACCATGAAGGGTAACCAAAGTGGGAGGGCTGAGGGCAATCTCCCCCTTCATATTACCCTCCAGGCCTTTCCCCGGGCTGATCCATAGCCCATGAACGGTTTCCAGATCGTCGGGAATACATTCCTGGCCTTCCGGCATGAAGGCAACAAAAAAACGGGTGTCGAAACGTTTGGGCATGCCCTGGGGGGTAATCCAGTGGGACCAGGGAAAAAGGTTTGAAAAGGAAAGCCTCACGTCCTCAGGGGAGACCCTCTGGTGAAGCCATCCTTCCTTGAGTTTTCCCTCGGAACGGAGGGCACAGGCCCTCTGGAGAGCGTCCTTAAAATTATTTTTTGAACCGGCCAATAAAACCCCGGCCTCTTCAAAGGTCTCTCTTATGGCTGCAACCCCATAGGCGATGATTTCTTCGGGTTTCAGTCCGGCTCCAAAGATCTTTAAAAGATCCTCAATCGACCGATCGATGAAAGGTATCCAGAATTCGGCCTGCCCATCACCCGGGTCCAAAGCGCCCCCAGGGAAGACATAATTTCCCGGAAAAAATCCGCTCCCGGTGCTCCGTCTGAGCAGGTAAATCTGGAGTTCCTTTTCATGCTCCCGGACCAGAATAACGGTGGAAGCCTGCCTTATTTTTTTTGGTGATTCTTTTATTTTGTCCATGGCTATTTATATACCAAACCCTCATGCATTAGGGGCACTCCGAATCACGAAAATAAACCAGTCAAAGGCTTACTAAGGCACGGGTCAGGCACAAAGCCTGACACATGGATTACACGAATTAACCATTTCATTTCTCAAGGAAAGGGATTTCCCTTTTCTTGAGACCAGCTTCCGCCGAAAGCGGATGTTGGTCATCCCTCAAGCCGGACTTAACGCGATCGAGGAATACCCCATTGCTTTAACCGTGTAATCCGTGAAATCCGTGCCAAAAATTTATTTTCGTACTAACCTCAAGTCTCCTTCCAGACCGGTTCCCTTTTTTCAATAGAGGCGCTGAACCCCTCCACTGCGTCCGGCCAGAGGGCCTGGGAGGCCATCAACTCCTTGGCATAATGATAGGCCTGACGTTCGGGCAGTTCGATCTGCTGATAAAAATGTTGTTTGGAGATACCCAATACTTTGAGGCTGTATTGGGCGATTTCCTTAGCCAGCTTCCAGGTCTCCTCTTCCAACTGATCATCGGGGACCACCCGGTTGACCAATCCCCATTCCAGGGCCGTCCGGGCGTTGATAAAGTTACCGGTGAACAGCATCTCCAGAGTCCGCTTCTGGCCGATGGCCCGGCTGACCGCTACGGTCGGGGTGGAACAGTTGTAGCCGATCTTGATGCCGGTCATGGCAAACTGGGCCCCTTTTTCAGCCGCCACCACCAGATCACAGCCGGCTACCAGATGGCAGCCGCCGGCCATGGCGATCCCATGGACCTGGGCGATAATCGGTTGGGGTATCTGATGCATAAGAGAATACATATCAATACAGGTCTGGAAAAGGTCCCGGACATCGGTGATCGGTTGATTGAGGACTTCCAGCCGGTCATGGCCGGAACAAAAGATCGGGCCATTGCCTTTGATAATAATAACCCGGGCCTTTTTTTCTTCGGCGGCTTTTTTAAAACAATCCATCATCTCTATCTCGGCCTCCTTGCCCAGGGCATTCCTTTTCTGGGGCCGATTCAAGGTGAGGATCCCGATCCGTTCCTTTTCTTCATAAAGGATGTGTTGGTATGGCATAATAATCTCCTTGTGATGGGGTTGCTCAAAGTTCAAAGCTCAAGTCTCAAAAAAAAACCAATTCGTTTTGGCTTTGAGCTTTGAGCTATTTTGTATTATTTCATCCATTCCTTATCCCGTAACATCCGGCGAAGGGCCTTTCCGGCTGCAGATCGAGGAATTTCGTCCACGAATTCAACGGCCACCGGCACCTTGTAAGGGGCCATTCTGGTTTTGCAGAAGTTTTGGATCTCATCTACTGTGACGGTTTCACCTTCCTGAAGCTGAATAAAGGCCTTGGGGGCCTCCCCTTTTATTTCATCGGGGATGCCGACAATGACCAGGTCTTTGATCTTGGGAAAAGCCAGCATCATATCCTCCACTTCGGAAGGAAAGACCTTTTCGCCGCCCACATTGATCATGTCCTTCTTGCGGTCTACGATATAGGCGTAACCGTCTGCATCCATGCAGGCAATGTCCCCGGAATGAAACCAGCCCTGGTCGTCAAATACTTCCCGGGTGGCCTCCGGCTTATTGAGATACCCCTGGGTGACACAGGTGCCCCGGACGCACAATTCCCCTTGTTGACCAGGAGGCAGGATGTTCCCCATTTCATCCACAACCTTGATCTGGGCGTCATCCATTCCTTTGCCGCAGGAGCCGATGCGGGTTTCCGTGTAAGGGGAAGTAGTCCCGACACAAGAGACTTCGGTCAGGCCCCAGGCCTCGGCATAGCGCCATTTAAGCCGCTCTTCTATTTGACGAATGAGATTCTCAGGCATTTTGGTGGCCGCCGAAAGGCAGAAGCGGACCGATCCGGTTTCCCGCTGATCCAGGTCCGGTTGTTTCAGCAGGAGATTATACATGGGAGGGACCCCCTGAAAGACCGTCGGTTTGAACCGCTCGATGGCCTCCAGGGTCTTGTCGGGATAAAATCGTTCTACGGTAATAACCGTGCCTCCCTGGGAAAGCATGCCCAAGGTGCCGTTGACCAGCCCCCAGCAGTGGAATATGGGGGTGGCCACCAGGATGGTGTCCTCGGGTTTAAAGTGGACCTTCCCGAATTCCCGGGCATTGTGCCAGACATTAAGATGAGTGGCCATGACCCCCTTGGGCCGGCCGGTCGTGCCCGAGGTATACATGAGATGACACAGGTCGCTTCCTTTGGTTTCCGGAGGATCCAAGAGGCCTTTTTCTGCGGCAAGCATGGATTCAAGGACGGGATAATCCTTCGCCTCCTGATTTTTAAGGGAAAGGATCACGGTCAGCGAGGGAACCTCAGACCGGAGGGATTCGATAATCGGCAGCCTTTGGGCATCGGTCAGAACGGCCCGGGACCCACAGTCTTTCAGGATATAGGCCACTTCCTGTTCCCGGAGCATGGCATTGACCACATTGACCGTCAACCCGGCCCGAACGGTCCCCAAATAGGCGATGATCAACTCCGGGAGGCTGGGCAGAAAAAGGGAAAGGACTTCTCCTCTTTTCAGTCCCAGGTCTGATAATCCTTGGGCAGTTCGGTTGATCAACCGGTCCAGTTCCGAATAGGAGATGAGGCGGTCTTCAAAAATAATCGCGGGTTTTCCCGGAGTTTCCTGGACAGGTCGTCTGATGAGATTGGAAACGTTCATAGGTCCCCCGAAGGCTTTTAATTTTTTAATATACCAGAGACTTTTGCAAAAGTTAAATTCAATTAAAATAGGTCAGGCATCTTGCCTGACAATAGGTTGAAATCAAAAAATAGTCAGCCGAGAGGGCTGACCTATTGTAAGTAAATTTTGCGTAATTTAGACTTTTGAAAGAACCTCACTTTATATACCATAAAATTGAATACCGACCATATTTTATTCTTGCTCTCCTCCCCTCCCTTGGGCGATTAGTAAATCAACATCGACAAAGTTTTGTCGATGCGGTAGACAACTTTCAAGGGATTTTGATTTTGCATTTCTTAAAGAACCTGGATTCCTGATAAAGACATTCGGAAATGACGAAAAAAGTGTCACTGTAGTATTAAGTCAACTGCCCCGTTAAAGGACCCCCTCCTCCGGGGAAAACTCCCGGCCGAGGAATAAAGCCTTATAGAGATATTAAACCCTCATGCTCGCTTGCCACGAGCACCACGAAACATAAAAATGGAATTGAAGGGCCAGGGGCCGGTGTTTTTTTCCTCTCGCGCCTCGTCCCTCATGCCTGATTTTCTATTTTCGTATTAAAATTTTGTCCGATATTTTGTGCACAGTATGTTTAACAGATGTCGGATAACATGACGGAAAGATGCATTATAAATCTATTAATACAATAAACTTAATGTGTTACGTCAAGATTTATTTTTTTATCTTATTGACCATCGTGAAACTTCCTGATATAATTTAAAAAGTAGTTCAATAAAATGCTATGTGCGAGAAATAACAACAAAGACAATGAGATAATGGAGACATTATGCCGACCATATAGACGATTCTGAAAGGAAAGAAGGGGCAAATCTAAGAATCAGGAGAAAACCGATGT
>CAZVHO010000018.1:50973-56768 GCA_964627515.1 uncultured Thermodesulfobacteriota bacterium | reverse complement strand
TATAGAAGGAAAATATTGCCGGTAGTGGCTGAGAAGGCGATTCGGGGTGCTCTTGAGGCCATTCCGGAAAAGGAGCAACTATGAAGAAAATACCGAAGCGGCTTATCGCCTTGCACGTTAACGGGAACGAATACGAGATTGCCGTCCATGCCAATCAAACCCTTTTGGAAGTCCTGCGGGAAGACCTGAGGTTAACCGGAACCAAGGAAGGTTGTGACGACGGGGTCTGCGGTTCTTGTACCGTTTTATTGGAGGGGGTTCCCATTAGGTCCTGCCTTTGTCTGGCCGTGGAAGCCCAGGGGAAGGCCATTACGACCATCGAAGGCCTGGCCGAAGGCAACCAGCTTCACCCCATCCAGCAGGCTTTCGTCGATAATGGGGCCATTCAATGCGGATACTGTTCTCCAGGCATGATCCTCACGGCCAAAGCCTTACTCGACCGAAATCCGGAGCCGACGGAAGAGGAGATCAAACTGGCCATCTCGGGGAATTTCTGCCGGTGCACCGGGTACAACAAGATCGTCACGGCCATCCAGATAGCCGGTCAAACCACCGGGGGAGGTAAGTAGGCATGGATCAACTTTCATACATCGGCAAATCCGTCCCGAGGAAAGATGGCCCCCTCAAGGCTACCGGCAGAGCCCAGTATGCTGTGGACATTTCCCTCCCGGGGATGCTCATTGGAAAGGTTCTGCGCAGCCCTTATCCCCATGCCCGGATTCGGAACATCGACACGAGCCAGGCGGAAAAATTGCCAGGAGTAAAAGCGGTAGTTACAGCGGCGGATTCCCTCCGAATCAAGCATGGTTTTGTAGAAACACCCCGCTATCCCGCCGACCAGTATCCGATTGCTGTTGACACGGTACGTCATGTCGGGGAAGATGTCGCCGGGGTGGCCGCCATAGACGAAGATACGGCCATGGAGGCCCTGTCCCTGATCAAAGTCGATTACGAACCGCTTCCGGCCGTCTTTGACCCGGAAGAGGCCATGAAATCCGAGGCCCCGGAAATCCACCCCAACCACCCGAAGGTGAACGAACCCTATCGGAATATCGGAGGCAAGACCGAGACCGGATGGGGAGACGTGGAGAAGGCCTTTGCCGAATCCTTCCTGATCCGTCAAGACAAGTATTACTGCCAAATGCGGGCACACGGCTATATGGAACCGCAAGCCACGGTGGCCCATTTCGATTATTCGGGGAAATTGAACGTCTGGACCTCCAGCATGGGAGTCTTCCTTAAACGAGCCAAACTGGCTAAAACGCTGGGGCTGCCCTATAGCAGCGTGAGAGTATTAAAGACCTATGTGGGCGGTGCCTTTGGCGGTAAAATAGACCTCTTCCACCACGAATACATAAGCGCCTTGCTCTCCATGAAAAGTCGTCTGCCGGTGAAAATAGTCTACAGCCGGGAAGAGGTTTTCAAGGCCGCCCGTCATGGGCAACCGTTGATCGTTCAAATCAAAACCGGGGTGGCCAAGGATGGCACCATCCTTGGCCAGGAAATCCGGACGATCAATGACAGCGGGGCCTATCATGGAAGCGGTGTGGTCGTCATCTTTCTGGCTTGGGGTTTCGCCATGGCCCCTTACCGAATACCCAGCATGAAATATGAAGGGTATTCCGTTTATACCAACAATCTGGTCCGGGCCCCGCAAAGGGGCCATGGAGCCCCGAAGATGCGTTTCGCGGTCGAATCCCAGTTTGACATGATCGCCGAAGAATTGGGGATCGATCCCATTGACTTCCGCCTGCGCAATGCCCGCATACCGGGAGAAATGCTGCCCAACGGCGATTCGGTAAAAAACTTTGGGCTGAAGGAGTGCATCATCAAGGCGGCTGCCCAAACCAATTTCAAGAACAAATATGAGGCCGCCCGGACCATGCGGAAAACCGATTTAAAAATCAAACGGGGTATAGGCATAGGCACGACAGCCTATTTCGGCGGTTCGCTGATCTATCCCAACAGTTCAACCGTCATCGTCAAGCTGAATGATGATGCCAGTGTCTCCCTGGTGACCGGGGCCCTGGACGTTGGGCAGGGCTGTGAGACCGTTCTCTCTCAAATCGTCGCCGAGGAGCTGGGCATACCGATTGAAGAAGTGCAGGTCCAGGCCTCGGACACGGAAACAACGCCGGTGGATATCGGTTCCTGGATCAGCGGCCTGACCTATGTGACGGGTAACGCAGCCAAAAAAGCGGCCGCCCACGCCATGAAAAAACTACTGGTGGTGGCAGCCGAAGAACTGCAGGCGAACGTGCAGGACTTGAGCACACACCAGAAGGAGATATTCGTCACCCAGGCCCCTGCCCGTAGGATATCCTATGCCCGGGCCATCGCCGCCAGTATTGCTAAAAACAAAGGGGATTCCATCATCGGCGAAGGCCATTTCCGGACGATGAAAAACGAGCCGATCCACCCGAGTCTGGCCACAGCCAAGGGCCGCTGGACTGAAAACTACTCCAATTATGCGACGGTTGCCGAAGTGGAAGTCGATACCGAAACCGGTATGGTGAAACTCTTAAAAGCCACTACGGCCCATGACTGTGGATTCCCCCTCAACCCTACCCTGGTCGAGGGCCAGATTGATGGACAGGTTTCCATGGGGCAAGGGCACATTTTGTCTGAAGAACTTCGTGTGGAACAGGGGTGCGTCATCAACCCTTCTTTTCTGGAGTACAAGATGCCGTCGGCCATGGAGATGGTCAAAACGGAATACTTGGATGTCATCACCGAAGAGTATAAAAAGGACCACCATTACAACACCAAAGAAGTGGGGGAAGGATATGTCTCGGGAACCGTGGCGGCGGTGGCCAATGCCGTTTACAACGCAACGGGGTTAAGGCTGAAACGAACCCCGTTCTCCCCGGATAGGGTTCTAAACGGATTGGAACAAATCCGGAAAAAAGAGAGGGAAGATCATGGGTAGCATGCTGGAAAGCGTTCTCAAGCGGGTGACTAAAATCCTGGATGTCATCGGTGGCACGGCCCTGACTTTTATGATGCTCTTGACGGTCGCCGATGTATTGATGCGTGCCGGAGGGCACCCCCTGGTGGGCACTTTTGAAGTGGTAGCCATGTCGCTGGCCCTGGTGATCGGCTTTACTATCCCCAAGGTTTCTTTCGACCGGGGTCATGTCCGGGTGGACCTGATCATCGAAAGAGTTTCCAAACGAACCCGCAATGTGCTGAATATCTTTACCCGCTTGATCTGTCTTGTTTTTTTTCTGATCATCAGCTATAACCTCTTCGCTGTGGCCAGTGAACTCCGGGCTTCGGGGGAGGTTTCCCCGACTATTCAACTCCCCTCCTACCCTTTCGCTTATGGCGTCGCCCTTTGTTGCTTCATCGAATGTCTTGTTTTTGTCCTGGATATCATAAAGATAGGGAGGGGCGAATATGAATGAGGTCACTGGAATCACTCTGCTTCTTTTGTTGCTGCTCTTATTCTGCACCGGAATCGAAATGGGTTTCGCCATGGCCGTTATCGGCTTCATCGGCTTTGCCTATCTGAAAGGGTTTGCGGTGGCTGCCAGCCTGATCAGTCGCGATCTTTTTGATGTGATCACCAATTATGGCTATACGGTCTTTCCCCTCTTTATTCTCATGGGGCAAATCGGTTACCATGCCGGTATCGCCAAAAACCTATACGATTCCGCGCATAAATTCATCGGCCATATCCCCGGCGGCTTGGCTATCGCCACCGTTCTGGGCGGTAGCGCCTTCAAATCCATCTGCGGATCAGCAACGGCCACAACGGCCACCTTCGCCAGTGTGGCCATGCCGGAAATGGACCGCTACGGTTATGACCAAAGACTGTCTACCGGGACCATCGCCACGGTGGGGACCCTGGGCTGTCTGATCCCTCCCAGTGTCGTTCTCATTCTCTATGGAATCATTACTGAACAATCCATCGGGAAACTCTTCCTGGCCGGAATTATCCCGGCCCTGATCCTGGCCATCTTCTTCGTCGGTATCATTTACGGTTGGGTCCGGATCAACCCCAAGCTGGCCCCGGTTTCGGAGCGGGCTTCCTGGAAAGAACGGGGACGCTCACTGCCGCCGGTGATCCTGGTTCTTCTGATCTTTCTGGTCATGATCGGAGGGATCATGCTGGGCTACTTTACCCCCACCGAAGCCGGATCAGTGGGGGCCTTTGCCGTTCTCTTGCTGGCCTTAGTTCAGGGGAATATGACCCTCAAGAAATATAAGGTCTCCCTTTCGGAAGGAATCCGCACGGCCGGTATGTTTCTCATGCTCATCACCGGGTCCCTCATCCTCGGTCATTTCATTGCCGTGACCAATATCCCCCAGGAGATCGCCGACTACCTGACGACCCTCGACGTCAACCGCTACGTCATCCTCTTTCTCATCTGTCTGGTTTATGAACTCGGGGGTACTTTTATCGAGGACCTGGCCTTTATGATCCTGGCCACCCCGATTTTTTTCCCAACCATTCTTAAGCTGGGTTTCGATCCCGTCTGGTTCGGGATCTTGATCAGTGTGGTCATCATGGTGGGTATGATCATTCCTCCGGTGGCCATTGCCGTCTTTGTGGTCAAAAACATTACCAAAGTGCCGACGGGGATTATCTACAGGGGCTCGGCCCCGTTCCTGATCGCTCTGATCCTGTTCTGGGGCCTCCTGTTCATCTTTCCGCAGCTCGCCCTCTGGCTACCCTCGATGTTTATCAAATAAAATGGTCCTTGATGGACTTTCAAAAAAAGGAGGAAGGGTTATGAATAAAAAGTGGATTGGGATTATGGTCATGTTGTTCCTGTCTTTTTCAACCGTTGCGTCCGCCCAGGTGATTGAACTGTCTCTGGCGAATTATATGCCGGTCATGCATATCAATTCGGTTCTCATGGGCAAGTTCTGCGATGAAGTGAACAAGCGGCTGGCCGGCAAGGTGAAGGTCACCCAATATATGGGGGGCACGCTACTCACCGCCCCGAAAATGGCCGCCGGCGTCGCTTCGGGGATTGCCGATATGGGTCTTGCCCATTGCTCCTATTCCCGGGGTCGTTTTCCGGTCATGGAACTCACCGAATTGCCCCTGGGGGCCCCAAGCAGTTTTGTCCTTACCCATGTGATCAATGATTTTTACAATAAATTCAAACCCAAGGAATGGGAGGTCTATCATCCGTTGATGTTCAGTGCCAGTCCGCCTTCGGTCATCCAAACGGTCAACAAACCGGTCAAAACCCTGGAGGATCTCAAAGGCATGAAGATCAGGGGGACCGGCCGGAGCGGTGATGTAGTCAAGGCCCTGGGTGCCACGGTCGTCCCCATTGAAATGATGGACATGTACGAATCTCTGCGCCGGGGAGTCATGGACGGCAACATGGGCCCCTTCGAGCAACTCAAGAGTTTTAAAACAGGCGATATCCTGCGTTATCACACCACCTCCTATATGGCCGGAAGCGGGTATACCTTTTACGTCATTTTCAACAAGGTAAAGTGGAACAGCCTGCCGGCCGAGGCCAAACAGGTCTTTACCGAATTGTCCGCCAAATACATCGAGCTCTGGGCCGTAGAGTGGAATAAGACCGATATCGTCGGCAAAGATTTTTTCCTGGAAAAAGGTGGTCAGATCCTTCCACTGACGGATGCGGAAATAACCCGTTGGTCCAAAGCGGTCGAAGTCGTCATCACCGATTACAAAAAGGACATGGTCTCCAAGGGTTTTGCCGCGGCTGAAGTGGACTCCTGGATCAGCTTTATCAAAGAACGAATTACCTATTGGAAAGCCCAGGAAAAAGCCAAAAAGATTCCTACGGCCTATACGTATTAAA
>CAZVHO010000018.1:48247-50873 GCA_964627515.1 uncultured Thermodesulfobacteriota bacterium | reverse complement strand
GAGGTCTGCATGGTAAAAATGTGGAGGCCGGAGTTAGAGACCTTACCCCGGGAAGAATTGATTGATCGGCAACTGCGGCTTTTCCGAAGGCAGATGAAGGTTGTGCTGGCTAACAGTCCTTTTTACCGCAAAAAATTTGGTGCAGCGGGAGTGAAGCCCCAGGACATAAAAACTCCGGACGACCTCGGGAAAGTCCCCTTTACAACGAAACAGGAATTGCTGAAATCCCAGGAGGATCACCCGCCTTTCGGCGATTTTTCCTGCATCCCGCCGGAGGCGGCCACCCGGGTCTTTCAGACCTCGGGAACGACGGGGACTCCTTTAAAAATCCCCTACAGCAAGAAGGATTGGTTTAAAAACTGCTTTGAGCAGTTCAGCTATTATATCTATGCCTACGGTCTGGAAAGCCGGGATGTGGTCTTCTTCCCTTTTATCTACGGACTTTTCATTGCCTGGTGGGGTATCCAGGCCGCCATGGAGCAACATGAGTTGACCATCGTGCCCGGTGGAGGCCAGACCTCCGAGACCCGGTTAAGAAGCATTATCGACTGGCAGGCTACCGTGGTCTGCGGAACACCGAGTTACATCATTTTTTTAGGAGAACTGGCTCAAAAGATCGGAATCGATCTTCCCCGTTCCCCGGTGCGGGTGGTCATTACCGCCGGCGAGCCGGGGGCTCAGATTCCGGCGACCAAGAAATTAATCGAGAAACTCTGGGGAGCAAAAAACTATGACGACATCGGAAGCACGGAAATCACCAATTTCGGCTATGAATGTGTGCGGCAGCAGGGAACCCATCTGAATGAGGCCATGTTTCTGCCCGAATTGTTGGACATAGAAACCGGAAGGCCGGTCAAGGCAGGCCAGGTGGGTGAACTGGTCTTATCCAACCTCTGTTGCGAGAGCGCCCCGCTTTTACGGTATAAAACGGGAGATTTGACCCGTTTTAATTATAAAACCTGCTCTTGCGGCCGGACATCCCTCCGGATGGTTGGCGGAGTTATCGGCAGAGCGGACGATATGTTTCATTTCGGCGGGGTGAATATTTTCCCTTCGGCCATTGAAAATTTCATTCGCCGGGTCCCGGAATTTTCCAATGAATACCGGCTGGTCGTTCCTCCCCAAGGGTCGGGGAAAAAGCTGTGCATCAGGATAGAGGCGGCCCATAAGGAACTATCTGAGGACCGGGTCCAAACAGCAATAAAGGGATTCATTAAAGAGATCGTTTACAACATCAAGATCACGCCTGAAGTGGAATTGGCCGAACCGGGCAGTCTGCAACGATTCGAGGGAAAGGCTAAACGGTTGATCCGGGAGTCTTAGGGTAATCGATGGCCTGCTTTTACATTGACGAAATCGAAGAAATAATGGATCAGGAATCGGAGTTGGACCAAGGAAAAAGGTATAAAACATTCTCGAGGGAAGGGGGCCGCCACCGTGGAACGATTTCTATGAAAGGAAATAGCCAACAGGGCGTGCCCGACACGGTGGATGATAGATTGCCTGGAGGCGCTTTTCCTCCCGGGTAAAAAAATAATGCACAAATTCTAAGGAGGTCTTGATGGGACCGATCAGCAAAATAATGGCGGCTCTGGATTTTTCCGAATATTCCAAGGCTACTCTGAAGTACGCGGCCTTTTTGGCTGGTTCTGTAAACGCTACGTTGGTGGTGGCCAATATTATCAACCATCGGGATGTGGAAGCCATTCGCGCCGTGGAAGATGAAAACCTGGGTCTTTCGGTGGAAACATTTCTCGCCAAGCAGCAGCAGGAACGGGAAGCCAAGATCAATCAATTGTTGCAGGAAACCGGTTGCCAGGATCTGAAGGTCATCCGGATTTTTCTGGTGGGGGTTCCCTGGGTAAAATTGATAGAGGCCGTCAAGGATCAGAGGGTGGATTTGGTAGTGATGGGAACCAAAGGCCGAACGAATATTAGCAATACATTGTTCGGGTCAACGGCGGAAAAAGTCTTTCGCCGCTGTCCGGTTCCTGTTCTCTCGGTCAGGGGAAAAGAACACGAAACGATCGCCTGTTCTCGGGCTTTTTAAAGCGTTTACGATCTAGGCCTAATGCCAGAGTAATAAATACAAGAAGCTTTTGATCCGGGTGGAATAATGGAAGCCCCGGGGAGCCGGGAGGTTCACTCGGCTCCCTGAAGAATTTTCAACTCCTCCTCTCCCACCACTTCCAGGAGCACCTCTCCCAAGATCTGCGCTGTTTGCCCGACAAAGCGGGTGCATTCATCCCGCCGTCCGTCTATCCTCCGGGCTTTAACATCCTCCGGATCATACCAGTCACATCGGGAAATGGTCCGGCAACTAGTATCCCCATGGGTTTCCTCAGCCATTTTTTTTAACCGGTCATAAAGCGTTTTTATAGTCGGGGTTAATCGGGCATCTTCCATTTCATCCCTGTTTGCGGCGGCAAAGAGGCAGCCGATGACCTGCACGGCCCCGGCTATGGCCCCACAAAAATCACCCCGATAACAGCCTCCGGTCAAACCGGCCATGGCTCGCATCGCCACATCCCTTTCTTCTTCTCCAATCATATCCAGGCCCACGGCCAGGACGGCCTGGGCTCAATATAATTCATTGGCAAACAAAACCATGGCCTTTTCAGACATG
>CAZVHO010000018.1:37333-48147 GCA_964627515.1 uncultured Thermodesulfobacteriota bacterium | reverse complement strand
TCTATTTTCGTTTTAAATATACTGATTAACCAGTTCTTCCAAAAAGGGTTCAATGCCTCCAGGATGGGTGGTCCGAACTTCCTCGATGGCCTTTTCGATCTTCCGTTTCAAGACCAGGTCTTTCATGTCCCGGAGCGACCGGTAGGCCCCGCCGCGGCGCCCGAAACGATAGATCAAACGTTCTTCTGCCGGAAGATGTAAATAAGCATCCAATCCTGCAAGCATCCGGCTTTTATCCTGTGGAAGGGTACCTGATAGGTCTTCCAAAAGGTTCATCATGTGATCGGAGGTGATGGTGCTGGTTATCCCTTCCAAATGGTCGATCATCAGCCTGATCTCCTCAACCATTTCGTCATCGGTCAAGGGTTGAAAGGTTCCTTCGGCCACCAATTGGTAAAGGGGGATTCTTTCAGGGATCCTGAGGGAACGGATACGGATATAATCGGGGTTAATGGCATTCAAGACCCTGGCCGTTTCTAAAGCATGTTCCTCACTGAGGGCCTTCCCGCCCAGACCGGGCATCCAGTATTCGGAAAGAGAAATACCGGCTTCTTTGCATTTTTTCCCGGCCTCGATCTGTTCAGCCGCTGTAACCCCTTTTTTCATCCATTGCAAAACGGCATCCGAACCGCTTTCCAAACCGATATGGATGCGGTTCAGACCGGCCTTTCTTATCCCGGCCAATTCTTCGACGGTTTTCCGGCTGACAGTCCTGGCCCGGGCATAAGACGTTATCCTGGAGATCTGGGGGATCTCCTTCCGTAAAAAGGTCAGGACCTCGATCAATTCTTCTGCCGGCAGGACCAGGTTGTTGGCGTCCTGAAGAAATACCGTAAACTCCTGGTAATACATCCAGGCCGCCACATTTCGATAGGCATGGGAATAATTCGGTTGATGAAACACCTGGGTGATAACGCTGTCATCGACCTTTCCGTTTCCGCCCAACTGCCAGGAAAGGACCTTTAACTCCTCCATGATCCTGGTAATAGTTCGGATATCTTCCTTGATTTCTTTAACACTGCGCCGGGAAAACCGGGTCCCCTTGTAAACCGGACAAAACAGGCATTGATTCCAGGAACAATTCCGGGTTATCCGTATCAATAAACTCCGGGCCTCACTCGGTGGACGGATAGGGCCCTGCTCAAAATCCAATTTTTCCATCATATTACTCCAGATACAATTTAAACCCTCATGCCATACGGGGGGCACGAAGCATGAAAACAGACCAGTCAAAGGCTTATTGAGGCACGGGTCAGGTACAAAGCCCGACACCCGGATTACACGGATTAGCCATTTCATCCCTCAATCCAGACTTAACGGGATCGAGGGATACCCCATGGCTTTAACCGTGTAATCCGTGAAATCCGTGCCAAAAATTTATTTTCGTATTAAAGTTGCCTCCGTATATTAACCATTCCAAAGTCTTTTGACAATCCCCCTTTTTCGAATTATAATTTCATGGAAATGGCTTTTACCGGACCCAGACCCCCGCCCCCTGACCCCGTTTTTCATTCTTGTAACTTGCATCTTGAAACATGCAACTTTTTTCATTTAAGTTTTTCCCGGTTCCTGCCGATAAGAGAATACGGTCGGAGAAACATCTCAAGCGCTCAAGATGCATATCATTGCCACCCATAAAAACACTGACTTTGATGGCTTTGCCTGTCTTCTGGCCGCCGCCATCCTTTATCCTGAGGCGACTCCGCTTCTTCCGAAAACATTAAACGCCAACGTCCGGTCTTTTTATAGTCTCCATAAAGACATTTTCCCTTTTATCGAAGAAATCGACCTGGATCCTTCCCTGGTCACCCGGCTCATCGTTGTTGATGCCAACTCCTGGTCCAGGATCGAACTGCCGGCCCCTATCCCGGCCAATCCTGACCTTGAGATCCATATCTGGGATCACCACAGCAATTCCGGTAATATTCGTGGAACTGAACGCTGGGTACGGTCTATCGGCGCGGCAACGACCCTACTGGTAAGAAAGATCGAACAGGAAGGTAAAAAGATTTCCCCCATAGAATCCACCCTCTTTTTGGCCGGGATTTATGAAGATACTGGAAATCTGACTTTCCCCAGCACTACTCCCAGGGATGTCCGGACTGCCGCCTTTCTTCTCGAGCAGGGGGCCGACCTCAATGTTGTCAGAAAATTCATTCGGCCGGTCTATGGATTGAAGCAAAAAGAAATCCTCGTCGAGATGCTTAAAAACGAAAAAAGGGTCAAAGTGAACGGGTTTCAGGTGAGCTTTATAAAAGTCGCCATTGAAGGTCATACTCCTGGACTTTCACCGGTTGTGGACCGCTATCATGAATTCGCCGACACCGATGCCACCTTTGCCTTCTTCGCCGAGCCCCAAAAAAATCAGTGTATGATCATTGGCCGAAGCAATGCCGACACCTTGAATGTCGGGCTTTTATTAAAAGAATTGGGGGGCGGCGGTCATCCCAATGCCGGTTCGGCCTTACTGAAATCAGCCGACACCGATGGTCTGGAAGAACGCATTGCCGACCTTATTGTCAAAAGGGAAAATCCGTCAATCCAACTCAGCGACCTCATGTCCTTCCCAGTCATTACCGTTGACCAGGATACCCTTATGCATGAGGTCGCCCATCTCTTGAGGGAAAAAGGCTGTACCGCCTTTCCGGTCAGTGATGGGGAAACCCTGAAGGGGATCATTTCGAGGCGGGATTTTAAAAGGGCCAAAAAAACCAGCGATCTGAACTCCCCGGTAAAGGCCTTTATGTCCAGGAGGATCATTCACATCGGCACTGAAACCAGTGTCACCGAGGCCACCCGCTTAATGGTCAAACATAATATCGGCCGGCTGCCTGTTTTGAAAGAGGGCAAGCTGATCGGCATTATCACCCGTTCCGATATCATGCGATACTACTATGACATGCTCCCGGAATGAGGGAGGGTCTGTAATACGGTTCAAGGTTCAAGGTTCAAGGTTCGGAGAAATCAGTTAATGTGAATGTTGATGACCATGTAAAAACTCGTCATTCCCGCGCAGGCGGGAATCCAGGCTAATCCTAACCCATTAGAAACACTGGATTCCCGTTTCCACGGGAATGACTACAATGGATACCTGCTCTCCGCCTTCGGTGGATGGCGGTCTCAAGAAAACGAATGGGGAAGGTCTGTTCAACCTTTATTGAACGGTGAGTATGGTAGTCCCTCTGACAGTGGTTCCGGGAACAATAGCGGCAATTTCGATATCGGTTTGGGTACTGACCGAGGGGGCTGTATAGGTGGCGATTAACGCTCCTCCGAAAGTACTTCCGCTTAAGGTAGTGTCTGTCCCGTTGAAAGTCCCTCCCCGGGAAGAAGTCAGGAGAATGGTGGCCTCGGTCCGTCTCCCTTGAGAATCGGTAACGATAACGGTCAGGCTCGTTGTTGCACCGGAGGCGATCGGGTTATTTCCCACAGTCACGGTGACCATGGCCGCTGTGCCGCTGGAACTTCCCGATCCAGTTGTCGTTCCACTGCTAACGCTGTCTTTTTTGTTGACATCCGTAACATTGCAGCCCCATAAGGCCAACAATGCCAACAACGACAAAAAAAAGAAAAGGATTCTATGAGATGTAAAACCTATTCCCAACTGGTGATATCCTTGTCCTCGCCTTCCCCGCCCGGTTTATTGTCGCGGCCCAGGGAATAGAGATCATATTCCCCGTTGGTTCCAGGGCTTTGATAAAAATAAGGCTTTCCCCAGGGGTCCAGGGGGACATTTTTTTTAAGGTACGGGCCATCCCATTTTTCAACACCGGGATTGGTCATCAAAGCATTTAAACCCTCTTGCGTTGTTGGATAAATGCCGGCATCCAACCTATACTGATCCAGGGCCTGCCCCAACAACTCAATTTGGGCCTTGGCCGCCGATTGTTTCCCTTTGCCTAATTTAGGGAAAAGCCGGGGGGCGACCAGAGCGGCCAATAAGCCGATGATAACCATCACCACCAGCAGCTCGATTAAGGTGAAGCCCCCATGACCTGAAGTTATTTTTCTGCTTTTGATACCCATCCTTGTCCTACTGAGTTCGGCTCCCAGGAATTTTTTGCATGAAAAATTTTAAAGAATATTAAGGCGATAGTCAACTAAAATTTTGTTATTTCTTTTCTTCCCCAAAACGATCTGCAAATATTTTGCTGTCGGCGTTTTTCATGACTTGTTGTACAAACTCTTTGATTTTTTCTCTTTTTATTTCTTCGACAGCCATGGCCATAACCTTATCCTGCAGCTTCTCGAAGAGCTGGATTTCTTCCTTCTTTCTATCATCCATTTTGATAATGTGGTATCCGAAAGGGGTTTCAACGATATTACTGACCTCTCCCGGATTCAAGGCAAAGGCTGCCTCATCAAAGGGTTTAACCATCCTCCCTTTTTCAAAAAATCCCAGATCCCCTCCCTTGGCCTTTGAAACAGGGTCATCGGAAAGCTCTCCAGCCAGTTTGGCAAAATCCTCCCCGGATTTAATCTTTTTAAGCGCCTCCCCGGCCCGCTCTCTGGCCTTCTTCCTATCGTCCCCCGAGGCCGATTGATCCACCTTGATCAGAATATGTCGGATCTTGACCTGTTCAGGGGTTTTGAAACGGGCCAGATTCTTATCATAATAACTTTTGGCCTGAGCTTCGGTGACATGAACTTTATTGATGACTTCTTCTTTGATCAATTCATTAGCCAGGACACTATCAATGGTTAACGCAAGGGTCTCTTGTATGTCCTTTCGTTTATCCAGCCCCTTCTTCCTGGCTGCCTCTCCCAGGGCGATGGTTTGGACCATATTCTGTAGCAGGCCGATTTCTAATTGCTTGTCTTTGGGCGGTATCCCTCCCCTTTTTTTAAGCAACGCCTCAAACTCGGCCTTGGTGATCACCCGGTTGCCCACTTTGGCCACGATATCCTTTTCTTCGGCCTGGACCGTGGTCATCCCGAACAGCAGCAACCCGACTAAAATAATGCCTCTTTTAATAATTGTCCTCTTGCCCATATTCTCTTATCCCTCCTGCAATTGAGCCATAATGCCTTCTCTGAAATTTTTAACAACTATCTTATTCCCTTGCTGATAATAGACGCTTAATGCCAATACATCGACATAGAAAGTCTGCAATGGCTTCTATTTTACACCAGCCCCCGGGCAGGGGAATAGTGTATGAACCTTATATTGCTTTTCGAAAGACGGTATTTTTAAGGTAGGTGGGTATTTCATTTCAGCGAAATATGTTTATTTATGGCTGACGTTATGACACCATCGGAGTCGAACTATGATGTTAATTTTTATGGTATGATAAATGAAAGGATCACACTTGAAGGATCGGAAAGATCGGTTTGCTTGGAATAATGAATTGTCATATACCAGGTCCCACTAACTTCGCTGGTTGCCTGGACATTGAGGTAACTGCCGGCGGTGGAACCCGGAGACAAGGTATAATAACTGACCAGACTAAAAGGGAAGGCCGTCGGACTGCCTGGAGTTGTGGATATATTAACCGCGCTCCCGGTCCATACATGGGTGCTCCCCATAAAGATTTCATTCAACCTTGCTGAACTGTTTTTGCTCAAATCCAATCTAAACACATAAAGATTGGATGTATAATTGTTTAACAAGGGGAAATAAATGTTTTTTTGATCTCCACCTCCACCAGTCCCCTGATAAGGAGGATTCCCGGGAATCAGGCTGATTTCACAGGGATTAAAACTGGCTAAAGCAACCGATCGGCTTCCGTTACCCACTGTGCTGGTTGAAGTTATAGTCCCACCGAATCCGCCAGAATAGCTGACAGTAAATGTCCAGGTTCCGGCAGGAGCTGATAAAGATCTGGTTTGAGGAAATAGGCTGCTGGGATTAGTCGTAAAGGTGGCGCAATTATCCTTGGCATATCTTGTGGCCCACTCTATTCCAGCCTGGGCAGCATACAGGGCACGGGTTGAATCCTGAAAACGAGGGGTTGTCTCCTGTTGTCTGGTCATCAAGGAGGACATGATAAATCCAATAACTCCTAAAAGAGACATGGCCACCACCAGGGCAATGAGGGACATCCCTTTCTCGTTTCTTCCGATTTTCAATCCCATCATTTTACCCCAAAATAATTGACCATGGATTAACTTCTCCTGGGATAAATGCTCGTCCGGAATCGGACCGTACCCTTTCCGGCTTGGGTCAGGACCAGTTCCAGGGTGACGATATTCGAACTATAGGTTGTCGTGAAGGATGAAACGTTATCTGCCATGGCGTAATTACCCAATAGGCCTACCCTTCTTTCCAAAGTGCCACTGTTTAACCTATATCTAATGTAAGGCCCCCAAGGGGGGTTATTAGTAAAAATGATATTCGATGTTCCGGTCACCATATAACTTCGACTGGCATCTCGAATCTCAAGGGTCATCCGTTCCATGGCGATTCTGGCTTCATCGTAAAGTATTTTATGGTCCCTGACTCGGACATAAGCCCCCATACTGTCGCCCAGAAAGGAAAAAGTGTACATTCCCAAGATCCCCATGATGACGATGCCGATAATGAATTCAATCATGGTAAAACCGTAAAAGTTACAGAAAAAATGCTTTCCCTTCAGCGTTCGTCGTTCAGCGAACCTTGCCTCCGTTTCTCTATGGTGTACCCAAGGGCAGGAGTATTGATTATTTATTGGCATTAGATTATCCCGCTCAATTTGTAAAAAGGGAAGCAACACTTACTCCGGCGGCCGGCAGTCGATTATGATAGACTGTGACCACCACCTTTTTATAGCCCTTATCGGAAGCCGAAAATGCTAAATTGACATCAACATTTGTTATCGTTACTTCGCGTTCGAAGGCGGAATAATTCCCTCCCAGGAAGGCCCTGGCCTCATTAACAATAGTGCCATAAGCAGCCGGTTGAAGTTGTTCCAGCCTTTCTGCAGCCAGGAAGGCAGCACTTACCACAATCTCCGGTATATCGCTTTGCATAACCGAAGTAACAAAAGGGCCCATAAGGGGAGCCAGGACGATACCGACCAGGACGATAAACATCATGATCTCTATCAGGGTAAATCCGGCCTCCCAATTACCCCTTAATCTTTTTATCTTCATTAAGTCATTTTTCAGCAAGAGCTTTCCCCTCAGCATCCCGGGCTTGGACTTCCGCTGACAGTCACCTTGCCTGTTTCCCGTGTCACCACGACCGACACCCCTCCGACATTAATTGTTATATCTGAGGATCCTGGATCGCCACTGGTGGTGAAGGTGATCGTTCTTGTTGTGTTGATTGTAACTCCTTGGGAGAGGGTAATGGTTTGGGGCTTGGCGGTCCCAGGATCGATGACATAAGAACTGCTACCGTTAGTGAATTGAATTTGATGAGAAACCGTATCCGCCATAGCCAGTTCCTGGGTTTTACGAATATCGGCCGCCACCATTTCCCCTGATTCCTTGGCGCTGATTGAGCCAACATCAATCAACCTGGGAACGGTTAATACGGCCAGGATCCCAATAATAGACATGACCACAATCAATTCAATAATAGTAAAGCCTTTACAACTCGAAAATCGGAAAGAAAAATTAAGGTTGAGTCCCCTGAGATTCATAAAAAACCTGATGTTGATTGGTTTAAAGCCGATACGGAATTTCGACAAAAGGATGTTTCGCCGGATTAAAGTCCTTGGTATTCCTGGTACATAAACGGACTTTGTGCTGAATGGCCAAGGCGGCCTGAAAGGCATCCGGAAGTTTCCAGCCATGTTTTCGTCTCAGGTCGGCCGCCTTTTCGGCAATAGAACCATCAATAGTCAGCAGCTCATACTGATCCAGAAATATCTTTCCCTTTTCCCGATACGAACCCTCCAGACCGACAAGAATTTCAGCCAGGCTGATCACCGAAATCGCTGTAGCCCGAGGATCCAATCCTGCAATAAACTGCGTTGCCGGTTCAATGGCATTGAGATGATCGATCAGGATGACCGAATCCAAAAGCCTTTCCAGCATTATCGGGTTTCCCATTCGGCTCGTATTCTTTTCTGATAAGCAAGTCCATCCCCCTCTTTCCAAATACCGCGTGTTTCCTGAACTAACTGCTTATATGAATCCTTTCCATCAGCAGCCTTAAGACAGGCTAATCCCTGCCTGATGGCCTCGCCCATGGACATCCCATGGGTCTTGCTGAAGGCTTTTAACCAGCGTTTTTCTTTTTCCGGTATCGTTACAATCGTTCTCGTTGTGGCCATGGCAGTTGACTTGACTCCTTTTGAATAGCGGTTGTCCGGGGAAAATATTAGTCCTTAAATTGCCGTTCCGAGAATTTATCCCCTACCTTTTCACTGTTACGGGTTATGGGAGTTTGTTGCTCGTTGCAGGTTGCTGGTTAAAAACGAGAAACGAGGAACCAGGAACGAGTAACATACAAATTTCAAATATCTTTGGTTAGTCCTAATATGATATCATATAATATATATCATCTGTTCGGGTTGTCAAACAAAATTTTCTTCCAAATCTCTCCTTGACACCTTATTCTAATTCAGGCAAATATAGAACAAAAAGCCATGAGTCAAGGAAAACCAATCGGTTATATTATAAAGTTGAACCAAAAGCAAAACACCCCCTTCTTGTTTCTTCTGATTTTCTTCTTTCTGGCCTTATCGGGTTGTACCAAACCTCAATGGATCATGAAGCCCTTTCCGGAAAAAGTTCCCGATGAACCCCTGTCCAGGGAACCGGTGATGCATATAGAAGTCAATGGACAAAGGATTTCTCCTTTGGTCCCTACCCTTTTCCTGCTGCCGGAAGAAGCTATTCAGGTCCGTACCCGAAGGGTTTCACCCTCGGTCTTGTCCTGTCCGGAGTCCCCTTTCCATTTGGAAAATGTTTCTCTGCCGACCCCGCCCCATCAACCGGTCGGGTATGCTGATCCCAGGGGAACCGGGAGCCAGGCCCGGCGGTGTCTGAAGACCGAATCCTGGTCATTGGTGCTGAATGGCCGCACCCTGCCCCTCCTTGGGGATAACCTCTTTTCAGGAAAGGCCCCTAAAGAACCGGGGCTTTATATCCTGGGGTTGGAATGTCGGCAACGAGGGTACCGGCCGGCGGCTGCTTCAGATTCCAGGGTAGAAGAATGGGAAGAACAAACCAGGCAAAATTTATTAGTTATTGTCCTGTATCCATTTTCGAGAATAAATGATGGCTTTATCGATCAATTCCCAATGGGATTTTACCCGAACCCGGAAGAAGCTCCGATCCGGTCCATTCCGAAAACGGCCCTTCCCCATTACCTTCCACCTAAAGGATTTATAGAAGTGACTCCCGAAAACCAAGGGGTATTGGTTTCTAAAACCTTACGGCTTCAAGATTTCTCTTGTCATTATAAAACGCCCTTTCCTCACTATATGGCCCTCTCCTCGGCCTTGCTGTTGAAATTGGAATTATTGACCTTAAAACTCCAACAACTTGGATTTCCGGAGGCCCGACTGACCATCCTCAGCGGGTTTCGAACCCCCTGGTACAATCAAACGGTTTCCGGGGCCTTGTGGAGTCGCCATATTTACGGCGATGCAGCCGACATTACTCTTAAGGGGTGGCTTCAAGAAGGCATTAAGGAGGACATGAATCAAGACGGTCGTATTGACCGGGAAGACCTGCTGGTCCTGGCCGGACTTATTGAAGAAATCGAGGCAGAGACCGGATTAGTGGGCGGTCTGGGGATATATGACCTATCTCAAAACGGAAAATATTGCCCTTTTATTCATGTGGATACCCGAGGCTTTAAGGCCCGCTGGTAGCCTTAAAATCCCTTAATTTTGCATTTTAGTGATAAGGGTGTTGACAGATATCCCATGATTTTGTAATCTTTAACATTTCAAAATTTCCTGATAGCATTGAGGAGCCATACGAATGCCTATTTATATCCGGGGAACGGGAAGTTATGTTCCACCAAAAGTCCTACACAACCGGGACCTTGAAAAAATCCTTGATACCTCCGACGAATGGATTGCCCAGCGGACCGGAGTCCGTGAAAGACGGGTGGCCGATCCTGACGTCGCTGCTTCGGACCTGGCCCTGGAAGCTTCCAGAGCGGCCCTGGAAATGGCCGGATTTAAGATAGAAGATATTCCTTTGATTATCATGGCCACCATTACCCCCGATACCCATTGTCCGGCCGGTGCCAATTGGCTTCAGGCCAAGCTTGGAGCTGATCATGCCGTGACCTTCGACATCACTGCCGCCTGCTCGGGTTTTCTCTTTGCCTTGAATGTGGCCGAACAGTATCTGAAGGCCGGGACCGTTGCCAACGTCCTGGTTACAGCCTCGGAGATCATGACCCGGACCTTAAACTGGAAAGACCGGGCCACGGCCATACTCTGGGGAGACGGGGCCGGGGCCGCTTTGGTTTCACAGGAAGGCCAGGGGGCCGAGATCCTTTCCACCCATATCCATACCGACGGGGCCGGCGGCGCTAATCTGCTCATGCCAGGCGGCGGTTCCAAAACCACTCCCATTTCCCATGAGAGTGTGGACAAAGACCTCCATACCCTGAAAATGATCGAGGCCAGCGCCTCGGTGCGTGTAGCGGTCAAACATTTTGCCGATTCCTGCATAGAAGCCGTAGAGGCCAACGGCGTCTCCCTGAAGGATGTCGACTGGTTTATCCCCCATCAGGCCAACTTAAGGATGATTCAGGCCGTGGCCAAACGTCTGAACGTGCCCTTTGAAAAATTCTATATGACCGTCCATAAATATGGAAACATCTCCTCAGCATCCGTATCCATCGCTCTGGATGAAGCTGTTCGTACCGGTGTTATCCAAAAGGGGCAATTAGTCTTATTGACGGCCTTCGGTGGAGGTCT
>CAZVHO010000018.1:0-37233 GCA_964627515.1 uncultured Thermodesulfobacteriota bacterium | reverse complement strand
AAACAGCAGGAGACCGCATCATGAAAAAAATAGTCGATAAAGAAAAAAGTAAGCCCACCACAACCAAGCCTGCCAAGCGCTCCCCATCATCCAAACCGGCCGCCCCGAGAAAATATGTCTATTTCTTCGGGAAAGGTCAGGCCGACGGGACTGCCGATATGAAAAATCTTCTGGGGGGCAAGGGTGCCAATTTGGCGGAAATGACCAACTTGGGGATACCGGTTCCCCCCGGATTTACCATCACCACCGAGGTCTGCACCTGTTATTATCAAAGCAATCATCATTACCCGCAGGAATTAAAAAAACAGACAGAGACCGCCTTGGCCCGGGTTGAAAAAATCATAGGCCGGAAATTCGGAGATCCGAACAATCCCCTTTTGGTTTCCGTCCGTTCCGGAGCCAGGAAATCCATGCCGGGAATGATGGAAACCGTGTTAAATTGCGGATTGACCACCAGGACCATCCCAGGCCTGATCAAAAAGACCCAAAACGAACGATTTGTCTATGATGCCTATCGCCGTCTTCTGGTTATGTATTCCGATGTGGTTATGGAAAAGGCTGCTGGCATTGAGCCTCTGGAAGGAGAAGGGATCCGTCAGAGACTTGACCATATCATGGAACAAATGAAGTCAGAGAAAGGATTCCTTAATGATACGGATCTGAAAACCGATGATCTCAAAGTGTTGTGTGAAGAATTTAAGAAAACCATCAAAGTTACCATAGGAAAAGAATTTCCCGATGATCCTTACGAACAGCTCTGGGGTGGAATCGGTGCCGTCTTCCAATCCTGGATGGGCAAGAGGGCTGTCTCCTACCGAAAAATTGAAGGTATCCCGGAAGATTGGGGTACGGCGGTGAATGTCCAGGCCATGGTCTTCGGCAACACCGGAGAAAACTCCGCAACCGGAGTAGCCTTTACCCGTAACCCGGCTACGGGGGAGGATAAATTTTTCGGGGAGTGGATGTCCAATGCCCAGGGGGAAGACGTGGTGGCCGGTATCCGCACCCCCAATCCGGTGAATAAGGCCGGGAAAACCGCCGATACGAGGCATCTCATGTCATTGGAAGAGGTGATGCCTGAGTTATACCGGGAATTGTATGAGATCCAGAAGAAACTGGAAAAACATTATACCGATATGCAGGATATCGAATTCACCATTGAAGATGGAAAACTCTGGATGCTCCAGACCCGTACCGGTAAACGAAACGGTCAGGCGGCCATCAGGATGGCCGTGGATATGGTCAGTTCTAAAATAATCAGCAAAGAAACAGCCTTGCTCCGGGTAAACCCCGAACAATTAGATGAACTGTTGCATCCCAGTGTTGATCCGGAAGCGGAAAAAAAGGCACATGCCCTGGTTAAAGGACTGCCGGCCGGCCCGGGAGGAGCCAGAGGACGCATTGTTTTTACGGCCGATGATGCCGAAGCCTGGGCCAAACGGGGAGAAAAGGTCATCCTGGTCCGAAATGAAACCTCTCCGGAAGATGTCCATGGCATGCATGCTGCCCAGGCCATTCTGACCGCCAAGGGGGGGATGACCAGCCATGCGGCCCTGGTTGCCCGGGGCTGGGGGAAATGCTGTATTGTCGGGGCCAATGCTTTGAACATCGATGTCCATAACAAAAAGGTTACGATTGATTCCAAAGTTCTGCGGGAAGGGGACTGGATCACCATGGACGGCTCACGTGGCCGGGTCTTTGAAGGACGGTTGAAACTATTACCGGCCGAACCGGCCAACAATTATTGGTATGCGGAATTGATGCAATGGGCCGATCAACATCGGAAATTAAAAATACGGACCAATGCCGATCGACCCCGGGATGCGGAAATCGCCAGGGGCTTCGGGGCCGAAGGCATCGGATTATGTCGAACGGAACACATGTTCTTTGAGGCCGAACGGATCCGAATGGTTCGGGAAATGATCCTGTCCGAAACCTTGGAAGGTCGGAAAAGAGCCCTGGATAAGCTACTCCCTATGCAACGGGGAGATTTTAAAGCCATCTTTAAAGCTATGGTGGGTCTGCCGGTAACCATTCGCCTCTTAGACCCGCCCTTGCACGAATTCCTGCCTAAAACCGATTTGGAACTGGAAGAGCTGGCCTTAGACATGGGAGTACCTTTTGACCAATTGAAGGCTAAAAACAAATCCCTTCATGAATTCAATCCCATGTTGGGACATCGGGGGTGCCGGCTGGGCATCACCTATCCGGAAATCTATGAAATGCAGGTCCAGGCCATTATGGAAGCGGCCTGTGATCTCACCAAACAAATGGTCAGGGTAATCCCTGAAATTATGATTCCTTTAGTCGGACACGTCAACGAATTGGAATTGATGCGTAATCTAACCATCCGGACCGCCGAGGCGGTCCAGAAAAAAAATGGAGTCAAGGTGGATTACACGGTAGGCACCATGATTGAACTGCCCCGGGCCTGCATCACCTCAGATGAAATTGCCACCCAGGCCGACTTCTATTCCTTCGGCACCAACGATTTAACCCAAACCGTCTATGGGCTTTCGAGAGACGACTCGGTCCAGTTCCTGCCTTTTTATGAAGAACATAACATCCTCAGTGCCGACCCGTTCACCACTATTGATATCAAAGGGGTTGGAGGTTTTATGCAAATGGCCGTAGACAAGGGCCGGAAGGTAAAGAAGAATTTAAAAATAGGCATCTGCGGGGAACAAGGGGGGGAGCCCAAATCGATCGAGTTCTGCAACCAGATGAAATTGGATTATGTCAGTTGTTCACCCTTCCGGGTGCCCATCGCCCGACTGGCAGCGGCCCATGCGACTATTAAAGAGAGGCTGGAGAAGAGGAAGAAGAAATGAAAAAATGTGACGGGTGACGGGTGACGGGAAAAAGCTGCAAACCCCAGCACCTCACTGGTAACCGGGGTTTTTCAATAACTGATCACATTAATGGACTAAATCTTCATGACCCATAGGTCACCGCGAGGCATGAAAATACCGCCGTCGTAGGGGCGGGTTTTAAACCCGCCCCTACGGAGCCCCAACAGAGGCCAAAGGTGGTTAAAAATCTATTTTCGAACTAAAAACTCGTCACTCGTCACCCGTCACTATCTTTTTTACGTCCCCATCTCCCAGGAAGCCAGATATTTCTTCTGTTCGGCTGTCAGGCTGTCTATTTTGATCCCCATGGAAGCCAGCTTCAGCCGGGCGATTTCATCATCGATTTCCTGGGGGACCCCATAGACGGTCTTCTTTAAGGATTTGGCTTTCTGAACCATATATTCGGCACATAAGGCCTGATTGGCAAAACTCATATCCATGACACTGGAAGGATGGCCTTCAGCCGCCGCCAGATTAATCAATCGGCCTTCCCCCAGAACATTGATCTTTTTCCCGCTGGTCAAGGTAAACTCTTCCACAAACTCCCGAATGACGCGGCGCTTTTTGCTGATCTGCTCCAGACCTTTCAGATCCAGCTCGACATTAAAGTGCCCGGAGTTGGCCACGATGGCCCCGCTTTTCATCTGTAAAAAATGTTCTTTCCGAACCACATTGATGTCACCGGTCAGGGTACAGAAGAAATCCCCCACCCTGGCCGCTTCGGCCATAGGCATTACCCCAAAGCCGTCCATCACCGCTTCCAGGGCCTTCAATGGATCCACTTCCACGATAACCACATTGGCCCCCATCCCCTTGGCCCGCATAGCTACGCCCCTTCCACACCAGCCGTAACCGCAAATCACAAAGGTGCTTCCGGCCAGCAGGCGGTTGGTAGCCCGGATAATACCGTCAATAGTACTCTGGCCGGTGCCATACCGGTTATCGAAAAAATGTTTGGTCTTGGCATCGTTGACGGCCACAATCGGATAGGCCAGGACCTTTTTTTCGGCCATGCTCCGTAAGCGGATCACGCCGGTGGTGGTTTCTTCCGTGCCCCCCAGGATGCCCTTCAGAAGGGCCCTTTTTTCGGAATGAATGGTGGACACCAGGTCGGCTCCATCATCCATAGTTAAATGGGGCTTGAATTCCAGGGCCTGATAGATGTGCTGGTAATAGGTCTTGCTGTCCTCCCCTTTGATGGCGAAGACCGGAACCTGGTCCTGGCGGACCAGGGCTGCGGCCACATCGTCCTGGGTACTCAAGGGATTGGAGGCACAGACAGCCACTTCGGCCCCGCCGGCTTGAAGGGTCCGGACCAGGCCGGCCGTCTCGGTGGTTACATGGAGACAGGCGGCCAAACGAACCCCTTTCAGTGGTTTTTCTTTTAAGAAGCGTTTCCGGATAATTTCCAGAACCGGCATACTCTGCAGGGCCCATTCGATCCGCAAGGCCCCTTGAGCTGCCAGATTCAAGTCTTTGATGTCATAGTTCAATGGTCAGTCCTTTCTCTGATAAAATAAAGGGGGTCAGGGATCAGGGACCAGGGGTCGGCATAAAAATATCCTTTATCCGCCCCCCGATCCCTGAACCCCGACCCCCAATCGCTTTATTTCTTCAGCCCCCCCCGCTCCCGGAGGATTTCGGCTTTGTCAATTTTTTCCCAGGTAAAACTTTCTTCGTTACGTCCGAAATGGCCGTAAGCTGCGGTCTTCTTGTAGATAGGGCGTAATAAATTCAAATACTGGATTACGTCAGCCGGCTTGAAACTGAAGGTCTGCCGAATAATCTGGTTAATCTGAAAGTCCGGAATTTTTCCGGTCCCTCGAGTGTCGACGAAAATGGAAAGAGGCTCGGCCTTACCGATAGTATAGGAGACCTGGAGCCGGCAGACATCGGCCAGACCGGAGGCCACCACATTCTTGGCTACATGTCGGGCCATATAGGAAGAACTGCGGTCCACCTTCGAGGGATCTTTTCCTGAAAAGGCCCCGCCGCCATGGCTCCCGCGGCCCCCATAGGTGTCAGCGATGATCTTTCGGCCGGTCATTCCGCAATCCCCCATAGGCCCGCCAACCACAAACCGGCCGGTCGTGTTGATAAAATACTGGGTCTTATTGGTCAGGAACTTGGCCGGGATGACCTTTTTAACGACCGTTTCAATAATACCTTCCTGTAATTTTTTATAGCTCACATCCGGATTGTGTTGGGCGGCTATAACCACGGCCGGTATGGAAACCGGCTTCCCATCTTTATATTCCACCGTCACCTGGGTCTTGCCGTCGGGCCGGAGGAAGTTCAGGATCTTTTTCTTTCGAACCTCGGCCAGCCGTTTGGCCAACCGGTGGGCATACCAGATGGGCATGGGCATAAGGTCTTTGGTCTCGTTGCAGGCATAACCGAACATCATGCCCTGGTCCCCGGCCCCTTGTTCTTTTTTCTCTCCCAGGGCATTGACCCCCTGGGCGATGTCCGGGGATTGTTTGTCGATGGTGGTCAGGACCGCACAGGTTTCCCAATCAAAACCCATGGAAGAATCGTTATAACCGATTTCTTTTATGGTTTCCCGGACGATTTGGGGCATATCCACATAACAGGTCGTGGTGATCTCTCCGGCGATCATGGCCAGGCCTGTAGTAACCAGGGTTTCACAGGCTACCCGTCCTTTAGGATCATCCCTCAAGATGGCATCCAAGATGGCATCGGAAACCTGATCAGCCACCTTATCGGGATGACCTTCCGTTACCGATTCCGAAGTAAAAAAGTAATTCGAGCTGCTCATATACAGGCCCTCCTTTGGAAAATTTTCTTATCATAAACCTCCAGACATTTTTGTCAAGTGAATAATGTCCAATAGTTAGGACCCATAAATTTTCCGGCCCGTTCCTTACGTTAATTCGGTTATCCACTACGGGAAAGCCGTTTTTCGCATCTTCTTTAAAACCTGGGACAATTCGGAGAAACTATTATTATCTGCATAGCTTATAAATCGGGGCCGCAGCAGATGCCCTTTGGCTATCGTTCCTTCATCCCTATCCGGCAATATAATGATGATGCGCAGGTTATTTAATAAATGGCTGTTGGTGACCAGATTGTTGAGATCTCCGGAAGTTGAAGCTAAAAGGAGGGCTATGTCCTCATTTCCGATAGGGTGTCGTAATCTAAAAAGAATAATTAAAAAGCAGTGCCGGGGTAAAACCAAAATCGGTGTTTTTTCCCAGCAACGAAAAGGAACAGCCCATTAGAAGGCATATTTTTTCATTAATCTCCCACCCCAGGGCCGGCATCAAGGCAAGAGAACGCACCTCTGATTTTTCGACGGTCTGGTTCATTTCCTCTCTTTTCCCCTGTTCCAGACCTATGAGCTCTAACAGGAAAGAAAATTTTTTATTAAAGGAATACTCCACTGCGGCATTGTAATTGAGGATATTCCCTGGTTTGGTCCGGACTCCATCGACGGTTGTTTCCGCCACCCAATCGTACCAGAGATTCAAATGAACGGCCCAATCCCCCAGAAATTTGCTGCAATTGACTCCGATCCAATATTCATAGGACCCGTTGCCCGTCTTGTCGCCGCCTAATCTGTTTTCCGAAAGCTTTTCATACCGGCCGGAGGGAAATTTGACCTTGGCGATTCCGGAAATGGAAGGCCGCCATCCATTTTTATCATTTTCCCAGAAACGGTATTTTCCGGCCAGCAGGACCTCACCGACGCCGCCATCATTGGCCGATCGGTTTCCCTGGGTAAGCCAATTATATTGAACCGGGATTTCAGCCGAGATTTCGAAATGGTTAAACAACCCGTAAATGGGTTTGAAAAGGGTGATTAATTGGTTTTGTCGATCACCGCTCGGAAGATATTGCCTGTTCCCTTCTTCATTATAAACGCCTTGCTTAATAAAGAAGGATGGGATCACCTGAAAAACCAGTTTATGCGTCTCTATCGGTTCCGCCGTATCGGCCACAAATGGCCCCACATGGGAGGCATCCACTGATCGCGGATACCCCCCGGCCAAAAGGCCGATACCGACTACGATCCATAACAGCCAGCTTTTAATAAACACAGTTCATCCTTTAAATAACACCCTGAGTCATTGATTAAAACTCTTTAAAATCACCTTCCTCCAGAGGGATTATTTGTTCCGGATTTATTTCCCTGGTTTTGCCTGATAGAAGTCCTTTACCATTCCCCTTCCGGTCAGGTCGCGGCAGGGCCTTTTGTAATCCGGTCTTTATCGGAAGGAGGTTGGCCTTTCCGGTATTCTTTACTCTTTTTTGTCCCAAAGAGACGCTGTCATGCCCATTGGCATGTCCTCCAATAATCGTAACCAGCGCTTCCACAAATTCCTTCATCTGTTCGGCCTGACCATTCATTTCTTCGGAAGCCGAAGCCGACTCCTCGGCACTGGCCGCATTCTGCTGTACCACCCGGTCCATTTCACCGACCGCTTTATTGATCTGCTCGGTCCCCTGGGCCTGCTCATTAGAGGCCGCGGCAATCTCTCCCACCAGTTCGCCTACCTTTTTGGAGCCCCCGGCCACCTTCACAAAGGCCTCGTTGGTCCGGCTCACGATATCCGAACCGCTTTTGATCTTCTTGACTGTCCCTTCAATCAAATTGGAGGTGTTCTTGGCCGCCTCGGCTGCCCTCATGGCCAGATTCCGGACCTCATCGGCTACCACAGCAAATCCGGCCCCGGCCTCTCCGGCCCGGGCCGCCTCCACAGCGGCATTGAGGGCCAGCAGGTTGGTTTGAAAGGCGATCTCATCGATGGTCTTGATAATCTTGCCGGTCTCCTCGCTGGCGGAAGTAATATCCTGCATGGATCGGGTCAGCTCTTTCATGGCCTGATTGGCCTCATCCACCACCCTGGTGGTATCCTGCATCAGGGTATTGGCCTGGGTGGCATTTTCGGCATTCTGCCTGGTCATGGAGGTCATCTCTTCTATGGAAGAAGAGGTCTCTTCCAACCCGGCGGCCTGCTCCGAAGCCCCTTCGGCCAAAGACTGACTGGCCGAGGATACCTGGAATGAAGCCGAGGCCACCTGATCGGCCCCTTCCCTGAGACCATCCACCACCTTCTTCAAAGACCTGGAGATGGATAAGGAAATTGACGTCCCGAAGGCTATAGCCGCTCCCACCCCTCCGAGAATCAGGACAATCAGGATGATTTTGGCTCTGGTAGACGATTTGTCAAAGGCCGCGTCGGCCTCCTTGGCCACCCGCATGTTCAGTTCAATCAGTTCATTCAACCGTTTTTCCGTATCGATGAAGCCTTCCTGTGCCTTACCGAAAGCTATCCCATGGGCGGCATTGCGCGAGGCATCGTCCCCTTTCTTAGTCAGCTCAACGACTTCCTGGTGGACCTTTTTCCAGGCATCCCATTTGGGGACAAATTCTTTCCAAAGCTTTTCCTCTTCCTGGGTCTGGGGAAGAGGTTCGTAAATCTTCCAGCCTCTTTGAACCCGTGTCCAGGCCTCCTCTAATTGGGAGAATTGGCGCTTTACGATCTCCGGGTCTTTTTCATAGACCAGAACTCGTTCATAACGCTGAATGGCTGTCTGGGCCTCATTAACGACCTGTAAACCATAAACACTGGGCAGGCGCACAGCGGCTACCTCGTCTTGGGCTTCCTGGGCCTCTCTCATCCCCCAGAAACCCGTCACCCCGATGATGGTGGCAATAGCAGCCACGATTAAGAAACTCCCGATTAATTTGACGCTCAATTTCATGTTCTTCATGGTTTTCCCTCCAAAAATATTCCATCAGTCGATTTTGCTTTTCTCTACGGAAATGCTACAAAAAACATGCCATTAACGATTGTTTATTTTTTTATTTGTTAATTCAACAAGTTATTAATTTATAGGCCGCGACAACCCATGATAAGGCACTATATTCGTCTAATTCAACAAGAGAGAGTCTTATCGGATGAGAGAAAGTCTTATGAGGTAAGACAGAGGATGGATTGCCCAGGCAAAAAGCTCTTTGCCGGTACCGGTTTCCCCGGTTATGAGTACATTAATGTCACTGCCGGCCACCTGGGCCACCTGATCCAGGCAATTCAAGATCGGCGGACTATTACCGATAATGCCTTGCCGCTTTAAAGCCCTGATGGGTTTGGGGGCTTGCTTGGCCTCCCGGTATTCCAGGGCACGAATAAAGGTTAAATGCATTCCATCAAGAGTCGATGGTTTTTGAATATAATCCCAGGCCCTGTTCTTAATAGCCAAGGCCGCCCCGGAGACATTCCCCGAGCCGGTGATAATAATCACCTCGGGAAAAGATTTACTGGAGCGCAGGGCCGGCAAGGCCTCAAGGCCGTTGCCATCCGGTAAAAAGACATCGAGAAATATGATATCGTAGCCTGAAGAGGAGGCGGCCTTAAGCCCGTCCGCAAGGGAAAAGGCACAGTGCGCATCATGGCCTATTTTTCTGACCATATCGGCCAATACCTGGCACATCATTTGATCGTCTTCAATAATCAGGACCTTAGCCATCTTCTCCTTCCAAAACTTTTCGAATAGCCGTAGCGATCTCCCCCATTAGAATAGGTTTCATCAGAAATCTTCGGATACCCATGGCCCTAGCCTCTTCCGGGGTAATGGTCTCACTAAAGCCGCTGCAGAGGATAATCGGAAGGTCCGGCCTGATGGTCAACATCTTCCGGGCCAATTCCGCACCGCTCATCTGAGGCATGGTCTGGTCGGTGATCACTAAATCAAAGGCCTCCGGTGCAGCCCGAAAGGCCTCCAGGGCCTCCAGACTGCTTTTCCGGCTGGAGACTTTATAACCCAGGCGTTCCAATATGATAACCCAGGACTCCACCAGGCCGGGCTCATCATCTACGAATAGGATTCTCTCGGTCCCGGTGGGAGGAGGGGCCATGGCCGGCCCCTCTACGGTTATTTTACGCTTGATCTGCGGCAAATAAACATTGAAGGTCGTCCCTTTATCCGGTTCACTATAAACCGTTATTTTTCCCCCATGACTTTTGACAATCCCATGGACTACGGACAATCCCATGCCCGTCCCTTCCCCCGGCTTTTTGGTGGTAAAAAAGGGATCAAAGATCCGGGCCAAAATCGTCGGATCGATTCCTTCACCCGTATCCCTGACGCTTAATCGCAAAAACGGCCCTTCACTGAGTCCGGGGAAAGCCCCCACCTCCTCCGCACCCAGGAACATCTCTTCAAGAACCACTTCTATCAGGCCCGGCCGGCCCCCTATGGCCTGGGCGGCATTGGTACACAGGTTCATCAATATCTGATGGATCTGGGTAGGGTCGCCCAGGATCAGGTCTTCGCGGACAGCCAGTCTTTTTTTGATCTCGATCGTCTTGGGCAGGGAGGCCCGAAGTAATTTGAGACCCTCTTTGATCACCGGCAGTATTTGAGTCGGCTTCATCTCCCGATCATTTTGACGGCTGAAGGCCAAGATCTGATTGACCAGATCTCTGGCCCGCTCACTGGCCTTGAGGACCTGATCCAATTTGTGTTGCAGGGGAGAGCCTTCGGGAAGATCATAAAGGGCCAATTGGGTAAAACCCATAATGGCCCCTAAGATATTATTAAAATCATGGGCAATTCCGCCGGCCAGGGTGCCGATGGCCTCCATCTTCTGCGCCTGCTGAAGCAACGCTTCGAGTTTCTTGTGTTCGGTAACATCTCTCAAAAAAGCCAGGGAGACCATTTCCCCCCGATAGGTGGTTTTCGTTGCCGACACCTCAATAAAAACCTCCCCTCCATCCCTGCGGACCCCTTTGAATTCATATCTGGAGGGAACCGCATCCCCCTCCTGTCTGAGACGGTTGAATTCGGTGATTCGTTTGTGGTCACAGGGATGCACCACGATGGTTATAGGCTGGCCTAAAACCTCTTCCAGCCGATCGTAGCCGAAGATCTTGATGAATTTCTGATTGACGAATATGTACCGATCGTCTTTTACGATAACGATTCCATCGTTGGAGCTTTCAATGGCCACCCGGTACCGTTCCTCGGACTCTTTCAATCCCTCTTCCGTCCGCTTGCGGTCGGTGATGTCGCGGGCCACGTGTACACTCCCGATCATCTGTCCTTCAGAATCGTAGATAGGTGAGGTGCTGACAATAAAATCGCCGCCAAGACGTTCTGCACACATCTCCGCCATGTGCTCCCGGTAGTCTTTCACTGTTCGCTGGTGGGGACAGAAAGAAGGGGGGGCTTCAGTTCCATGGACGGCCCTGTAACAGACTTGTCCGACACACTCTTCCGGCGTACATCCCAATCGGTCGGCCATGGCTTTGTTGGCCTGAACGATTCTGAAATCGGTGTCCAGGATGGCGATCAGATCCGGCACGGCATCAAAGGTCCGCGCCCATCTCTTGGTTAATTGGAAGAGCGTTTCCTCTGCTCTCCTGCGCTCGGTGATCTCAGTGATGATGCCGTCGTAAGACAGGAGTTGTCCCCTGACCGTTCGATGGGGGACCAGCGTGGTCTGCACCCACCGGACTGTCCCGTCCTTATGATGGATGCGGTGCTCGAGAGAAATGGGAAGACACTCTTCAAGGATGCGCTGGGCCAGGTCGATGATCAAAGGCCGGTCATCGTCGTGGACCATCCGGTACCAGAGGTACGGATCGGCGGCATACTCCTCAGGGGTGAAACCGGTCACCACCTCGCAACCGGGGCCGTGAACCGTCGCCCCGGGCCGGCCGTCTTTGAGGGTGACGGTGTACACATAGCTGGTTACTGATTCGAGAAGCCGCCGGTACCTGGCCTCGCTCTCGCGGAGTTCCTCAGTCTGCTCCCGGACCAGTTCTTCCAGATGTTCCCGGTAAAGACGGTTTTCCCTGATAAGCTGGGCCCGTTCAAGGACCCGTTTGATGACGAACTCAAATCCCTCTACATCAGCCACCGGCTTCATGATGTAGTCCCAGGCGCCCAGGCGAAGTGCGTCGACGGCATTTTGCACTGTGCCGGTGCCGGAGACAACGACAACGGGGGTTTCAGGGCTCTTCTCCCGAAGGGAGGTAATCATGGACAGCCCGTCCAGTATGGGCATCCTCAAATCGGCCAGGACCAGATCAGGCTGCTGCCGGTCAAAGACCTCCAGCCCCTCCCGGCCGTTGGCGGCCTCAAAGACCCCATAGCCCAGATCTTCCAACAGGGCCCTCAGATTCAGGCGGATCAATTTCTCATCATCCACGACCAGGACTTTTACCAAACGGCCCATAGGTTCTTTCCTGCCCATCTCCGAGCTACTCATAAATACTCTCCTTGGATAGCGGTAAACTGACCCTGAAGCAGGCCCCCTTGCCGGGAGTGGATGCCGCCTCCATCAACCCCTTGTGGTTCTGGGTGACGATCATGTAGGAAACGGAGAGTCCCAGCCCGGTGCCGATTCCCGGCTCCTTGGTGGTAAAAAAGGGCTCAAAAACCCGGCGGCGGATTTCCTCACCCATGCCCGGGCCATTATCCTCCACCTCGATCACCGCATATTTTTCCTCCCGGTAAAGCCCCAGTCTGATCCTGGGCTTTCGGTCCGGAGGATTGACGATCATGGCCTGGGCCGCGTTCTTCAACAGGTTCAGCATCACCTGTTCGATCTCCACCGACACCACAGGGACTTCCGGCATATCCGGCCCATAGTCCCGAATGATCTCGATACTCCGGAAGTCGTACTTCTTCTTCAGATCATAATCGCTGGCCGCCAGTTCCAGGGCCTGGTCCATGATCCCGGCCAGGGAGGCCGACTGCAGAATTATTCCGGCATTTCGGCTGAACTGGAGCATGTTGGCCACGATCCTGGCCGCCCGGATCGAGGCCGTGCGGATGCTGCCGATGAATTCGGGTATCTGACGCTTCTCAAAGTAGGCCTCGATCTCCTCCAGACTGACCCCGATCTCTTCAGCCGCCTTCCGGTTGGCCGGCAGATCCGGCGAGACCCGGCGCTCGATATTCTGAACCGCCTGGGTGATGATCCCCAGGGGATTGTTGATCTCATGGGCCAGGCCGGCGGCCAGGCCGCCCACCGACATCATCTTCTCGGTCTGGACCATCAGATCCTGGATACGGGACCGTTCGGTCACATCCTCGATGCGCAACACCCCTCCTTCCTCCCCGTTGGTGATCAGCGGGTAGAGCATGAGGTCGTAAAAGCGGCGCTGGCCTTCCTTCTCGATCAGGAGTCTCTCCATGGACGCGGGATGTTGCTTATTAATTTCATTGCCCATGGTTGATATCCAGGGGAAAAAGTCGGGAAAGAGTTCCGCCAGGGGTCTGCCGATGGCCTCCGGGGCAGGGATACCGCTCATCTCTTCTGCCTTTCGGTTCCACTGGGTGACGACCTGATGGCGGTCCATACCTACCAATACCGACGGCATGGAATCAATGATATTGGCCAGGTAGTTTTTGAGGGAGCGATACATCACCTCGCTGTCAATCAGATTTCGATAGGAAAGCAGACTGGTCAAAGCATCGGACAACCGTCTGCCGATTTCCTGGAAGAGTCTCTCTTCTTCTGGTGTCCAGATCCGCGGGTAAGAGCACTGGTGAATCCCGAATTGCCATGGCTTACCCACCTTGGGATAAAGGGCCATGGACATAGAAGATTTTTGGCCGAAACTCTCCGACACTTCGGCCGGGAGCGGACGCCCGGTCTCAACACCGAATTTTACGGGACCATCCGCGGCCAGGAGGATGCGAAACATCTCGGCGACTTCTGCATCCATGGGTATAACGACCCCCGAATCACGAACGCCAGGATATTCAGGCTTGTTACGCCCCATCGGCACCGTCCATAAAACAGTATTCGGATCGCACGGGTACAGCAGGAAGGCCCGGTCGCAATCGAATAAGGCAAGCACCACATCGAGCACATCGCGCATCATCCGGTCGAGATCATTCGTTCCTTGCATCGCCCGATTGATCTTATCCAGGCCTTCAAAGAACCGCAGATGCACCAGACGTTCCTCTTCTGCCTGTTTGCGCTGGGCGCGATTGCGCAAGACATCGATGCCGAAGGCCAGATCGCCGGCCAGTTCTTCCATGAGCCGGATTTCTTCCGCAGTAAAGGCCTCGGGTTCCCCAGAATAGATGGTCAAAGCGCCAAAGATGTTGGCCTTCTCGTCCTTCAAGGGCAGGGCGAGGATGGAACGATAACCGCACTGCAAGGCCTTTTCGCGCCAGGGAACGACAAGAGGATCACGGGCGATATCCTGGATGCAGGCACTCTTTCCACCCCGGATCGCTATTCCGGTGGGACCCCGTCCCCGTTCCGTATCGCCCCAGGTGATATTGGCGCTGGCCAGATACCCGTCCTCCACCCCGGCCCAGGCCACCGGACGCACGGTCCTGGCCTCATCATCTTCGGCATATCCCACCCAGGCCAGGCGGTAACCGGCCTCGTCACAAATAATACGACAGATCTCGGTGAGTAAAGCCTGTTCGTCAACCGCCCGCAACAAGATTTGGTTACAGATGCTGACGGCCCGCAATTCGCGGTTCAGACAGGTGAGCGCATCGTCCACCAGTTTTCGTTCGGCAATTTCCCAGGCGAGGTCGGCCAGAAGTGCAATGGCCTCCACGTCTTTTTCCGTATAATCAGACGATTTATTGCCGACCCCGAGAATCGCTTTTATTTTGCTGCCCCGCAATACCGGCACGACAAGCTCGCGGACAACTTCGGCATGGTCCTTCGGCATCCCCTTGCGATGGGGGAGCGAAACGTAATCGTTGTGGATAACCGGTTTCCGCTGATACACACAATCGACCCATACACCTGCCTCGGCTATGCCATAGTGCAGTCCTTTTCCTTCAGCCCTGCAGAATTCCGCTTTTGTTCTCGTGGACCAATTCTGGAGCGTGAGCGATTCCTGATCATCATCAACAAAATGATAAAAACCGATAAGGCTCTCGGTAAGCTTTTCGGCTTCATTCAGGGTCTCCTCAAGCAACTCATCCAAGGAGTGTATTCCCGCAAATTGCATCAGGTGCCACCGTGACACATTTATGGCCTCATTGCGCCTGCGGTCATTTTCCTGCCGGTCCCTCTGTATTCTCGCGCTGAGAATAGGCGAGATAGTTTTCGCTATCTTCTCCAGCAGCGCCTGGTCTTCCTCGTTACAGCCTTTCTCATTATTGGCGACGGAAAGCAGTCCGATGGTCTCATCGCCGAAGACGATGGGCGCGGCAAGAAAGTTGTCGATCCTTATATGTCCCTCCGGTGTATGAAAAGGCCCATCCGAATAATAGGTCTTTTTCTCCCTCATAGCTTTTCCCCACAAGCTCCCGCCCCAGGTGCCGGAGGGAAAGAGGATCGATTTATCGGAAACGAGGCATTCTTTCCGGACATCCCTGGTCATGCTGGGGACAACCAGATCGCCGTTATCCGCTATAAATCCAAAAACACCGAACCTGCTGCTCATGGCCTCCCTGACGACTGTCAATACCTCGCCATACATCTCATCATCCGGAACGGAGAGAAAGATGTTGGCGATCCGGTTCAGGATATCTTTTTCCCATTCCGAACGCCGCAGGGCTTCCTGGGCCTGAACACGCTCGGCGATCTCCATTTCCAGCTTTCTCGTCTTTTGGGCAACCTGTTTTTTCAAAGAAACATTCCAGAGGATCAGTATGATCCCGATTATGGCAAAAGTGTTCAGTGTTGCGGACTTATCCTCTTCAGCCCTATTTCCCCTCCAGCACCTTTCGAATAGCCGTCTTCAGGACTTTCTGTCCAGTTCCCGCCGGACCGCCTCCCCGATTATTCCCAGAAGATAGGGCTTCCGAACATAGGCGCCGGCACCCAGGGCCTGAGCCTGCCTGAGCCGATCGGTTTCCGAGAAGCCGCTGACGATTACGGCCCTCTGGCTGGGATGGATTTCGAGAATCCTTCTGTATGTTTCCAACCCGTCGATACCGGGATCCATGATCATGTCCAGTACCAGCAGATCTGCCCGGTGGCTTTTCAGGTAGTCCACCGCTTCTTTTCCACCGGCCGCCGTGTCCACTTTGTATCCGAGACTGCCCAGCATGGTCGCCGCCAGGACCCGCTGTTCCTCCACATCATCCACCACCAGGATCGATTCCCCCCGGCCCGTGTACTCCGATCGAGGAATGGACTCCCGGTCTTCCGCCACAGCCTCCCGGGTCACCGGGAAATAGAGCAAGAAAGTGCTCCCCTTCCCTTCTTGGCTCTGCACGTCGATATAACCGCTGTGATCCTTGATAGTGCCCCAGACCACGGCCAGGCCCAGACCGGTACCGCTCCGCCCCATCACCTTCTTGGTGTAGAAAGGCTCGAAAATCCTACCGAGATCCGAAGGGGGAATCCCCGACCCGGTATCTGAAACCATGAGCAGCGCATATTCGCCTTCCCTGGTCTCTTCATAGCCCGGAATCGGCTTATCGATGTATTGATTTTCCGTCCTGATCACCACTTCCCCTGGGCCGGAAACGGCCTCCGCGGCGTTGGACACCAGGTTCATCACCGTCTTGTCGAGGTGTACCGGAGATCCCTTGATATTTAAAAGTGCCGGGTCCAGTTCCATTCTGAATGAAATGTCGGGATGGTGGGACTTTATTCTATCGAACTCGGGGGTTTTCAGGAAATCCGAGATGATCCGGTTCAGGTTGGTGATTTCCGAAATGGCCACCCCTCTCCTGGCCAGGGTGAGCAAGTCCTGGATGATGGCAGTCGCCCGCTGACCGGCCTGAAGAATATTCCAGGCATGATCCCGCAAGGGACTGCCTTCCGGCACATCGAGCATCAGCAGCTCCGAATACCCCACTAAAACACCCAGGACATTGTTCAGATCATGGGCCACCCCGCCCGCCAGGGTTCCCAGGGCCTCCATCTTTTCCGCACGCCGAAGGCGCTCTTCCAACCGGTTTCGCTCTTCCTCGGCCTTCTTGCGCTCGGAGATGTCCCGCACAACGGCCAACAAACGATCCTGACCTCCAATAGCCACCCGTTTGAGGTTCACCTCGACCCAGAAATGCCGGCCGGCATTATCCCTGGCCAGCCACTCAAAAAGCTGGGCTTCCCCATGAATAGCCGAGGTAATCCATCGAAGGGCATCTTTCTGGGTATAGGGAGGGATTCCGGCACTCAGGGCCTCCACATCGAGGCGCCGAACCTCCGCCACCGTATGCCCGTACATCTCGCACCCTTTCTGATTCAGATCAAGGATAGCCCCGGTATCCATATCGTGGACGAAGATGGCATCATTGGCCGCGTCATAAATCGCCCGATAATTGGCCTCCGATTCACGTAAGGCCGCTTCGGCCCGTTTTTTCTCCAGTTCGATTTCATATTGCTGGCGATAAAAAAGGGCTTTCCGGTGTCTCCAATAAAAACCAAGACTGGTCCCGGCGACAACCACTAACAAACAACCCAGGGTTATAACCAACTTGGCCATTTCACGAACCGGTTTGAAGATTTCTTCCGAATCGATCTTGGACAGAAGTATCCAGGGGGAATGAGGGATCTTGAGGAGGGAGCCCAGAACCGGCACCGATCGATAGTCCACGAATTCAAAGATTCCTTCCGTTTTGGGTATAGCCTTAGGTTGCGCCCCCTTGGGAGGTTGGAAGGGTATTCTCAGAACGAAGGCTGTTTGTTTCTGGTGGCGAAGCACATTCAAGCAAAGCAGCTCCTCCCCATCACGGCGCACCAGGAGGGTTTCCGAAGTCTGGCTGGAAGTCGGCCAGGCCTGGACCAGTGGATAAAGGAATTGATAGGGATCGATCCGTATAATCACTAATCCAACGATTTGCTGGTCAGGGTCATCGAAGGAGATGATGGGGACCAGAAGGTCCAGGTGAATATTTTGATTAAGTTCGTCTTGAACAAGATCGGAAAAAAACACTTCTTTGGCCTTTATGGCCTCAACGGCCATAGCCTGGACCTGTTTCCCGAGGCCTTCGTCTTCATTCCCGCCGGTCAACCTCACCCGGCCTTTCGGATCCAGAAGGAAAACATTACTATAATCAGGGAGCCTTAACAGGGAAACCATCCAGCCCAGCATCTCCTGCTTGACTTCAAAAGATTTGGGATTTTTAAGAAACTCTTTGATCCGTTGGGCCATAAAAGGATTCTTAAAAAAAAGCTCTCCATCATGTATTCGTTCTTGACGCCAGTTAAGAATCCGGTCGGCTTTTGTTCGGGCAATCAGGGACAATTCATTTTGTTGGTCGACTTTAATTTTCTTTTTTTCATTGAAATAATACCAGTATCCCGTCAGGGAGATACCCAGGACCAACAAAAGAAAAACCCAGACAAGAACCCATGGTGTCTGACTTGGTTTTTCACTCATGATGATCGTCCCAAATAAAGTTTCAAGATGCAAGATGCAAGTTTCAAGCGTGAAAACCCTTGAACCCTGAACCTTGAACCGGTTTTCATTTCAGGGTGTCCCACAGGGGCATGAGGATTACATGCAAACACATCGATCACTTCCTTGATGGGTAGCCTAAAAAATGGCGTTGAGGGGAAAAGCAGACGGAAGTTCAGATAAAGCAGAGAAGCAAGCAGACCGAATCTGTGGCGGCCGAATCTCCTGGGGAAAATTCTTGGCAGTCTCAGGCTGAAACAGTCCGCAGGTAATCCTTCCCCCAAAATAGATTCCCTCCTTGGACTACAATTGCCGTCTAAAGACCATTCGCAGCGTTTTGTTTGATTATTCACAATTTTTTGTCTGAAAAAGTATAAATCAGGAAGGGACGGAGGGTCAAGTAAAAAGGACGGAAAAGTCAGCAAACGGCCCGGGCTTAGGACGTAAGGCCAAAGGTTTTCCCGATGAACCTTAAGCCCTATACTCGAATCTTTTCTCCATGAACCTCTCCGTTTGTTGGATCGGTACACTCCCTTGGCCTTTGCCAACCGGCTTAGGAAGGGCCTTGTTCCGGTTTGATTTCACTGGATGGCCAATGGCTATCCGCTTCTCATGGCCGCTGGCACTCGGCAAGGCTTTGGTCTGGTGCAATTCATCACCGTGCCCATTGCCTCCGATGACCCCTATCAGCTCCAGGACCAAGTCTTTCAACTGCTCGGCCTGGGCGTTCATCTCCTCCGAGGCCGAGGCCGATTCCTCGGCACTGGCCGAATTTCGCTGGACCACCTTATCCATCTCAGCCACGGCCTGGTAGACGATTTGTCAAAGGCCGCGTCGGTCTCCTTGGCCACCCGCATGTTCAGTTCAAACAGTTCATTCAGACTTTTTTCCACCTCTTTGAAGGCCTCCCGGGCTTTACCGTAGGTCACCATATAGGCGCTATTGCGTGAAGCATCGTCCCCTTTTTTGGTCAATTCAACAACCTCCTGGTGGAGCTTCTTCCAGGTTTCCCATTTGGGGACAAAGTCCTCCATATCCGGGCCTCTTCCTGGAATTAATTTATGGACCGCAACAACCCATGATAAGGTTCTGAATTCGTCTAATTCAACAAGAGAAAGTCTTATGAGATAAGACAAGGGATGGATCAAAAGTCGTAACACTTTAGCCCTTTGAAAAAAAGCTAAACTTAAACCAAAAAAATAAGGTTCAAGGTTCAAAGCCCGAATGCTCAAGGAGGAAGGCGAAAGAAATCAGGCCTTAAAAGACAGGCCGTATTTCTTAACCAGGCCATATAAACGGGCCCGGGAAAGACCGCAGATCGGGCAGGCCTTGGTGATATCCCCCCCGGTGGTTGAAAGCAGGTCCTGCAAGTATTGTTTTTCCGCCCGGTTAACGGCTTCCTCCCGAACGGTTTGGAGTGGCGGCAGGATCATGGAATGGAATTTTTTTTCCTGGGGAATTTCTCCTTCTATTATCGTCTTGTCTTTCACCGCCGATTGCAGGATCCGGATACGAAAACTATCCGGCAGGTGCTTGGGATAAAGAATGGGATCACGATGGGCGGCCGTAAAAGCCCCTTCCAGGGCATGAAATAATTCCCGGACATTTCCCGGCCAGTCATGAAAGGCCAAAGACTCAAAAAAATCAGCCGAAAAACCCTTTATCTCCGTCCCATATCGACGGCAAAGATCGGTGATATAATACATGGTCAGCTCCGGAATATCTTTAGAGCGGTCCTTCAGGGGAGGCAGTTCGAGGGTAAAGGACTGGAGGCGAAAAAGGAGATCCTTCCGGAAAAAATCCTTTTCGATCATCTTAGTTAAATCCCGGTTGGTCGCTGCCACCAAACGAAAATCGCTTTGGATTTCTTTTTCACTGCGTAAAGGTCGAAAACGGTGGTCCTGCAATACACGGAGAAAGACCTTTTGCATGGAAAGGGGTAATTCACCGACCTCATCCAGAAAGAGCGTTCCGCCATCGGCCTGTCTGACCAAACCATCGAAGGCTTTATCGGCCCCGGTAAAGGCCCCTTTTTCATAGCCGAAAAGGGTGCTTTCCACCAGGTTTTCCGGAATGGCGGCGCAGTCGACGACCACAAAATTCTTAGCTGCCCGGGGGCTGTTATTATGGATTGCCCAGGCGAAGAGCTCTTTGCCGGTACCGGTTTCCCCGGTTATGAGTACATTAATGTCACTGCCGGCCACCTGGGCCACCTGATCCAGGCAATTCAAGATCGGCGGACTATTACCGATAATGCCTTGCCGCTTTAAAGCCCTGATGGGTTTGGGGGCTTGCTTGGCCTCCCGGTATTCCAGGGCACGAATAAAGGTTAAATGCATTCCATCAAGAGTCGATGGTTTTTGAATATAATCCCAGGCCCTGTTCTTAATAGCCAAGGCCGCCCCGGAGACATTCCCCGAGCCGGTGATAATAATCACCTCGGGAAAAGATTTACTGGAGCGCAGGGCCGGCAAGGCCTCAAGGCCGTTGCCATCCGGTAAAAAGACATCGAGAAATATGATATCGTAGCCTGAAGAGGAGGCGGCCTTAAGCCCGTCCGCAAGGGAAAAGGCACAGTGCGCATCATGGCCTATTTTTCTGACCATATCGGCCAATACCTGGCACATCATTTGATCATCGTCGATAATCAGGACCTTAGCCATCTCTCCCATCCAGGGCCATTCGAATGGCCACGGCGATTTCTCCCAGGAGAACCGGTTTCATTAAAAAGCTTCGAATCCCCATGGCACCGGCCTCTTCCGGCGTTACGGTTTCACTGAATCCGCTGCAAAGGATAATCGGGAAATCAGGACGGAAGGATAAAATCTCCCGGGCCAATTCCGTACCGCTCATTTTCGGCATGGTCTGGTCGGTAATAAGCAAATCGAACTGCCCGGCTCGGGTCCGAAAGACCTGCAGGGCGTCGATACTGCTGACCAGGCCGGACACTTGGTAGCCCAAACGTTTCAGAATCTTAACCCAGGTTTCCACCAAACCCGCTTCATCGTCAACAAAAAGGATCCGCTCATGGCCCAGGGGTAAAGGAGCCTTGACCGCCTCGCTCAAAACTTCCGCCCTCTCCATCTTGGGGAGGTAGACCTTAAAGGTGCTCCCTATATCCGGTTCACTATAAACCGTGATCTGCCCCCCATGACTCCTGACAATCCCATGGACTACCGAAAGACCCATGCCGGTGCCCTGCCCGGGTTTTTTGGTGGTAAAAAAAGGGTCAAAGATCCTACTTAGTATGGCCGGATCCATCCCCCCACCCGTATCCCTGACGCTTAACCTCAAAAAAGGTCCCGGATTCATGTCTTGAAAAAAAGGCTTGTCTCCCTCCTCCAGATGGACCTCATCCAGACTGACCTCGATGACCCCTTTCCGGTCTTGAATGGCCTGGGAGGCATTGGTACACAAATTCATCAACACCTGATGCAAATGGGTCGGATCCATCAAGATCAGGTCTTCCGAGACACTCAGCTTTTGTTGAATCTCTATACTCTTCGGCAAGGAAGCCCGAAGCAATTTAAGGACCTCTTTGACCACCGGCAGAACATGGATAGGTCCCTTTTCCTGCTCCCCCTGGCGGCTGAAGGCCAGGATTTGTTTGACCAGGTCCCTGGCCCGGTCACTGGCCTTAAGCACTTGATCCAGGTTGTATCGCGTGGGTGATTCCTGGGGAAGATCATACAGGGCTAATTGGGTAAAGCCCATAATGGCCCCTAAAATGTTGTTAAAATCATGGGCAATCCCGCCGGCCAGAGTCCCGATGGCCTCCATCTTTTGAGATTGTTGCAGATGGGCCTGCATTTTATGCCATTCCGTCATATCCCGGATAACCCCGAAGGTCCCGATAATTTTATCATCGGCTTTTTCAATAACATGACGCAGTTCACAATAGACCTCACTACCGTCGGCTTTCTTCCCAATGAATTCAACCGTACCAAACCCTTCCTCTTCAATCGCTTTTTGCATTTGTCCTGCAATCCGCTCTCGCTCGGATTCTTTTAATAATACCTGAAAATGGCGGCTCATCAAGGCTTCCGGCTTCAGGCCAAAGACTTTTTCGGTTTGGGGTGAAATCTTTTTAATAAATCCGAAGGCATCAGTCTCATAGATAATGTCGAAAGTCTGTTGCAGTAATTTGCTTTGCCTTTCCTCACTCCGGCGCAAGGCCTCTTCTGCCGATTTTCTATCCGTCACATCTTCCAAAAAGGCTTGCATTCCAGTCAATCGCTCTTGACCGTCTCCACCCTTCTCATAGATGGATTCAGGTGTGATTCGAACCCAGATTGTTTTGCCGGAAGCATGGACCATTCTGACTTCGTAGGGATCTGAAATAGCCTGGCCGGAGAGCCTTTTCTGAATCCTGTCCAGGATGACGGGCAGATCTTCCGGATAGACTATTGATTGGAAATTCTTGCCTACCTTCTCAGCCAGTTTGTACCCGGTTATGCCATCCACCTTCCGGTTCCCATAGGTAAAGTCCCCCTTTAAATCGACCGCAAACATACCGATAGGGGCATCATCGATAAACCGCCGGTACTTCTCTTCACTGAAGCGCAGCGCCTCTTCCGCCTTCCGGAGATCTAAGGTTTCTTCTTTCTCCTTCATGGCCCGTAAAACGGCCGGCCCCAGGCGCGAAAGGCGGTCTTTGAGCACATAATCCGTGGCCCCGCTTTTCAGGGCTTCGATGGCGATCTCTTCCCCCAGGGTGCCGGTGACAAACAGGAAAGGTACCTCGGGACAACGCTCCCGGGCCAGTTCCAGGGCCGAAAGACCGTCAAAGGCCGGGAGGGAATAGTCCGCCAGAATAATATCAAACCCTCCCTGTTCAATGGCTTCCAGAAAAGCCCTCCGGGTTTCAACGCAGACCATCTCACAGCCAACCCCTTCTCCTTCGAGCGTTTCCCTGTTCAGTTCGGCATCATTCGGGTTGTCCTCAAGATTCAGGATGCGCAGTTTTTCTTTCATCACTTCTCCTAATCCTAAATACCTCATGGTTCCGGGCGGCGGTTCGTTGACCATCACCCAAAATAATCCCAATTCCCTGGCCGTATCGATAAATTCATGAAAACGAATAGGTTTAACGACATAGGCATTGACGCCCAGCCGGTAACTTTCAACCAGATCCTTCTCTTCCGATGAAGAAGAAAAAATGACTACCGGTATTGGCGATATTATACTCCGCCAGGGCTTCAAGAGTCAATTCTATAGTATTGGGAGGGTCTTCGACCATTGGTGATCCATCTCTTTCCCTGTCCCGTTCAATCTTTTAATTGGTTGATCACAAACATCACTCGCACCGCCTTTTGGGCAAAGAAAAATAAAAAGTCGCTCCCTCCTCCACGCCCCCTTCAGCCCAGGTTCGGCCTCCATGTCGGGAGATAATTCTCCGTATATTGGCCAGCCCCAGACCGGTTCCTTCAAACTCATCCTCCCGGTGAAGGCGTTGGAACAGGCCGAAGAGCTTGTCGCCGTATCTCATGTCGAAACCCGCGCCGTTGTCTTTAATATAAAAGTGGTCTTCATCGACCTGGTCTGCGATATGCCCGATTTCTATAACGGCCCGGCACTCCCGTCCGGTAAATTTGACGGCGTTCGATACCAGATTGGTCCAGACCGTTTTAAGCATGGCCGGATCACCGTAGACTTCCGGCAGTTCCCCTATGGACCAGACGATTTCCCGATCTTTCAGATCCGGCTGGATCATTTTCAAGACTTCCTCCACCAGAAAGGCCATATCGACCCGGGAGCGCATCATCTCCACCCGGCCCATGCGGGAGAAAGACAGGATGTCATCGATCAGCCTGGCCATCTTTATCGCAGAATCGGAAATGACCTTCATATAGTGCCGGCTCTTTTCATCCAACCCCTCAGGGGCCTCCTTATTCAGCAGGTTCACAAATCCCGCAAGATGGCGCAGAGGGGCTCTTAGGTCATGGGAGACGGAATAGCTGAAGGTCTCCAGTTCCCTGTTGGCCGCTTCCAATTGGGCGGTACGGTCCCGCACCCGCTGTTCCAACTCGGCGTTCAGCCGGCGGATTTCCCCCTCGGCCCGTTTGCGTTCGGTGATGTCAACGATAAACCCTTCCAAAGCAATCAAGCTACTGTCCTTATGGAATACGCCGCACCCCTGTTCCCAAACCCATTTCACTGTTCCAGCCGCCGTCCGGATGCGATAATTGAACTGAAAATGCCTCCGGGACATAAGGGCTTTCTGGGTTTCCTCCCAGACAAACTCCTGGTCGTCCGGATGAATCAACTCATTAAAGGAGATCCGGGCATTCCCGATGAGATCTTCAGGAACATATCCGGTCAGGGGCAGAGATCCCTGACTCACAAACTCCATAGTCCATTGACGGTCATTGCGGCAGCGGCAGGCCATTCCCGGCAAATTGCTCAGGAGGGTTTCCATGCTCCTCTGATTCTCCCGAAGGGCTTCCTCAATCCGGCGACGGCGGACTCGTTGAGTCAGCAGTATGACAATAAGGACGGATTCAATAACACCAAATGCAAATACACCAACGATCGCCCATTTATATTCAGCCCAAAGCGTTCGCTTTTTAAACATAACCCTACTGTCGGGGGGCAATCGGCTCTCCCTAATATTCCAGCGTTTCAGTTGTCGCCAATCAAATTGATAAATATTGGGACTGGTTAAAATGGGCAGTTCAGCGGGCCTCTGACCGTGTAAAATGCGCAGGCCCATTTCGGCGGCTTTTTTCCCTTGTTCCTCGAAACTGATCAAGCGGCCCCCGACAATACCATATCCTAAATACGACCCAAACAAACTATAAACCGGGGCGTTGGAGGTTCGGGAAATAAGAGTTGCAACCTCTCGCGGCACGAAGGACTTACCGGACCCATCCTGAAAAATAGTCATATAAAGCACTATGGAATCCTCAGGCAGGCCCGACACTGTTTTGAGGATGGTTTCCATGGCCGTTCCTGTCAGATAGGTAATATCGAGCCTTCCCTCATACTCTTTAAGGGCCTGCCGCACCGGGACTTCGGCGGCCTTGTCGTTTTGATGTGCCCCCCCTATGACGATTACCTTCCGGGTCCCTGGTTGCAGTCTAAGGGCTGCCTCCAGCGTTTTTTTCGCGTCCACATCAGCGGCGACCCCGGTAATGTTTGCCCTCAGGGGCAACAGTTTGATTTGCTGTTCCTCGATTGTGCAAAAAACAATAGGAACCCCCGGAAAAAATTTCTCCCCGTCTTTCAACAGGATATCCAGGGCGGGGAATAATGTTACGACAATCAAATCAACAGATTTTTTTAAATATTTATATCGGATATGTTCCAGCAGCCGCCGGCGATATTCCTCTCCTGGGAATCGTGCCAGATCAAGGTATTCGGTATATAGATCTACCTGAAAGGATTGGTCCGATTGAAAGGCGGCCTGAATACTTTGAGTTACCGTAATCGCGTATGGGAGGAACGGTTCAAAGGAATGAATCAACAAGACTTTCTTGGTCGGTTTTAGAGTATCTGCAGAAACAGAAGGGGCACTCAAAAAAAAGGCCAGGATAGCCATCAGAAGGGTCTTCCTGCCTAACCACAGACCGGATAAGATTCTTTTTCCCATAATAAAACACTGCCTTTTGCTGTAAGTTGCCTCTGTTGTGACAGGTGTTTCTTTCGGAAAAATTTCAACTATTATTTGGTTGTGCGCTCTTCCACCCGCTCTCCCATCTCACCATGGGCTTTTCTCTGTAGTTCTTCCGCCCGCTGGCGAAAGGCACAAATTCTTGGAAATGCTTACATAGAAGGTAGTCCCTTATTTTTCGGCAGTGGCCTTGGTAACCTCCTCAATCAAACCATTGGCATGCGGGTTGTTTACCGATCTCTTGATCAGGATGTCGGTGGGACGGGCTTTTTTGCCGTAGTAAGCCTTATTTAAAGCGGTTCGGACACCCACCACTGCCCCTTCGAGAGAAATCCCGCCATATAAGCCTTTGGACCGGGTGTAACTGATGATATCCGCACTCAGATTGGCGGTTTCGGCCGAGGCCCCGGCTCCAATCGGTCCTATAGCCACACTGACATCGGCCCCGAGTTTGACACTGTTGGCCATCAGGGAAGATACCCCCCGATCCGTCAAAATCAGCAGGACTACTTCGGAGGCCGAACCACCGGCCTGAAGACCAAAGCTGGCCCCACCGATGGTATAAAAGGCCGGACCGGTCCAGGAACCGGACTCTTTATCTTTAATCAGGAATACCCCGCTCCCGCCGGAAATACCCACCACGAAGGCTCCTTTTAACATGGAGGGGGTAATATATATCCCCCTGGCCTTTTTTAACAAGGTTCGAAAATCGGTGTAGTTCGGATCAGACATAAAGCCTTCCAGGGTAAGTTTGCTTGACTCGACCAGCTTTTTGGCATCCAACAGGTCATTGGCCGCCAGGCAAGGGGTTATGCATCTCGGCATCCCCAGAGATAGAGCGAAGATTGTTAAAAAGAAAATGAATCCGATGGAGAAAAAAAATGGTTTCCGGGCTTTCATAATACCTCCTATTCAATTTTATAAATTTTTAGAAATGGACACATAAAATGTGGTCCCTTTCCCGACTCCGGACTCCACCCATACCCTGCCCCCATGATGATCGGCTAATTCTTTTACAATAGCCAGTCCCAAACCCGTCCCTTCGACGTCGGCGGTTGTTTCGTCGCGCTGAAAGGGGTCAAAGATCCGTTCAGAACTCTCCCTTCTTATACAGATTCCATCATTGGTGACGGATAGGATATGAAATCTCTCAGAGGCCTGGTACCCAATCCTGATCTCACTCAGTTGATCACCGCCGTATTTCAGGGCATTATCCACAAGGTTCCTCAGAATCCTCAAGATGCCCGATGGGTCTGCACTGATTTCCGGAACAAGGTCAGGTTCCAACCACCGAATCCGAAAATTTTTAAGTCGATTCGAAAATTCTTCCTTCACGGTCTGAAAGATCTCTTTGGGGTTTACCCTCTCGACCTTTAAAGGGGCATGCTTGGTGGACATATACAGATTGATCTTTTCGACCAGCAAGGTAATCTGTTCGGCGGTTTTCAGTATTTGATCACAGCACCTTTGTCCCCTTTCATCCAGGATAGCTCTATACTGCCGGGAAAGCAGCTTGGTTAATCCAAAGATACCGATGGCCGGGCTCTTGAGATCATGGGAAACCGAGTAGGCAAACAGTTTGATTTTTTCCGCACTCCTTTGCAGAGCCTCCTCCATGAGTAAACGATCGGCAATCTCCTTTTGCAATTGATTGTTGGCTTGGGTAAGCTCGGCCGTACGCTCGGCAACCAACTCTTCAAGGTGTTCCCGGTGCCTCCTTAATTCCTCTTCGACCCGCCGGCGCTCGGTAATGTCCCTGATGACAGCCACAAATCCTGTTGGAGCCCCCTCAGGGGATTTAATGGTTGAGGTGACCGTTTCAACCGGAACAGACGTACCGTCCCTGCGAATAAAATTCCACTCGGTTCTGAAAAACCCAATCCGCTTAATAATGGGATAGGCTACGTCTCCAAAGGACTTGAAACTTTCATCGGAGGGATGAATAATCCTCGCCGATTTCCCTTCGATTTCATTTCGTTCAAAGCCAAATAGAGTCAGAAAGGCCTGATTGAAAGAGATGATCTTTCTCTCCGGATTCAGCATCAGGATGGCATCGGTGGAATGCTCCACCAGGGTCCGGTATTTTTCCTCTGAGGCCTTAAGGGACTCTTCCACCAGCCGGCGTTCGATGACTTCCTGTTGTAGCTGTGTTTTTTGCGCCTCCAGTTGTTTTTGCATCCTATGCAGGGACAGGTGGGTTTTAATCCGGGACAAAACTTCTTCAAACTGAAAGGGTTTGGTGATGTAATCCACCCCACCGGCCTGAAACCCCTTCACCTTAGCTTCTATATCGGTCAAGGCCGTCATAAAGATAATCGGAATATCCCGCAGGGCCTCATCGGACTTTAATCTGTGGCAGGTTTCAAACCCGTCCATGGCAGGCATCAGCAGGTCCAGGAGAATCAAGTCGGGGCGACCGTATCGGGCCTTGTCCAGGGCACTCTCACCATCTCGGGCCATAATCATGCGAAACCCGGCCCCTTTTAAATGTTTCGATAGGACATCCAGATTAAAAGGGTCATCATCTACGGCCAAAACAGTGGGAAGAGCAGCCTTCGACCTATCGGAAGCTTCTGAATCAATCTGCATAACGCGACCTCCGGATACGGTACTCTCAACAGGCAGAGAATAGAAAAAATTTCCACCAAGGGTGTCTATACCCCGCTACCCTTACCCCCTGGTCAAATGCCGGTATTTGATACGATGGGGCTGATCGGCGGCCGCACCCAGTCTGGCCTTTCGGTCGGCCTCATATTCCGAATAATTGCCGTCGAACCACTGGACCTTGCTTTCCCCTTCAAAGGCCAGGATGTGGGTGACGATCCGATCCAGGAACCAGCGGTCATGGCTGATGACCATGGCACAACCTCCGAAATTTTCCAGGGCCTCCTCCAGGGCCCTCATGGTATTGACATCCAGGTCATTGGTCGGCTCATCCAAAAGAAGCACATTGGCCTCTTCCTTCAACATGCGGGCCAGATGGACCCGGTTGCGTTCTCCCCCGGAAAGAAGCCCGACCTTTTTCTGCTGATCGCTGCCGGAAAAATTGAACCGGGCCACATAGGCCCTGGAATTGACCTCCCGCTTTCCCAGATTGATGGGATCCTGGCCCTCGGTGATCATTTCCCAGATGGTCTTCTCCGGATCAAGAACATCACGGCTCTGATCGACATAGGCCAGCTTAACCGTTTCCCCGATTTTAAGAACACCGCCATCCGGTTTCTCCTGGCCGGTGATCAAACGAAAAAGGGTGGTCTTGCCGGCCCCATTGGGTCCGATGACTCCTACGATCCCGCCCGGAGGAACCATAAAGGAAACCTGGTCCATCAGCAGGTTGTCGCCATAAGCCTTGCTCAGATTTTCCGCCTGAATCACCAGATTCCCCAAACGGGGACCAGGAGGAATATAGATCTCCAGGTCTTTCTCGCTTTTTTCCATCTCCTGGTCGACCAGGGCCTCATAGGAATGGATACGGGCCTTGGCCTTGGCATGGCGGCCCTTCGGAGACATGCGGATCCATTCCAGTTCATGCTGAAGGGTCTTTTGACGCTTGCTCTCACTCTTTTCTTCCAGACGCAGCCGGTTTTGTTTTTGTTCCAGCCAGGAAGAATAATTCCCCTTCCAGGGGATTCCCTCCCCCCGGTCCAGTTCCAGGATCCAACCGGCGACATTGTCCAGGAAGTAGCGGTCATGGGTTACGGCGATGACTGTCCCGGCATAGCGCTGCAAATGCCTTTCCAGCCAGGCCACGGTTTCGGCGTCCAAATGATTGGTGGGCTCATCCAAAAGGAGGATGTCCGGGTTTTGAAGCAGGAGACGGCAAAGGGCCACCCGCCTTCTTTCGCCTCCGGATAATATTTTGACCGGCGTATCACCGGGAGGACAACGCAAGGCCTCCATGGCCATTTCCAGCCGGGAATCCAGGTCCCAGGCATCCAGGGCATCCAGTTTTTCCTGGACCTGGCCCTGTCGTTCGATGAGTTTTTCCATTTCGGCATCGGTCATGGGCTCGGCGAACTGTTCATTGATCCGGTTAAATTCATTCAACAAATCCACTATGGTCTGGACCCCCTGCTCCACCATTTCCTTTACGGTCTTGCTGTCATCCAACACGGGTTCCTGTTCCAGAAACCCTACCGAATGGCCGGGGGAAAGAATGGTCTGGCCGTTAAACTCCTGGTCGACGCCGGCCAGGATCCGAAGGAGTGAACTCTTGCCCGAACCATTGAGCCCCAGGACCCCGATTTTGGCCCCGTAAAAATACGAAAGGGATATGTTCTTCAACACCGGTTTCTTATCATAATATTTGCTGACCTGAATCATCGTATAGATGACTTTATTCGGTTCGACAGCCATAGGGTTTGATATCCTCTCTGTGGAAATAAAATCAGTATACCTCTTAGATCAATTTTCAGGCAAGGAGATTTTTATTTTCATTCCTTGGAGATCTATGTAGAATCAGTAGGCAGAAAAATCGGCTTAAGGATTGGATCAAACCCTTTTAAGAGGAGGAAACAAAAATGGCGGAACAGAAAACTCTCGAAGAAACCTTTCACTTCATTTTGAAAAAAATGATCGAAACCGGACAGGCCCCCTTTTATACGGAGATCGCCGCTGAGCTCGGGGTCTCCATGGAAGAAGGGCGCCAGGTCCTCCATGAATTGCTTTCCGGGAGGGTGCCCGGCTGGCTTTTCCCCAGGACCGATCTAATCGCTTCTTTTGCACCCTTCAACAATCTTCCCACCCAGTACCGGATCACCATCGACGGGCAACAGAAATGGTTCGGTCAGTGAGCCTTTGAATCGCTGGCGGTCTGCTGGCTTTTCCCCGGGAAAATCGTTCAAATTGATACGCCCTGCCTGGATTGCGGGTTACCGATCCAGGTACAAATTCAAGACGGGAAAATAATCAAGGCCGAGCCCCGGGAGTTGTCGGCCTATGTGGCCGTCCCCTTTTGGAAATGGTTTGAAGATGCCCCTTTCGCCTGAAGTACCATGAACTTCTTCCGGTCGGAAGAGCATGTTCGCAACTGGGCCCGATTCGATCCCGAAACCGGCGAAGGGATAATTCCCCTGGCCGACCTGGTCAAACTCTTTTCAGGTAATTATTTCCGAAGGCGTCTGGACAAGGACTGGCTCTCCCATAGCCGGGATTATGCCCGGGAAATGTTGAGCACCTTAAAGGAAATCGGCAAAACCGGCTCCTTTTGGTTTCGCCCGAAAACTTGAAGTCATGCATCAGCTCTATTTCCTGACCTGATTTGACAAATTTCCCGAAAAATGATAACTTATAGAATAGTTGCAGTGTAGGTCTGTCTATGAAGGCGGACCAATACGGGTAAAGGGAGTCTATATGAAATTGAAATGGATAGCCGTAGTGGGGATTTTGCTTTTCGGGACCCAGGTCCTGGCCGCCGATAGCGGAGCCCTGAAAAGTCAGAAGGACAAACTGAGTTACACCCTGGGGATCAATGTGGGTAAGAACATGAAACAGTTGCCGGCAGATATCGACCTGGAAAACTTTTTAAAGGGTTTTAGGGATGCCTTCTCAGGGACCAAACCCCAGCTTTCCGAAGAAGAGATGCGGACGGTCGCAGCCGCTTTCCAAAAGGAAATGGTCGCCAAACAAACCGAGAAGATGAAGGCAGTCGGTGAAAAAAACAAAAAAGAGGGGGAAGCCTTCCTGGCCGCTAACAAAAAAAAGGAGGGGGTAAAAACCCTGCCCAGCGGTTTGCAATACAAGATCATTAAAGAAGGGACCGGCAAAACACCTAAAACCACCGACAAGGTGACCTGCCATTATCAAGGCACCCTGATCGATGGTACCGAATTCGACAGTTCTTACAAACGGGGAGAACCGGCCACCTTTCCGGTCAACGGGGTAATCCCCGGATGGACCGAAGCACTCCAATTGATGAAAACCGGCTCCAAGTGGCAGTTGTTTATCCCCTCGAAACTGGCTTACGGCGAACGGGGTGCCGGGCCGAATATCGGCCCCAATGCAGTGCTCATTTTTACCATAGAACTTCAATCGATCCTGTAACGTTATTAGACAGGATTTACCGGTATAAATCCTGAAAATCCTGTCATGAAACTTGCGTCTTGAAACTTGAAACGTTATTTTCGCATTAACATGAAAAAGATCGGAAGATTTCACGTACTGACCGATACGGTCCTTCAACCCCGCTTTTCCCATTTGGAACTGGCCGAACTGGCTATTGCCGGGGGGGCCGATACCATCCAGTTTCGCTGGAAAAGCGGGCCCACCCGGGAGATGATTCGAATCGCCCGGGAAATGCAGGCCTTATGCCGTGAGGCCGGGGTGACCTTCATTGTCAATGATCGTCTGGACGTGGCCCTGGCCTCTCAGGCCGATGGTATTCATCTGGGGCAGGATGACTTCCCCATCCCCCTGGCCAGAAAAATCCTGGGCAAAGAAGTCGTTATCGGCGGCTCGGCCGGTTCCCTGGAAGAGGCCCGTAAATGTTTCCTGGAGGGTGCGGACTATGTCGGCTTTGGGCCGGTTTTTCCAACCAGTTCCAAGGAAGATGCCGGCCCGGCCGGCGGACTGGATCTCCTGGCACAAGTTGTCCGGGAAATCCCCTTACCGGTCATTGCTATCGGCGGCATCGCGAAAAGCAATACCCTTCAGGTGATCGGCGCCGGGGCCTATGGTATTGCCGTGATTTCGGCCGTCTGCTGCCAGGAAGATCCCAGGGGGGCGGCCGAGGCCATTCGATGCCTGGTGATTCGATAGGGGACCGCTACGATTTCGGATTGCGGATTGCGGAATTAAAAACCATTCTTCATAATTCGCGGCGCTATCAGGGTCATGGGGCTTAAAACGAAAATAGATTCTTAATCACCCTTGGCCTCTGTTGGAACTGTGTAGGGGCGGGTTTAATACCGCCCTTACGACGGCGGTATTTTCATGCTTCGTGGCGCCCGTTTGCGGCGGGCATGAGGTTTTAGTTCTATGATAAACAGGTTTTCCTTGAACCTTGAACCCTGAACCCTGAACCTATTTTAATATTTAAGCTGCTCCTATGTCTCAACGGATATCGGATATTGGGGAATTCGGCCTTATCGGGAGAATCAACGATCTCCTGAAAAAAGAAGGCCTGCCTTCTGAACGGCTTACCCTGGGTATCGGCGACGATACGGCCGCCTTTCTTCCCCGTCCGGGCTATGAAATCCTGGTCACCTGTGATTCCCTGGTGGAAGGCCGCCATTATCTACCGGCCCATATTACCCCTTTGAATTTAGGACGCCGGGCCATGACCCTCAACATCAGTGACATCGGGGCCATGGGAGGCCACCCCCTATATGCCCTTATCTCCCTGGGATTAAAGCCCGAAGGCCTGGTTCAGGATATCGAAGAGATGTACCGCGGATTCCTCATGGAACTGAACCCCTTTGGGGCCTCGATCATCGGCGGCAACCTGACTCAATCGGGAAACGGGATATTCATCGACATCACCCTCATAGGGGAGGTGGAACAGGGGAAATCGGTGCGCCGTTCCGGAGCCAAACCGGGAGATTGGATACTGGTCACCGGATATCCGGGTCAGGCAGCGGCTGGCCTGGCCTTGTTGCTTCAATCGCCGGACGCCGCTGAAATCCTGGAGCACCCCCTGGTCAAAATCTATAACACCCCTTCTCACCAGGCCCGATTGGGGGAAGCGATTGCCCAGGCCGGACTGGCCACGGCCATGATCGATACCAGCGATGGCTTTCTGGGTGATCTGGGACATATCTGTCAGGAGAGCAGCGTCGGGGCCGAGATATTTAAAGAGAACCTTCCCTTAAGCCCCGGGCTTCGACAGGCGGCCGCCGGGTTAAACCGGGACCCCTACGATCTTTTTCTGGGCGACAGTGATGATTATGAATTGATTATCACCTGCCGGCCGGAAGATGCCGCCTCAATTCTTTCCCTGACGGAACAATCCTGTCCTGATGCATTAACGGAAGTCGGCAGGATCATCGAGACTCCGGGCCAATTAACCCTGGTCCTTCCAGATGGTCAAAGACGTCCAGCCAATCCTTCCGGCTGGGATCACTTTAGGGCATAAGGAATAAAAGGGGGCTATGGGCGAGGGGCTATAGGCACCACGAAGCATGAAAAGAAGCATGAAAAAGGGTTCAAGGTTCAAGGTTGATGCATTCGTAAAAAGTCCAGAAGAGCCCATTTTCGTCATTCCCGTGAAAACGGGAATCCAGTCTTTTCAATTGGTTCTGGACTCCGGCGCCTGCCCCGGACCTGATCCGGGGTTCGCCGGGGTGACTGCCCGGGAGAATTTTTACAAAGCCGTCAAGGTTCAGGGTTAAAGGTTTTTCACGCTTGAAACTTGCATCTTGCATCTTGAAACTTTATTTTCTCATTAAACATAATGGAGAAACGATCAACATGTACAATCAGGAGATGGCCGGTAAGGCCACCGAAAATTTAAGGCTTGTTCGGGAGAGAAAACCCCTGGTGCACAACATTACCAACTACGTAGTTATGAACACTACAGCCAATGCCCTGCTGGCTTGCGGGGCCTCGCCGGTCATGGCCCATGCCGCCGAAGAGGTGGAAGAAATGGTTTCTTATGCCGGGGCATTGGTGCTCAATATCGGCACCTTGAGTCCTCCCTGGATTGAGGCCATGTTAAAGGCCGGCAAAAAGGCCAATGCCCTTGAGGTCCCGGTAATCCTGGATCCTGTGGGTTCCGGGGCCACCAGACTGCGCACCGATACCGCTAAAAGACTCATTAATGAAATTTCCATCCAGGTGATCCGGGGCAATGCCTCAGAGATCCTCTCCCTGGCCGGGGACGAATCCGTGGCCGCCACCAAGGGGGTAGACTCGGTCCACACCGTCGATCAGGCAACGGAATCGGCCATGGCCCTGGCCAGGGCACTTTCGACCACCCTGGCCATTACCGGGGCGGTGGATCTGATTACCGACGGCAAGCGGACCTTTCGGGTAATGAACGGACACGAGATGATGAGCATGGTTACCGGAACGGGCTGCACCGCCACCGCGATCATAGGGGCCTTCCTGGCCGTTGACCGGGACCCCATCGAGGCGGCTGCCACCGCCCTGGCCTATTTCGGTCTGGCCGGTGAAAAGGCAGCTGCCCTGGCCTCAGGCCCCGGCAGCTTCCAGACCGCCCTTTTAGACGCCCTTTTTATGATAAAAGAAGCGGATCTGCTGGCCGGAGCCAAGATTCAATTTTAACAGCGGATAACTCCGTCATAAATCCTTTTAATCAATGAAATCGGGATAAAGGACCTTTAGACAATCCGGGCAAATGCTATGACTGAAATCCGCATTGGAATGAGCACGGATATATGTTTCCACCTGGTGCCAATAGCCTTGGTCATCCCGCACTTTCTTGCAGTTGGAACAGATGGGGATGATCCCTTTCAAGGTACGTATCTCTTGAACCAGTCCATAGATAAAGCGGTGAATCAACAAGGCGATAATCGCAATGATTCCTATGGCAAAAATGTTTATTATTAAATCTCTTGGGGTGAAGTCAATAAAGGATAGTAAAATAAAATGCTGAGAAATACATAAGGCCATAAGGAGAGAGACCGGTTTGGGCCGAAAATTAACAAAGAGTGGAAAAACCATCATGACTTGAAGCAGCCCTGCATAATAGGGAGAGGCAAATCCATCACCTGTGATAAAACACATAAGGGATAGGGCAAAGGCACCCAAAAAAACACAGGAAAAGACAACGGGCGGCAAAAATTTCTGGTGGATTTTTTTGGCCAGATAATAAGCCGATAAAAAATAAAGTGTTACCCCGATCCGGATACCTAAAAGCGTATATTTATATTCAGGATAAACGATAAAATCCAACACAAAAAATAATGGGAAAAGAAGGACTGCAATTTTTAACACGAAAATAAATGACTTAAATGTAGTTTCCATATAAATGATCCTCTTTCCCGCCCCGGGTCTGAAACAAGACCACCCCTATCCGGTTTAAAGATCCATGGCCTCATCTTTGGTCCGGCGGCGGGCATAACGCCACATCTGGGAAAAGACCCGAACAGCCATCTCCGGAAAATCATAGCAGGGAAATCCCTCTTTCTCAAAATAGGGCTGGCAGATTTGCAGGTCCTGTCTTGATCCCATAAGGGAAAAGAAAAAGGGCTTGGAACACCGTCCTTTAAAGGCCTCCAGGATCGGCAGGTAGGGTTCGATGCCAAAAATGGCAAAGGAGATAAAAACGATACCCTTCACCTGATCATCTTCCATCAAGGCCTTTAAAATTTCGACAGAAGTTTTTTCAAAGCCATGGGTCATCATGTCGGGAAAAATGTCGACGGGGTTTTTCATTTTGGAGGGTGTGGCAATGATCCGTCCGATCTTGCCCAGAGTGGCCTCTGAAAAACGGGCCACCTCCAGACCTTCTTCCACGGCCGTATCAATACTCATAATCGCCTGGGCCCCGCTGTAAGTGACGAAGGCCAACTCCGGACCGGTGGGAAGAGGCATATTGATAAAACCGCTTAGGGTACGGATGAACTCATCAATCCCGTACAGGCGCAAAACCCCGGACTGGCGCATGGCGCTGTCAAAGATCCCATCGCTCACGGCCAGACTGGCCGTATGGGACGCCGTTGATTTGGCCCCTTCCCGGGTGCGCCCTCCCTTAAGGATCAAAACAGGTTTACGCCTTACCGCTTCTTTGGCGATTTGCAGAAATCGCCGGCCATCGTGAATATCTTCCAAATACAGGCCGATGATTTTGGTCTGTTCATCTTCCATAAGATAAGCCAGGGCCTCCGATTCATCGACATCCACCTTGTTTCCCAGGCCGATCCCTTTGGATAATTGCAGTCCTTCCATGGAACTTAAATACCGCAGAAGGGCCCCGATAAAAATTCCCGACTGGGCGGCAAAACCGATGTGTCCCGGCCGGAGCATACGGACATCACCGAAATAAGAAGTCGTCAAACCCGTAGCCGTATTGACGATTCCCAAGGTATTCGGTCCAAACCCTCTCATTCCGGAAGCCTTCAGGATATCCCGGACCTGATCCTGGAGCTTTGCCCCCTCCGGCCCTGTTTCAGCAAAGCCTTCCGAGGAAATGACCACGCCTTTGACGCCCTTCCGGGCGCAGTCAGACAGGGCCGCGGGCACAGAACCTGGAGGGATATGCATTACAGCCAGATCGACTTCAAAGGGAATGTCTTGGATTGTCCTATACAAGGGAACGCCGAATACTTCCCCACCTCGAGGGTTCACACCGGCAAACTTTCCCTGATACCCCACTTTTCGAAGGACCTGCAAAAGCTGTGACCCGGACTTGGCCGAATCGCGGGAGGCCCCTATGATGGCCAGACTTTTAGATTCCAGAATTTCCCTGATTGATCGCATGTTAATACCGGTCTCCTTTTTAGATTTCCATCGCACGTTATCACAACCGGGGAGAAGTTCAAGACGATTTTTTTCAACG
>CAZVHO010000017.1:22483-58244 GCA_964627515.1 uncultured Thermodesulfobacteriota bacterium | reverse complement strand
GTTAAATCAAAATATTGACAATGATTACGGCTTGTCATCGGCTGGAACATCCGATGAAAATTTCTTTTATGTTTTTCATACTTGCAACTTGCATCTTGCAACCTGCAACTTTTATTATTTCACCTTATTTTGACCGATTTCGAAGGCTTGCTGGTTTACACTCAGAAGTTTCTCGGGGAAGGTCTCCCCGATCACCGAGATAAAACTTTCCAACTGGATCGGGAGAAGACCCAGGCCGCTGACCGCCCCGATCATGATAATGTTGCTGAGAATGGGATTTCCCAGTTTCATGGCTTCCTCTGTGGCATCGATCAACCAAACCCGGGCGGATAATCTTTCTAATGTTTTTTTGATGATATCCCTTTCAGGGTAGTTGCATTCTCCGGCAATGACACTCACCGGGTGGACCGGGCGGGTGTTGGTCAACACAATTACTTGACGGTTGCCATAGGTGGCCAGGATCCGGATGGCTTCGACAGGTTCCAGGGCGATAATAATGTGGGCCTTTCCTTTTGGAATTTGAGGGCTCCAGGTGGAGGCGGCGGATACGCGGAGGTGGCTCATCACCGAACCTCCCCTCTGGGAGGCTCCAAAGGTTTCTCCAATGGTCAGAAAGTACCCCTGCCTGGAAAGCATGTTGGCCAGTACCCGGGAGGCCATGACATTGCCCTGGCCACCGACTCCGGCCAGGATGATGTTATAGGGATCTTGGATTAATGGTTTCATAAGGACACCGGCTCCTCTCTCATAATGGCTCCATTAGGGCAAATATCGGCACAGACTCCGCAGCCCACACAAATAACCTCATCGATTCGCGATTTTTTCGTTCCTTTATCCCAGATCAGGCCCGGACAGCGGAAAATCCGGGTGCAGAGATGATTGCAACCGCACTCATCGCCCAGGCACCGGGATTCATCGATTTGCATTCTGTAGCCTTCCTTTCCTTTTTTTTCAGGACTCAAGGCGCATATTTGGCGCAAGATAAGCACCTTCACCCCCTCTTGCTCCAGAAGCGCGTTTATGGTGGTCCGGGTCTCTTCCAGCTTGAAGGGGTCCCGAATGACCACTTTCGCCCCCATGGCCCCGCAAACCCCGGCGATATCCACACTCGGGGCCTTTCGGCCCAGGGCATTAATCGGCAGGCCGGGGTGCGGCTGGAACCCGGTCATCGCCGTGCCGCTGTTGTCCAAAACGATCAAAAGGGTATCGGCCTCATGATGGATGGCATTGACCAGGGCCGGTAAGACGGCATGGAAAAAGGTGGAATCTCCACAAACGGCTATAGTCGGTTGATCCATCCCAAAATCTTCCAGCTTGCCGAATCCGCAGGCCAGACCTAAACCGGAGCCCATGGCATGGGCGATCTTGACGCTCTGGAACCCGGCCGGTAAAGCCCCCAGGCTGTAACAGCCGATGTCCCCACAGACAAAGCCCTGACGGTTGTCCAATTGCAGGGCCTTATGGATGGACCAAAAGGAAGCCCGATGGGGACAGCCCGGGCAGAAGTTCAGCTCCCTGCCGGGCGCCAATGCCCCGGCCGCCTCCTGAGCCTCCTTTTCGTAGGCCCCATCCATCGACAGGTACGGGACCCCCATAATTTTAGATAGACCGGCTGCCACCAGGTCAGGATTGAGTTCCCCGATCATCGGAATCGTACCGTCATTTTTTCCGTAAAAGGTCTTGATCCCGATCTCGGCCGCCTGTTCCGCGGCCAGGATCTTGACGCTGTCTTCCAGGAAGGAGATGACCTCCTCCACGATCAGGATTTTTCCCGCCCTCGCCAGATAGCGCTTCACCAATTTTGGCGGCAGCGGCCAGGTGGTGCCCAATTTAAGGAGTCCCACCCGGTCTTTCAATCCCAAGAGGTGCAGGGCTTCCCGGCAATAGAGCGTGCAGGCGCTGCTGGTGATGACCAGCAATTCCGGCCTTTCCGGTCCCTCATACGTGTTGAAGGGACTCTCTTCAAAGAGCTCCCGCACCCGATTTAATTTTTTGTGCTGAAGGTCATGGTGATAGGCCACCGGCATACTGGAGACCGGCCCTGTATCCGGGTTTAGGAAAGGCCCCTGAAATCTAAATTCAGCCTTGCCCTTTTTTTCCGGAAGCTTTCCGAGCCGGACACTGCCGCTGGCATGGGACAGGCGCGTAACGGAACGCACCATAACGATATTTTTTATTTCCTCTGAAAGCTCGAAGGCCCACTTGATCATATCCTTGGCTTCCTGAAAATCCCCGGGTTCCAAAAGCGGGATTTCAATCATCCGGGCGAAATGACGGGATTCTCCTTCATTCGCACTGGACAGGGCTCCCGGATCATCACAGCTCACCAGGACCAGTCCCCCGCGAGTCCCGGAGCCGGCCAGATGAAGCAGAAAATCAGAGGCCACATTCACCCCATTCTGCTTCATGGGGCAAATGGCCCGCAGTCCGGCAAAGGAAGCCGCGGCCGCTACCTCCAGCGAAATCTTCTCATTGGTGGACCATTCCACATACAGATGGCGTTCCCTGGCCACCCTGGATAAATTCTCGATAATTTCCGAGGAGGGTGTGCCCGGATACCCTGCGGCCACGTGGACACCGGCTTCCAAGGCGCCACGGACAATCGCTTCATTGCCCATCAATAACATCCGCATCCCCTCTTTGTTCTCAATCAATTTCGACATGATGATTTCCTTTTGTCAGGCAGGATGCCTGACCTATTGGGTACAATAATCTTATTAAACTCGTCATTCCCGCGCAGGCGGGAATCCAGGCCAGGCGTAACCAATTATAAACACTGGATTCCCGTTTCCACCCCCGGGATGTAGTCCTGTCAGGGACGGAATTCGGAATGCCGAAAATGGGCTCTTCCGGATTTTTACAGGACAATCAATTTTTGATTGTGCTCTATTAACCCAAAATCCGGCAAATAACGGAATCCCTTCGATTCACATAAATCAAGTCTTCAGGGGTTCCGGTTTTCTCCATAATCGTCTTCAAGGCCGTCCTTTTTTTATTCAGGGCGGCCTTTTTCAGTTCCTCAAGGACTTCGGCCGGGACCTCCCGGAATTCCAGGCGGCCTTTTTTACGGGCCAGATCAATAAGGTCCTGACCGGTTTTTGTCCGCACAATAACCTGATTCCAGGACCGGAGGGTCTCCCAGTCCTCGGGCATGCGGGCGGACCCGACGGAAATGTCGGCAAACTCGGCAGTCGTATCGAGGCAGATACGGCAGCCCTCCCGGACAAGGGGATCGATCTCCTCCCAGGGAATGGCGATGGTTCCGGTTTGGGTAAAAACAGCCACCTGCCCTTTCCCCGGCGGGATATCCATGCCGATGATCTCTTCCAGATTGGTCCGGGTTTTAAGGAGGGGGATTAATTTTTTCCAAGACAGGGTCCAGCCACAAAAAAGACCGATGACCAGCTTTAGTTTATCGATATTATTATCTTTTTCCGGAAAGGGCTTCATCCGCATCTTGGCCAGGGCCAATGCCTGGCAGGGCGTGGCTACAACGCCGATCTTTTGGGAATCACTTTGGGCCGCCCGGTTGAAGGTCGCTACTGTACCGGCAGCGATAAATTTACTTTTCCCCCGCTTTCGTACTTCCACGGCTTCCCCCAGCGCCACACCCTGTTGAGTAAAACGGTCACCGCCCTGGGCCACCACGGCCGTATCGATGATTCCTTCCTCCAAAGCCAAACCCATCAGGGCCGTTACTGTACCGCCGTGCTGGGCTTGATGGCGAATTTTTTCATCGGCTGCCCGGCAGATAAAATAATCCTTGACCGCACCAATTTCCGGGGTCAGGTCCCGAGGATCAAACAAACGGGCCCGAATGGAATCCAGATCCGTCGCCGTTCGGGGACAAAAGGCAAAGCATCTCCCTTCCTGAAGATCGCAGACGTGGAGGGTGACCACCTCGTCTTGATAATAGGCCTGGTAGGGGCAGAGGTTGACGCAGGCGCCGCAGGCCGTACAAAACTTTGTTTCCCGGACACGGGTCCGCAGCGCCGCCTGGCCATGGCCCTGAATGGTATTGCTCATCACAATCTCCTTCTCATCAATTCTTCCAAAGCCTAAAATAAAAAGGCCAGAAATTCAATTTAATTATTATAAACGAAAGATAGAAATAATCCCCCCCCTCTAAAAAATACAGTCTTCAACCTATTCCCTTATGGCGCCCTTCATAGTATTTTAAACCCATCAGGTTGTTTTATTGAATATCCTTAAAAATGCAACCAGGGAGGACCGAAGATGAACCGAAGCAAGGACAGCCGTATCTCCAAAGCCAATTTGATCAACGAAGGTTTGCTGGAAAAAGAATAGGGTGAAGAAGAATCCATTGCGGAAGAATTTGTCTCGGCTCCCCTATTTAGCATTTCGGAGGCTGCCAAGTCACTGGGAATCGGGAGGAAGGCGCTTTATCGCCTGATCGAATGGGGGGAAATTAACACCATCAAGTCCGGCGGTTCCCTCCGCGTAGAGGGTAAGAGCCTGGAAACCTTTAAAGCCAGCGGTAAAACGATTTCGGTCTAATCCCTCCTCCTGATGGGCCGCTGATTCCCGAAGAAGCGAAGTAGTACCAGACTCTCTTAATTTAGTTAAAGGCTTTTTCTCACAACCAGCCCGGTCCCAAAGGACGAAACCAGTATCAGGGCAAATGGAATCCATGTTCCCATCAGGCTGGCAAACATGTCTAAACTCCCGTTGATCATGAGGGCCACGACAAAAAAATCTACGGTGATCACGGAGCCAACGAAAATCAAGACAGTTCGTAAAGGGGTCGTATAGCTGAATTTGAAAAAATAATGTAACGAAACCAATGAAAAGAAAATCGGTGCTCCGACAGCATGGATGATCAGCGTATTCTCTAACGAGGTCAACGCCAGGCCGACTCCCATGGTTGCGGCACAGAGCACCCATCCAATAAAGGCATGGGTTAAAATGACAAATATTTTTTGGGGGGACATTACCTTCTCCTGACGACATTACCGGACCTTGAAAAAGGTAGCCTCTTAGTAGTTACCTAAAAGTGAAGGGGGCACGGATTTTTCCATTTCCCTTGACTATATTGTACTCTCTACGTATAGTCAAAAAAATTTTAGGAATGAAAACATTTCAAAAACACATCAAGATTTGGGAAAGCCATGCCTTTTGAAGCGATTTTATTAATTGTTATCGCATACTTAATCGGGTCCATTTCGACCGGCGTAGTCCTTTCCAAAATATTCGGTCAAGGAAATCTCCAGGAAGAAGGCAGCAAGAATATCGGGGCCACCAATGTCTCCCGGTTAATGGGTAAGAAGTGGGGGGTTCTGACTTTATTTGGGGATATGCTTAAAGGGATGATCCCCATCTGGATAGGCCAATGGGTTTTAGGGAGGGAGGGCGATACGGGCTTTTTCTTTATTTGTCTCATGGCCCTGGCCGCTTTTCTGGGCCATCTCTTCCCAGTCTACCTGGGATTCAGAGGAGGAAAGGGGGTAGCTACGGCTTTTGGGATTTTCATTCTAATCGGTCCCAAGGCCCTCCTGATAGCCATTCCTATTTTTGTGCTGGTTGTTTATTTTGGAAAATATATCTCGCTGGGATCCATGATTGCCGCCGGATCATTTCCAATCCTATTGATTTTATTTAACTATAGCATTTATGCCGTATTGCTTTCCATTATCATCGCTTCTGCTATTATTTTCAAACACCAAGAGAACATCCTTCGCCTTATCAAGGGAGAAGAAAAACCCTGGCATGGGAAAAAAGACAAAATCCAAGACAATCCAAGCCCTAAAGATCCTGCAGATTAATTATTACCCTTAGCGGATTACCATGAAGAAGGGCTCTCCTTCCAACCTGACCTTAAAGATTATCCCAATATTTTCTCTCCTTTTTGGCCTTTTTTGAAATACGGAAGGCGGTCCCCTTTTTCTTCTTAGGCCAGGGATCCTGATCCTCCTCCACGAACTCTCCCTTATCCCGGTCCATTAATTTATTCTGAATCCGTTGGGCGAATTCTTCGGAGCGAATCCATCCGGATTTCCTGAAACGGCAATAGGACCCCAACTCCTGATCGGAGGTAATCACCAGGCTTTTTCCCCCTTCCCGGTCGACCAGGCCTTTGATCAGGTCGTCGGCGGTTTTTCCCAGGGGGGAATAGATGACCTTGATCCCTTTGTAGATGTCCCGGCCTTCGACCAGGCCTCCGCCTTTACCCCCATCAAAGACCACAGTAATGGGATTGGGGACTTTTTGACGGTATTGAGACAGCCATTCCAACAACTTCTCCCGGCCTTTGGAAAAATCAGCCTCTTCCACGCGGGAGAGGGGAGGGAATTTTCGGATCAGATTGTAGCCGTCAATAATAAGTCGGATGGTCGTCATTAATTTTTTTTATACAAAAACCGCGGGAGAAACCTTGAAACGTTTGCTTAATAGTTTTATTTGAAGGATATTTAGCCGTCGTTTACCGCGGTTTTCAGGTCTTTTGCGGCCCAAGAACCCGGAGTCCCGCCCTGGAAGGGTGGGGATTGAAAACCCAAAGGTGCGAAGAAGCCATGGGACCTCCGGCTCGGGAAGGAGAGCCTACGCCTCGGAGAGAAAATCCGGCCCCCTATGTCACCAAAATAGCTATCTTGGCATCAACAGGTCAACGATGCGGATTAATTCCTCCTCGGAATGAAAATAGATTTCCATTAACCCGCCCTTCTTTTTTCTCTTGAGCTTGATGCGGGTCTTGTACCTTTGAATTATCTCTTTAATCCAGTCTTCATCGGGGGAAGGGGCTAAAGAATCCTTCTTAACCTGGGCCGGTTCCCCTTTTTTCATTGTCCGTTCCAGTTCTCTAACCGAAATTCCCTTTTCAATAACTTCCTTTGCCAGCCGGATTTGTTCTTGAGACGATTCCAGTGCCAGCAGACACTTGGCATGGCCGAAGGAAACCACCCCTTCAGAGATCTTTTCACGGACCCAGGGAGGTAATTTCAATAAACGTAAAAAGTTGGCAATTGAAGATCGATCTTTGCCGACCCGACGGCCCACCTCTTCCTGAGAAATACCGAATTCCTGGATCAATCGGTGATAGGCCTCGGCTTCTTCCATGGGATTCAGATTCTGCCGCTGGATATTTTCTATCAGGGCCAATTCCAACTGCGCCGTCGGTTCGGCCTCGCGGATCAATACCGGGACTTCGGTCAGGCCTGCCCGCTGGGCGGCCCGCCATCTTCTTTCGCCGGCGATCAATTCATAGCCTTCATCGGTCTTCCGGACCAACAAAGGCTGAATGATTCCTTTTTCTTTTATGGATTCGGCCAACTGGTCTATGGATGCCTCCCTGACCTTTTTGCGGGGCTGAAAAGGATTAGGTTTAACCTCTTCAATACCGGCATAGAAGAATAACCTCTTTTCCGTCTTTAGTGGCCCCGCCGGCGGGATCAAGGCCTCAAGCCCCCTACCCAAGCCTTTCTTTTTGGGATTTAGGATCCTAACGTCATCCATGCTTACTCTCCCTTTCCATTAATTCTTTGGCCAATTCCAGATAACTTTGGGCGCCACGGGAATTAACATCATATAATACAACCGGAAGGCCATGACTGGGACTTTCGCTGATCCGAACATTTCTCGGAATAACGGTCTTAAAAACAAGCTCCTTAAGATGGGTCCGGACTTCGGCTTCGACCTGTCCGGAAAGATTATTGCGGGCATCAAACATGGTCAGCAGGATACCTTCAACAACCAGGGCGGGATTTAAATCCCTTTGAACGATCTGTATGGTCGTTAAGAGCTTACCCAATCCCTCCAGGGCATAATATTCGCATTGAGTTGGGACAATTATTGATTGGGCGGCGGTCAGAGCATTAACGGTCAGTAAACCCAGGGAAGGAGGGCAGTCCAGAAAAATATAGTCGAATTCTGGAATTATTGAACCGATTTTGTTTTTAAGCACCTTTTCGCGCTGCGGCAGCGGCACCAATTCGATATCTGCCCCGACCAGATCCATATCCGAGGGAATTATTTTTAAGAAGGGGAGATCGGTTGATAATATCAGGTCGGCAGGGTCAAGTTGGTCAACCAAAAGATGATAGATGGAATGCTGGAAGGTCTGCTTGTTGGCACCGACCCCGCTGGTAGCATTCCCTTGGGGGTCAAAGTCTATGATTAAGGTCTTTTTCTCGGCAAGAGCCAAGGACGCAGCCAGATTGATAGCCGTAGCCGTTTTCCCTACCCCTCCTTTTTGATTAACCACACAAATAAGCTTTCCCATGAGGACCCCTTTATTTTAATGGCCCACTATTACATAAAAACCCCCCATTGAAAAGAGTTTTAAGTGTTCCACGTGGAACATTACCGTAAATCTGTTTTCACCGCAGAGATTCCGAGGCCATAGAGAAGAAAATTTATCTCCATAAGGAAAAGCAGCCCCGGGCCAGCGAATCCCAAATAAATTACATTTTTGTATTTATATAATAATAATGTATTACATTTTTGTATTTTAATAACCGTTTGGTCTGAAAAATTCCCATATAATTTACTGGTTTAATTAAATAATTATATGTTGGTCCTCATGGCAAGACTTTTGCTATATCTCAGCCTATTAAATAAATAAATACAGGTCAAGGGGAGATAATGTTCATGAAAAATAAAAAATGGGGCCCTGTCTTGCTCTTTTTTTCAATTCTCTTAACAACCCACCTGGTTTGGGCCGGTGAAAAACCCCCCATCGATACGGGATCTACCGCCTGGATGCTCATTTCTACCGCCCTGGTCCTGCTCATGGTGCCGGGGTTGGCCATGTTCTATGGCGGCCTGGTCCGGACCAAGAATGTTTTGGGAACCATGATGCACAGTTTTGTCTCTATGGCCATTATCGGGGTTCTCTGGGCGGTCTGCGGCTACGCCTTGTCTTTCGGCAAAAATATCCTGGGCGGCTGGATAGGCTGGAACCCTGATTATTTCTTTTTAAAAGGCATCGATGATTCCATCCACAGCGCCGGGGTCCCTGAATATGTGGTGGCCATGTTTCAAGGCAAATTTGCCATCATTACTCCAGCCCTTATCGCCGGGGCCTTTGCCGAGCGGGTCCGATTCCGAAGCTACTGTGTATTTATCACTTTGTGGTTTCTTTTGGTTTATTGTCCTCTTTGCCACTGGATCTGGGCCGAAGACGGATTTCTTTTTAACCTGGGGGCCCGGGGCGTAATTGATTTGGCCGGCGGGATGGTGATCCACGTCTCGGCCGGGGTGAGCGCCCTGGTGGCGGTTTTGTATTTGGGGGCCCGTCACGGCTATCCCAAATTGGTCAGTACCCCTAATAATCTGGTCATTACCATGATTGGGGCCGGCTTGTTATGGGTGGGTTGGTTTGGATTTAATGCCGGCAGTACCGTTTCCAGCGGCTTGGACACGGCCAGGGCCTTGACGATGACTCAGATTTCGGCTGCCTCTGGAGCCTTGACCTGGATGCTTATCGAAACGCTGCACCTCCGTAAAGCCACTTCCCTGGGGTTTGCAACCGGTATCCTGGCCGGATTGGTGGTGATTACCCCCGCAGCCGGGGTGGTACAACCCATAGGGGCCTTGGCCCTGGGGTTCTTTTCGGCCCTGGTCTGTTATGGAGCCATTCTATTAAAATATAAACTGGGTTATGATGATTCGTTGGATGTCTTTGGGGTCCATGGAGTCGGGAGCGGTCTGGGGGTGCTTTTGCTCTCCTTCTTTATCCGGCCGAGTTGGATGGCCGAAGCCGCCAAGAAGGCCGGCGGGTCCTGGGGTGCCTGGAACCAATTCGGGATCCAGGCCGCCGGTATGGGAATTACCATAGCCTATGCCGCGTTGGTCACCTTAATATTAGTGGTTCTGATCACCAAAACCATCGGGTTTCGGCTGGACCACAACGATGAACTCATCGGTCTGGATGAAAGTATGCACGGCGAACATGGTTACGGGTTGATGGATGTAAGGTAAAGATCAGGGGATGCCCGCCTGAAACGGTTACCGACGAAGCATGAAAATAGACCAGTCAAAGGCTTATTTAGGCACGGGTCAGGCACAAAGCTTGACACACGGATTACACGGATTAACCATTTCATCCCTCAATCCAGACTTAACGGGATCGAGGGATACCACCATTACTTTACCGTGTAATCCGTGAAATCCGTGCCAAAATTTATTTTTTCGTTCTAAAGCGGCAAAGACACATTAAAAAACCGTCCGGTCCCCACCTCTTTAAACTGGAGTCTCAGATCCCTGGCGGAAGCGGCTTCTCCAGGAAAAAAGATAAAACCATGAACGATTTCCATGGGCCGAATAGCCCGGTTTTCAAGGGATTTGTTTCTTAGATCTTCGGAGATATTCTGACCGGCCTTATCGGAACCATAGGCAGCGGCTCCTCCGAGGGTGGCCCCGGCCGCCGCCCCAAGAGCCGCCCCTTTGCCTGCGGCCTCCCCTACGCCTCTACCACCGACGATACCGATCGCAGCACCAATTAAAGCCCCGGCCGCCGCACCCAGAAATCCATGTTTTACCGCCCCGGAACCAATCCCGGCTAATTCGCTGTGTTTCGCTACACGTTCATAAGCCAATCGCTTGTCCAATACCGGCCAAAGATTATTTTGATAATCGACCAGAAAGGTCTGGGTCGGGTTGATTTCAATGGGTGAAGTCCCTCTGTGATCCATTACCACCTGAACGGGCAATAATCCGGCCCCACGGATATCAAAACCAAAGGCATTCTGGGCCTCGTTAGGGTCACTGAAGGATCGGGCACCTATCTGTATCCCCGCCACCTGGGTCATGTTGGAATAACTTGCCGGCATCTTAAGGGGGACCACCTGTTGGGTGTAAGGACTGCACCCCCAGATAAACAGGCTGATCAATACTATTCCCAATATAGCAATAGGGCTTTTTTTCATGGCGTTTTCTCCTTTAGCATAGAGTTTCAGGTTTCAAGTCTCAAGATGCAAGTTTCAAATATGGTCCCTTGCAGAAGTAATTTGTGTTTTCCAAAATCGTGCTGCCTCAAAGAGGCATGGGGCTTGAATATAAATTATAAAGGATTCTTTGTATTTCTTCTATATTTTTAATCACATTGTGGCTTATAAGACAAAGAATTTCCGAAAAGGTTAAATGGAAGAGAGATCTTCTTCAACAATATGAAAGGTACGGGGTGAGAACTCCGAACTTATTTTCGTACTAAGCCCTCATGCCCCAGGGTGCACGACGAAGCATGAAAATTCTTTGGGGCTATGGGCTATGGGCGAGGGGCAAGCAGGTAGGGTGGGTGAAGTGAAACGGAACCACTTTGATGAACTCGTAAAAACTCGTCATTCCCGCGCAGGCGGGAATCCAGACCAGAACTAATTAATCCCGCCAAGGGCGGGACCCGCTTTCACGGGAATGACGAAATTGGAATCTCCCGGACTTTTTACGAACTCATCAACATTATTTTCAATTACACAAACAGGGTGGTCTTGGCATCTAAGGCAAAATCCAGAAAGGAGGCTGCCCCTCCCAATTCGATTTCGTCAACGAGATCTTCCTTTTTAACGCCCATAACATCCATGGTCATCTGACAGGCAATCAGTTTGACCCCGCCTTCAATGCAGGCTTTTAACAATTCGGGAATGGTAGGGACATTTTGCTTAGCCATCCAGTTGTTCATCATGCTGGTAGCCATGGCGGTCATCCCAGGCAGGACTCCGATGATATTGGGGACAGGTATGGGCATGGCCGGGTTAGCCAGGGAAGGAACCTTCAGATTTTTATTCTTTTTTTTGTTTATAATGTCCAACCCGTAGAAAGTAAAAAAGATACCGACTTCCAGGTCGAAGGCCGCCCCGGTACTGGCTAAAATCAAAGGCGGATAGGCCATGTCCAGAGTACCCTTTGAGGCTATTATGGCCAATCGGTTCTTCTGGCCAACCTGGGCAAGTCTTTCTTTTAAGATCTCATCCACCCGGTCATCAATGAGTTTTTTGATCTGAGCCTCGTCCATGGGTCCTCCTTAAAAAGTTAGAGGTGGGGAAATTCTATCATACTCCTTTATCAAGATTGGAAATGGTCGGGACGACTGGATTTGAACCAGCGACCCCAGCGTCCCGAACGCTGTGCTCTACCAGACTGAGCCACGTCCCGACTAATAAAATATAACATCAATAGGCTTTATTGTAAAGCTCTTTGACTGTCTAAATTTTATCAGGGTAATTTGAAAGGATTTCCAGGAAATTTTTCAAGATCCGGGCTGTGGCCCCCCAGATGATATCTCCCTGGTAATTTACCCAAAGGTTAAAAATAGATTGGCCATTGAAAGAGACGGGACCTTCTTTCAATTCTTCTTTTTGGAGATAATCAAGGGGTAGTTCAATCAGTCGCTCCACTTCGAAGGGGCTCAGTTTAAATGGATACGGGTAGGGGATGATCCCGACATAGGGACAGATACGAAAATTGGTAATGGTAACCAGGTGGTCTAATTCACCTAAGATTTCGACCGCATCCATTTCGATCCCGATTTCCTCCTCGGTCTCTCGTAAAGCCGTAGTCAGACAATCCAGGTCCTCATAATTAAAAGCGCCCCCCGGAAAGGAGATCTGCCCCTTGTGATGTTCCACCCGGTCGGTTCTTTTGGTCAGCAGAATATGGGTTTCCCGGTTTTTCTGGAATAAAGGAAGCAGCACTCCGGCCGGCGTCAGATCCGGGCGATCGGTTATCTGACGCTGTCTTTTGTTAAGTAGTCGTTTTATTTTATCTTTTTGCATGATTCGGTAAATCCTGTCTAATTCACTCTTTTGCCGTTCCGTATTCTTCAAGATACTCATCAAACGCTTTTTTAAGGGAGAGGGAGATGGGCTGCCAGATTCCTTCCACCTGGACTGGGATCTGCTCCTCAAAAAGATATTGTACGATCTCGGTAATAGTGGCTATGGAATAAACCGGTACCCCGGTCCTTTCGGTAAATTGGCCTAAAGCATCTTCTCCTTTTTTTCCTGAAAGGACCTTCCCTTCCGAATCATAACAGGCTGTGGTCTGCTGGCGATCAATGCCAAGACACAATCCCACGATCCGGACGGAAATCTTTTTCTGTTCCCTTTCGAGGGCAATCTTTTCCAAAAGGTCATATTTAGTGGCCATGGAGGTACCTACATCGTCCACGATCCAAAGGCCGCATCCATCAAAGAAGGTGTTGTTGACCATCAGGTTTTTTTGTCCCGAGGCCTCACCATAAGCCTTGATTTCTTTTCGATCATATTCAAAATATAATTCTTTTTGATATTCTGTCCAGAAGTTTATGGCTATGGCCTGGGCGATGGCACTTCCCTTGTAAGAAGGACCTAAAAGGATATCCACTTCCGGCAGCCGGTTGGACTCGAGGAGCAGACGGGTAAAAAAAGAGCCCAGTCGAAAGCTCAATTTCCCGGTACACAGACGTCCCATATTGACAAAATAGGGACTGGGCCGGCCATCCTTCAAGACCAGGCCTTTTCTGAAAAAAAGACTGCCGGCTTCCGCTAAAAAATGGGCAAATTCTTGTTGATAGGGTTTAAGAACCATAATTAAAACCTCCCGGTTATTTGAAAAAAAAGTCCGATCCGCAGGGCTCTGGCTTCATTTAAATGGACTACGGCCTGGGTATTGTTGGAAAAATAGGTCGTATTCGTGCCCTCCGGTACATAGAAATAGAAAATCCGGCTCCCTCCCTCGATTTCCAGCATTTTTAGGGGACAAAAAGCCAAAGAAAGGACGCCATCCAGGCCTAATAGACCGAAATTGTCGGCCTCATGGGCAAAGCTGGGGTCCTTTTTGAAATCATCCCGCAGGTTCCAAACGCCACGGCCCCGGTAATGGATATAAGGAAATAAGGCCAAAGAGCCTTTCAAACGCAGTTGTTTCCCCTTGGGTTCGGGGGGATTTAATAGTGCCAACTCCCCTTTGATCCCCAGGCGCAGGGCATCCCAGTTAAAGTCATAGCGGGAATCCAGACCGGCAAAAGGCTGGTCGGTTTCCGCTCCATAAAGGGTGATCCATCGGCCGTTGTTCATGCGAATTTTTTCTTCATAATGCTGCCATCCCAGAAAAGGTTTAAGGGTCCATCGGGGCTTTACGACAGAAAAAAAAGGGGGCTGGATATCAACAATCCAAAAAACCGTTTCTCCGGTAACATCAAATCCGGATTGGTGATATAAGGACCCTTCCTGGTAATCCCTGTCGAAACCTTCACCAGTCGAGCTTTGGCCTTTTCCATATTGAAACCTTAAGGAGCCGGAAGTTTCGGGATGCTTTAACTCCAACGTTATGAAAGGGATCATGCTTTCCATCTTTTTAAAATCAAGGGCTGATTTGCCTCGGGCCAATTGCCCCGGAAAGCTGATCTCCCAGGAAGAAGTACCCTGGGTAATAAGATAACCCAATCCAAGATCCAAATAATTGGAGCGCTGGCCCCAGCCCGGGTATTTGGTTGTCGCTGTTGAAGGTGAGGCGTTAAGCTCATCTGCAGCGACCACCGGTCTTGGGGGCAGTGGCAGAACCAGCAAAGAAACGAGCACAGACACGAAGAGGAATTGTTTCATATAAGGGCTTTTCTTGACTTTTAATCCTTTCCTCCTATAATCTTTCAAACCCTGTTCATCGAGGAATGAAGGAACGACAGAATGCGCTTTGGAATTGATTCCTTATTATCCCATCCGCCATCGGATTTGCTTAAAAAACGCTGGGGGCTCCTTTCCAATCAAGCCTCGGTTAATCAAGAAGGATACTATAGCAAAGATCTCCTGCGGGGTAAATTTCAAAATAACCTGACCTGTCTGTTCTCGCCCCAGCATGGCTTTTGGGGGACCGAACAAGATAATATGGTCGAGACCCCGGACAGCCGGGACCCGGCCACAGGTCTGCCTATTTATAGCCTTTACAGTCAAACCCGCCGCCCCACGGCCCGAATGATGGAGGCCTTCGATGTCCTGTTCATTGACCTCCAGGATGTGGGGACCCGGGTCTATACTTTTATCACTACCCTGGCTTATTGTCTTCAGGAATGCCAAAAATATGGAAAAGAAATCGTAGTCCTCGATCGTCCCAACCCGATCGGCGGGATCATTGTAGAGGGAAATATCCTTCAACCGGACCTGACTTCCTTTGTCGGGGTCTATCCGTTGCCCATGCGCCACGGTCTGACTATGGGGGAATTGGCCCGATTATTTAACCAGGAAATGGACATCGGCGCCGACCTTCGGGTGATCCCCATGGAAGGCTGGCAGCGGTCGATGTATTATGATCAAACCGGTTACCCCTGGGTGATGCCTTCTCCGAATATGCCTGCCCTTTCCACGGCCCTGGTCTATACCGGACAGGTGGTCTTGGAAGGAACCAACCTCTCGGAAGGAAGGGGTACCACCCGGCCCTTTGAACTTTTCGGGGCCCCTTTCATCGATCCCCGAAAAGTTAATGAATTCATCCAGGAAACGCCTTTGCCGGGGGTTCGATTGATCGAAATGGCCTTTCGGCCGACCTTTCAAAAATGGCCGGGTCAGGAATGCCGGGGTTTTTTTCTGTGGGTTTATGATGCGAAGGCCTTTAAACCCTATCGGACCTCTTTGAGGTTAATCCAGACCCTCCGGACCCTATATCCCGAGGACTTTTTTTGGAAGTCCCCTCCTTATGAATATGAAACCGAACGGATGCCCATTGATCTGTTGATCGGCGATCAGGCGGTCCGACAAGCCCTGGAGGCCGGGGAATCCATTATGGATCTTGAGGCCTCCTGGCAGGATGGGCTGAATAAATTTTTACGGCTGCGACAAGAATATTTACTCTATCCCTGATTTTTTCATCTCTTCTTCCTTATGCCCGATTTTCAAAACACACCGTCTCCGTTTAGCTTTTTGAAAAACTTTTTTCACCGCAGAGTCGCAAAGAACGCAAAGGCCGATCGGCTTTGCCGATCTTGAAGAGACTCCCTTTGGGAGTCGAAAGGAATAATTTTTCCTTTCTGTTGAGAGGACAGAAAGGAAAAAGCTTTCGTCCCGCCCTTGGCGGGATTCAATCCCGCCTCTCACGAGATTGAACAAAAATGATTCTCTCTGCGTTCTTCGCGTCTTTGCGGTGAACAAAAGCTATCCTTTCAGAAACCTAAAGGAATTTTGCCACCTGATCGACAAAACTTTGTCGATGTTGATTTACTAAGCGACAAACCTATCGCAGCAAAATAAATCATGAACAGGAATTTGTGCCCCTTAGCACTGGTTTTTGTTCATACTTCCCATCCCATCTCAACCCCCACCATATTTAATATTTTGAAATCATTTAATGATTTAATAAATATCCTGGTGGCATGGGATTTGTATTAAAAAAAGGCCCAAAAGATTCTTTTGCCCCTTTATCTCAAACTTTTATATTCTATCCCCGGGAGAGGAGAACTCTATAAATGAAAAAGGCTAAAAGATCACCCTGCCTGACGTTATTACTCATTTTCGGGTTTCTCTTTTGGCCTGTCTATTCTTATGGTCAAGGTTCTTCGCCGGTCATAGGGTTCACCACACAGCAGATGGCCGTCAATGGGACACAAAATCTATCCGTTAATGGCGGTTCCGGGGGTCCTTATACCTGGGAGATATTGTATGGGGGAGGCTCCCTTTCGGGCTCGGAAGGAAATTCGATAACCTATACAGCTCCGGCTTCCAATCCAAATTGTGTTAATAACCCAACCATCCAGGTTACCGATTCCAGCGGTCAAACCGCAACCCTGAATATGGCCGTGAATGCTTATCCCCATCATATTGAAACGGCTTATGTCTGGACCGACCCGCCCAGTAATGCCCAATGCGGCAGTCATACCGAATGTTGTTGGAGAATCAGTGCTTTTAGATTTTTTTGCGATGGGTCTTTTCAAGCCTGGCTTTGGGACTGTACCAGTTGTGATGCCCCTCCGCCGGGAAATTGTTCCGGTTGCTATACAAAATTAATTTATGACCCGCCTAATGCCTGTTGGGGCAATTGGAAATCGGATACAACCAGTATGGAATGCCTGTCTGATCAATTATTAGAACGGTGTACTGCTAATAATGCTTGCGGGCAATTAACCGGGATCCCTATTTCCTGCAGTGGTCCAACCGATGTGAGAACAGCGCAACTTAAAAGCATCGGTTGTTGTCCTTTCGCCCTGATCTCACCCTGTCAGATGAGCATAACCGGTTTCAATTCGAGTGAGAACACGATCAATCTATCTTCAGGACAGGGGACAACTTTAACAGGGACGATTACCGGTAATCCCGGGGGGTCTACAAACTGGACCCTAACGGTGGAAGGAACCGGTTGGGCTTATTCCGGTTCCGGAAGTGCCGTGTCCCTTTATTGGAATGGCAGGACTCCTTTAGGAAAAGAAGTCCCTCCAGGGGTTTATAACGTGACCCTTTCGGCCCAGACCGTTGGGGGAACATGTGATGGTAATATTATTCAACAGACTATTTCATTAAATGTCACCGCCAACCCATCAAGATGCCTTTGGGTGGAAGGCGGTTCTTCGGTGAATGCGGCCAGTGGGAATCTTAATCATTCACAGACCCTGTTCCGTCTTCCTAATGCCAGGTTTAAGGGGGATTTTTCCCTCTTCTATAACAGCTTTGACGGCCAGATGGCCCCTCTCGGCCAGGGATGGACCCATTCTTTCAATATAAAACTCCTTTCCAATAATGATGGCTCCTATACTTTAATCGAAGGGGACGGGCAGAAGACCGTTCTATATACCAACGGCAATCGATATACCCCGCAGAAATCGAATTTTCCGGCTCTGACCAGGTATACGGATAACAGTTTCACCCTCGAACACAAAGACGGCTTTACCTGCTTTTTTAATCCAGGCCGGATCATCACCGCTATTACCGACCGCAATTCCAATACCTTGAGTTTTACCTATGAAGGTAGCAACAACCTGATTGGAATTATCGACCCCTCGGGAAGGACTACCTCACTGCAATACGATCAAAGCAACCGGATCAGCCTGATCTCCGATCCCCTGGGAAACAGCCATTATTTTACTTATACCGGGCCGGATCTGACCGCTGTTTCTTCTCAAATCAATGGCCTGGGTGTCCAAAATTGGGCCTACACCTATGATGGGAACGGCAATATGCTGACCCGGACCGACCCGGAGGGATTTGTAACCACCTACGTTTATGACAGCGACTTCCGGATGATCCGGGCAACCGATCCGCAAGGCCGGTACAGGACTATGACTTACAATCCCTCCCTGAATGCAACACAAATCATCGAAAAAGATGGGGGATTGTGGACCTATACTTACGATGCCGTGATCGGCGCCATGATCGCAAAAACCGATCCCCTGGGATATACCACCCATTATTATTATGATTCGAATTGGAATCTGGCCGTGGTGACCGATCCCGGGGGTAATGGGACCTGGTACACTTACGATGCCAACGGGAACACGGTTTCCATGACCGATTCCCTGGGATATACAACAAGTTATACCTATAATGCCTTGAATAAAATTACTGGTATCGTTTATCCGGGGAATGCTTCCGTCGTTTTGGCTTACGATACCTTGGGGAATCTGACCTCCCTTACCGATCCTATGGGCAATTGGACCCAATACGGCTATGATTCCAGAGGCAACCCAACCACCATTACCAATGCCTTGAACCAGACCACCTCCCTGTCATATAACCAGAATAATTATCTGGTTTCCGTAACCGATCCGACAGGCGCCGTTACATCTTTCGCTTATGATGGCTCCGGGAACCTTATCAGCCAAACCGATCCCTTGAATAATACGACTACCTTTGCCTATAATGGGCTTAACAAGGTGGTCAGGATTACCGATCCCCTGGGGCAGATCACCGATTTGGGTTATGATTTAAATGGAAACCTCTCTTCCAAGACCGATGGTAACAATAACCTGACCCAATACCAGTATAATTATATGGGCCAGGTTACCGAAATTACTGATGCCCTGAACCAGATAACCCGGTTTATCTATGGGGCCGGGTGCCCGGCCTGCGGTTCCGGGGTGGACAAGGTCACCCAAATTACCGATGCCAAAGGGCATACGACGGCCTTTGAATATAATCAGGCCGGCAAGCTGATCAAAGAGACCGACCCGCTGGGGAATTTCAAGACCTATACCTATGACGGTGCCGGAAACCGGGTGTCCATGACGAATGAAAATAACCATACCACCCAATATATGTATGACCCGCTCAATCGCCTGGTCCAGGTCATCTATCCGGACGGAACCACCAAGACTTTGGGCTATGATGCCCGGGGTAATATGATATCCGCAGCCAACCCCCACATAGGCTATGTCTTTTATTACGATTTGGACAACCGCTTGACCGGGGTCCTGGATTCCGATGGGCGGTCGGTGAGCTACCAATATGACGACCTTAACAATCGAACCGGGATGACCACCCCGGACGGCCGGGTGATTCACTATAACTACGATTTAGGTAACCGGCTTTCTCAAATAGTTTCCGAACAGGGAACTTATGGCTTTTCCTATGATCAAGCCGGGAAAAAGACGGGATTGACTTATCCAAATGGAGTGACCACTACCTATATTTACAATCCGGCCAGTTTTTTAACCGATTTGCTGGCGCGTAAGGCTCAATCTACAGTGAATTCATATTCCTATACCCATGATGCCGTAGGTAACCGGTTGTCCATGGCCGATCAAACAGGACTTCATACTTATCAATACGATCCGATCTATCAACTTATCCAAGCCGTGCATCCCAATATTTCTGCCGAGCAGTTCAGTTACGATTCGGTGGGCAACCGCCTCGATGCCGTTTTCGATGAGGTGGGTGGAATCAAGGTCGACACCAACTACACCTATGATTATGAAAATAAACTGATCCGGATTCAATATCCCGGGATGGATGCCCGATACACATACGATCCCCTGGGCCGGCGGATCGGAAAGAATGTCAACGGCCAGATAACTCAGTATGTGTACGATGGGGCCAACATGATCGCCGAATATGACGGGTCTGGAGCAGTGAAGTCCAAATACCTTTTCAACCTGTCCATCGATGATCCCCTGTCGGTTGAGCAGGGCGGGAGTGTCTATTATTACCATAAGGACGGCCTTGGGAGCGTGACCGAGGTGACGGATTCGGGAGGGACTGTCGCCAAGATTTATAAATACAACAGCTTCGGGGAGATATATGCTCAGGGTGGTAGCTTCAACCAGCCGTTTACTTTTACCGGCCGTGAATACGATCCTGAAAGCGGTTTGTATTTTTACAGGGCAAGATATTATGATCCGGCAGCAGGAATTTTTATTGGTAAAGATCCGATCGGGTTTGATGATGGGGAGGGAAATTTTTTTCGATATGTGGGGAATAATCCGGGAAATTGGATTGATCCTTTGGGATTATACAATTGGGATGTTCACTTTTTTGATACTTATATTTTAGCTACTTTATTAGGGCTTCCAAATAATACAGCCCAAAGAATCGGAGAATCAAATAATTATGTAGATATTAAGTACGATCCATGGGCTGAATTAGAAAATAGGGAAAATTGGCATTTCGTAACATATCAACGGATTTACCAGCTTATGGATTCCTCTTTACAATCATGCAAACCAGAAGATTTTGGAGAAGCTCTGCATGTTTTGCAAGACTATCATAGTCATTCATTGCAAGGTTATGGTCCTATATGGGGTCACTTTTGGACAAAAAAACCAGATAATCCTTCAAATAATTTAAATTTATATAACCAGATGATTCAAGCCACCATAGAGGCGATGACTCAATATATGCATAAATGTCGTTGCGCAAATTAAAAAAAATAGATCATTTAGCAAGTGCGGGGTGACGAATTAAAGCGACCAAAATTTGGATTAGGATATACCATCATCCAATCATTCGGGGTTTTTAAATATTTTCCGATATTTTCAATATTATGATTCGGCTACGAAAGTGTGCTCCCCGCAGACTCGTAGGATCAAGCGCTTAAAAATTACTAATATCACCCAGACATTTACTAAATGAATCAAAAAATCAAAGGATGGGAAAAAATGAAATTAACATATCTCTCAATTATGTTTAATGTATTCTTTCTTCTTAATCAGATTGACGGAATAGCATTTTCTCAAACTAAGATAAATGAAGCCAGGTTAATAGATAGAGCAAATCAGGCTTACAATTATCTTAAGGAAAGAAAATTTGACAATTTTATTAAAATTCTATCGAATGATGAATCACTTGAGACTAGGAAAGAAATAGCTATAGAAGCTTATAAAGTGTTTCCAGTTATTATTGAATATAAATTAAATAAAATAGAAATTTGTGGAGAAAAAGCCAAAACTAAGATGGCTGTAGATTTGAAAATTGGAGAAAAAGTTATAAATCAAACACATTTTGATTATTGGATTTTTCAAAATGGTGATTGGTACATAAATGAGTTTGGGAAAATGTGGTAAATTATTACACATACAACGGATGTAAATTTAATAAACCATAAGAGTTACAATGAGCAAATTCCTTTTGTAATAAGTGTGGCAGACAACTATTTATTGAGAATTAACTCCTTTTGATTGAACTATGCAATCCATCCGGCAAAATACAATCGTTCATAATAAAGAAAAAGAGATTCTGCAGGAAATAAATATCACTTCAAGATCCTGATTTTGTTTCTTCAATTTGGAGGAAAAAATGTCAAAAAGACTAAAACAAAATTTTCCAATAATCCTTCTTTTTTTTCCTTTATTCTTTTTTACAGTTCTTCCCTCTAATGCCAAATCCTTGACTTACACCTATGACGACCTGAACCGTCTGGTGGAAGTTGTTTATGGAGACGGATCACGGATACATTATACTTATGATGCCAAGGGAAATCGTATCGGCAAGACAATCCAGGCCGAAACAACACCGCCGATTACAACCGCCACTCCTGCTGGAGGAATTTATAATACGGCCCAGTCCGTTGTCCTGACCTGTAATGACGGGACCGGCTCTGGCTGTGACAAGATTTACTATACTACAGATGGATCAACCCCAACCACCTCATCAGCGGTCTATTTATCTGCGATCAGTATTCCAGTAACAACAACTTTTCAATTCTTTGCCAGAGACAAAGCGGGCAACAGTGAAACCGTAAAAACTCAAACCTACACCATTGGGTTTTCTACGGTGACCGTTCAGCTTAAAGACAGTAACGGGAATCCAATCAGTGGGGGCGTAGTGCAATATTACTCCGGCGGCTGGAAAGCGTTTGGAACGACGGACAGCAATGGTCGGGTGAGTAAGGAGTTAAAAACCGGCAGCTATACCTTCAGCATGACCTATGCCTATGGACGGCAGGAGAAGTCTCAGAACATCACCAATGATCCGAATGTGGTATTTCAGACCAAGCGGGTTGCGGTTCAGCTTAAAGATAGTGCAGGCGCTTTCCTCGATATCGGAACCGTCCAATATTATGCTGGGGGCTGGCGGAATATCGGCGACACCTCGGGAGGACAGATTGGCAAGGAATTACTGCCCGGCTCCTATACCTTCAGCATGTCCTATGCTTACGGGAGGCAGGAGAAGTCCCAAAACATCGCCAATGACCCAACTGTGGTTTTTCAGACGAAGCGAGTTTCGGTGAAGCTTAAGGATAGTGCAGGCGCTTTCCTGGATATCGGAACTGTCCAGTATTACGCCGGTGGCTGGCGGAATATCGGAGATACTTCAGGAGGACAAATTAACAAGGAACTCTTGCCCGGCTCTTATACCTTCAGCATGTCCTATGCTTACGGGAGGCAGGAGAAGTCCCAAAACATCGCCAATGACCCAACTGTGGTTTTTCAGACGAAGCGAGTTTCGGTGAAGCTTAAGGATAGTGCAGGCGCTTTCCTGGATATCGGAACTGTCCAGTATTACGCCGGGGGCTGGCGGAATATCGGGGACACCTCCGGAGGACAAATTGGCAAGGAACTGCTGCCGGGTTCTTATACCTTCAGCATGTCTTATGCCTATGGGCGTCAGGAGAAATCTCAGAACATCGCTACTGATCCAACCGTGATTTTTCAAACGAAGCGGGTTGAGGTTCAGCTTAAAGACAGCGCCGGGGCTTTTCTGGATACCGGCACGGCCCAGTATTACACTGGTGGCTGGCGAAACATCGGGGACACCTCGGGAGGACAAATTAGCAAGGAACTGCTGCCCGGCTCTTATACCTTCAGCATGACTTATGCCTATGGACGGCAGGAGAAGTCTCAGAACATCGCCAATGATCCAACAGTGATATTTCAAACGAAGCAGGTTGCGGTTCAGCTTAAAGACAGCACCGGGGCTTTTCTGGATACCGGCACGGCCCAGTATTATGCCGGGGGTTGGCGGAATATCGGTGACACCTCCGGAGGACAGGTGAACAAAGAGTTGCTTCCAGGCTCCTATACTTTCAGCATGACTTATGCTTTTGGGCGTCAAGAGAAGTCCCAGAATATTTCCAATGATCCGAATGTAGTGTTTCAGACGATACGTGTTTCAGTCCAGCTCAAAGACAGCACCGGGGCTTTCTTGGATACCGGCACGGCCCAGTATTACGCCGGGGGCTGGCGGAATATCGGAGATACTTCAGGAGGACAAATTAACAAGGAACTCTTGCCCGGCTCTTATACCTTCAGCATGAATTACGCCTTTGCCCGAAAGGAAAAATCTCAGAACATAACCAGTGATCCTATTGTTGTATTCAACACCGGTCAAGTTCATTCCGATAGCGGAAGCTGCACACATTATTATGCTGCTGGTTGGCGGGTATTTTCCCTGGATATGGAACTTTTGCCGGCAACTTATACATTTCGTTTTAATGATGGGTCCCCGGAGGGGACGTTTACAATAACCTCTGGCACAATAAACCACATCCATTAGTAATTATAGAACAAAGGAAAATTGAAAGGCATAAACAATTTTTTCATGGCCGAAAAAGGCCGGAAATGAAAAATTATTCAGGCGTTATCACGCACCCTATGCAAAATCGAAGGATACCCTTGATCCGCTTTGGGACCAATAGGCTTTATTTTTAGAGAAGTCTTTCCGAAAGCCTTCCACAAGTAATTGTGCAAATGAACATCTTTTTGTGCAAACTTTTATCCTACCCGACATCCTCTAAGTTGTAACTATTTTAAATAATTAACAATAATCTATTCGATCTTTGTGGTATGGGTTTTGCTTTCAAGGCTGACAGGACTTAATGAAAAGTATTGTTGTTTGTAAGGCCCGGGCAACCTAAACCTGTTTTAAACCCGAGCCCTCTCCAGAATCTAAGGGTTACCAGGGCAGGGACCGTTTCGATCGCTCGAATTTGGCTTATTCAGGAGCAGGGAGGATTCTGAATAACGCCACAGGGGTCATGAAAAGTAAGGAAATCGAACGGATACTGACCCAGTCGGAACTGGATCATCTTATTTGGGGCCGGAAGGTCGCCAACGCCTTACTGGACACGGACTTCAAACCCCTTGCGGTCCAGTTTGACCCCCATCAATGCGCCTTTGGGAAATGGTTTTACGGGGAAGGACGCAAGGAGGCGGAACGCATCGGTCCCTATATCAGTAAGTTTCTGGCCGCTATGGAGGAACCCCACGCCCTTTTGCATCAATCGGCAGAACAGATAAATGCGTTTTTGATTAAAGGAGACCGGGAGGGGGCCAAGAAGGTCTACCTTCAGACCACCCGACCGATTATTCGACAGTTAATTGAAACCTTCGACACCATGCGGGCGGAAGTCAAAAAGAATGTCATAAGCGACCAGGTATTAGTCGATATCACCTATTCCAATCAAAAAATAGTCGGTTTCCTGGGTCTGATATTTTCTATGGCCCTAATCGCCGTTGCCTTTTTCCTGGGACGGAATATTATCCTGATGTTGAAGAATATCATGTTCGGCCTGACCGATGCCTCTGATCAAACCGCTTCTGCCTCAGACCAGGTTTCCTCCGCCAGCCAGTCTTTGGCTGAAGGGGCCTCTGAACAAGCCGCCGGTCTGGAGCAGATCTCTTCCTCCATGGAAGAGATGGCCTCCATGACCAGGCAGAATGCCGAAAATGCCGATCAGGCCGATAAATTGATGGTGGATACCGGTCAGGTGGTGGTTGAAGCCAACAAAGCCATGAGGGAATTAACCGATTCCATGAAAGAGATAGCCGTGACCAGTGAGGAAACCGGCAAGATTATCAAGACCATCGATCAAATCGCCTTTCAAACCAACCTGCTGGCCTTGAATGCCGCGGTTGAAGCGGCCCGGGCCGGGGATGCCGGGGCCGGTTTTGCCGTGGTGGCTGATGAAGTAAGAAACCTGGCCATGCGGGCTGCGGAAGCGGCCAAAAATACGGCCGCTATAATCGAAGAAACGCTCAAAAAAGTAAAAGGCGGTTCGGATACCTTGATCAAAACAAATCAGGCTTTTGAGATGGTATCCGCCAGGTCCAGGAAAGTCGCTAAGTTGGTGGATGAGATTTCCGCTGCTTCCAAAGAACAGGCCCAGGGAATCGATCAGATCACCAAAGCCGTCTCCGAAATGGACCGGGTGGTCCAGATGAATGCTTCGAGTGCCGAAGAATCGGCTTCCGCTTCCGAGCAATTGAATACCCAGGCCGAACAGATGAAAGAATTTGTCGAGGACCTGGTCAGGGCCATCGGAAGGAATCACAATGGAAATAATAAAGGGCGGATGGCCGTCAAGCAACCAGTGTCATCGAATCTGGGAAAGCCCTTTGCCAAAACGAATCTCATGGGCAATGATAAAAAACCGGAGAGCATTTCTTTTAGAGAAATTGGGCCGGACCAGTTGATGTCCATGGAAGAAGGTGAATTTAATAATCAGAAGGGCGTCTTGTAGGGTAGTTCTGGAATGTGATAAATATTATAGAAGCCGGATTAATGTTCGTTGTCAGATTTGCCAGGACCTTGAATTTGGTGGAATCAGGGTAATTCTCCAGCGGGTTTTGGGGTTTTGCCTTGTCAGGCAAGATTTAATGCACCTAAGAATATCGGTCCGATCATAATATTCGGCCCAGTCTTTAACTGTTGCTTTTTTCTTTTCCAATTTTATCTCCTGTGTTTTTTATAAAATGGAAAAGGTTTTTGGAAGGGGGAGGAAGTTATAAAGGATTTTTCCCTTTATACTGCAGGACCATCAAGGTGATGTCATCGGACTGGAGGGCTTCTCCGGAAAAAACCTTGACCTCTTGCATCAGCGTCGAGACCATTTCCTGGATGGGTTTTTGGACCGACCGGGACAGCTCCTGGTGCAACCGCTCTTCGGAAAACAATTCTTCCCTGGTATTCATAGCCTCAGTCACCCCGTCGGTGTACATAAACAGACATTCCCCGGCTTCCAGACGAAGACTCTCCACCCGATAGGACATATCCTCCATAACGCCCAGGACCAATCCGCCTGATTTCTGCAAATAGGACACCTGACCACCCTTATGGATCAGCAGCGGCGGGTTATGTCCGGCGTTGGCGTAAAGGATTTCCCCGGTCTCGGTATCCAGGATGCCGCAAAAAATAGTGACGAACATGACGGCTTCATTGCCCGAGGCCAATTCATTATTTACCCGGGTCAGGATTTCCGCCGGGGAAATCCCGGCGTTGGCCGTGGCCTTGATCAGGGTCTTGGTGACGGCCATAAACAGAGAGGCCGGGACCCCTTTGCCGGAAACGTCGGCGATGACAAAGCAGAGATGGGTGGGGTCGATCTGAAAGAAATCATAAAAGTCGCCGCCCACCTCCCGGGCCGGCTCGATGACGGCGAACAGATCGAACTCCGGACGGTCGGGAAAGGGGGGAAAGATCTTGGGAAGAATGCTCATCTGGATCTGATGGGCGATACTGAGTTCGCTCTCCATCCTTTCCTTGGCCGCTGTGGTCTCGGTGAGCCTCCGGATGTATTCTTTCAGGGATTTCTGCATGGCCATGAAGCCCTCGGTCATTCTCCCCACCTCATCGCCGGAGGTCACCAAGGGAAGGGGATTGTCCAGGTTCCCCCTGGCAATGTCTTCGGTGGCTTTGGCCATGGCCCTCAGTGGACGGGTAATAGTCCGGGAGATAAAGATCACGGCTAAGGAAAGAAGGGCCAATCCGGTGACGGACAGGACGATCATAATCCGGTACAGACGGTTGATATCGGCCGTCAGTTCGTCTATGGGGAAGAGGACCGCCAGGGACCAGCCGCTGGAAGGGATGGGGACGTAGGTCATCCAGCATTTTTTGGGGGAAACGAGATCCCGGAAGGGAAGGGAACCGGATTCCCCTCTAATCATTTTTCGGGCGATTTCCCGCAGCCGGGCATCACCCCGGGCTTCGGCCACCCCGAAAAGGGTTTCGTTCATGATCAACTCTTTGGAGGGATGGGTGACCAGGGTGCCGTTTTTGGAGATCAAAAATCCGTAGCCGGTCTTGAGGACTTTGATGCTGGAAACGATATCCTGGAGACCTTCCAGGGAAACGTCGCAACCCACGATACCCCGAAATCGCTTTTCCCCCTCGACTTTTCCATAGAAAGGCACGGAATAGGTGGCCATGACAATATTGCCGCCCCCTTCGTCAAAATAAGGCTCGCTCCACTGGGGGGCCGAGAGTTCTTTGGGGATTTGATACCAGTCCCATTGAAGGTAGGAGTAGGATTCCTTAGCCAGGTCGGCAAATTCGATTTTCTTTCCCTGGCGATGGAAATAAGGGGCCAGAGTGGGCGTTTTTTTATCAAAGCCGTAAGGTTCAAAGGCCACGGCAGAACCGTAGATTTCCGGATTATGTTCCAGGGCAGTCCTGATCATGGTCAAAATTTCCTCTTTGGAACAAGGGGAAAGTTCAAGGCGATCGGCCAGACCCTGGGTGACTTTCTGGACGGCGGTGAGCACCGATTCTATGCGTATGGCATTCGTTATGACCAGATTACGGGCATCTTTCTCCTGATTGACCTGGATGATCTCCCGGGAATAGCGATAGGTGTAAGCCAGGAGGGTTGAGAAAATCAGGAGGCTGCTGGCCAAAAAGAAAAGAGTCAGCTTAAAGGCGAGACTTCTATTTTTGAGCATGATCGATCCGGTCGTGGTAAAAGGATGTAAAGGAAGGGACCTCTTTAATCAAACCGATTTTTTTGAGCTCCCCGGCGACCCGCTGAAAATCGCCTTCTTTGAGCCTTCCCAGGGATTCCTGGCCTTCCGGGATGACGATCAAATCCTTCATTCTGGCCAGCATCCATCGCTGGTGGACCCTGTTGGCCGGTATTCCGGCCAGGCGCATGTGCTTCAAGATGATATCCAGGGCCTCTTCGGGATGGTCAAAGGCATAGAGCCAGCCTTCCAGGCTGGCCCGGACAAAGGTCCTGATCAATTCCGGATCTTTCTTGAGGGTCTCCTCGAGGCAATAGAGACCGTCTTCCGGAAAATTCAGTCCGTAATCGAAAAAGAAAAAAGTGCTCAATTCATCGGGGTTCAAACCGGAATTGAGGAGGGTATGAAATTCATTGTACCACATGGCCGAGGTCACATCCACGCCGCCTTGCAGGAACAGATTGACGGAAAAGGATTGGGGGATGATTCTGACTTTAAGATTATATTTCTTAAAAAGGGCCCGGGGCTGGATTTGAAATTCATTGCGCCAGAGGCCGACTTTTTTTCCGTTCATGTCCTGGGGGGTCCTGATGCCGCTCCCTTTTTTGGCCACCAGCATCAGGGCCGATTTCTGCATGATCTGGGCGATATTGATCAGGTTAAGGCCTTGACCCCGTTTTTCGATGGCCGAGCACAGCCAGAGGCTCCCGAAGTCGGCCTTCTTTTGGCGGAGATGGTCAAGGGGTGAGCGGTGAGGGCCGCCGGGAATAATGGTCAGGTCGAGGCCGTGTTTTTTATAAAACTCTTTTTCGTAAGCCACGTAATATCCGGCAAATTGGGCCTGGGGAGACCAATGGGGAATAAAGGCCGCTTTTTTTAGATAAGGCCTATCGGCGGCTAAAGCCGAGGGGGCAAATAAAAGCAGGAAAAGGAAGATAGAAAAAACTTTTTCTTTCATTTTGGATAGACCACAAAGGTCAGAATATTTTTGTTTCCTTCCCGCCGGTAGTGCACCTCATCCATCAGGATTTTCATCAGGTAGACCCCAAGCCCGCCGACCTTCCTTTCAGCCACATCCAGGGTCAGGTCCGGGTCCTCCAGGGAAAGGGGATCAAAGGGAAGTCCTGTATCGATGGTTTCAATGATCAGACGTCCTCCTGGATCGGTCCGGCAAATCACCTCTACCTCCCCATCCTTTCCGGGATAGGCATAATGAAACACATTGACCAGGGCCTCTTCAAGGACCAATTCAATCTCATGGATTTTTTTATCGGAAAGGCCCTGTTCCCGTGCACATTGAGTAGCCATGTGCAGGAAGGCCTGAAGACGTTCCAGCCTGGCCGGCAGGGCGATCTGGGATAGGATCGGCATCTTCGGTTAAATCCGGGACAGGGCCGTTTCCGGGGAATCGAATATTTTGAAGATGGAATAAAAACCGGAGATCTTGAAGACCTCTTCCACCGGGCCTTTAAGACCCGCAAAAAGGATCTCCCCTTGCCCGGCCTTCAATTTCTTGGCTATGACCAGAAAAGTTCTCAAGCCGGCGCTGCTGATATATTGGAGTCCGGACAAGTCCAGGAGAAGCCGCTTTTCTCCCCCGGAGACGGTTTCCAACAGGTCTTTTTCCAGCACCGGTGCGGTCAGGGCGTCCACCCGCCCCTGGACCGAAACCACCAGAAGATTTTTTTCTTTTTTCTTTTCAATCTCCATAGCGCCCCTTCTTTTTGAAAAAAGTTTTTCTTTTCTTGATTAAACCAAAGGACCCAAAAAAGCAACGACCTTTTGATCTACAGCTCCAAGTGACAAATTATTTTCAATAAAAAACAGTTCTGAAAAGAAGGCCGTCATATTCCCATAGTTTTGTTGACCCCTCCATTTCTTTATACTATAGTTAAACACGATTATGGCTTCAAAAAAGTCTCTGGAGCTAAACCATTATTTCAATGGGGAGTCCGAAACATGAAAACCTCCCGTAGGGGCGGGTTTTAAACCCGCCTCTACCAAGACCCAACAGAGGCTGCGGGCAGTTTAGAGTCAATTTTCATATTATTGGAAGAAAGGATTTGGTTTTGAAGCCGGATAGCCGAAGAGGAGTAAGACTGAACATCCCCGCCCGGACTTCCTTTTTACCTGTGGCTACGGCCTTCATAGAAAAGTCAGCCCTGGCCCTGGGATTGGAAGAGCGTGAGGCCCTTTTATTGACCCTGGCAACGGAAGAACTTTTTCTTTATCTCTGTCAAACGACTTCCGACCGGGAAGTGGAGATCCAGTGCTCCGGCGGCTCATATTATGTGCGGGCTGAATTCTCCATCCTGGTGGAAAATCTGAACCTGAGGGCCTTTAACCTGACTACCAAAATCACGCCGGAAGAAGAAATCTCCCTGGATGATTTGGGACTGGTTTTGGCTTCCCGCTCAGTGGACCGGTTTCAGATTTGGGAGGAGAAGGGCCGGGGAATGCACATAAACTTGATTAAGGAAAGAGCCTATCCTGCTGTCCAGCCCGCGGCCCCCCCTTCTGCCCGCCCCCTATCAGAATATTCCTTAAAGACACCGGACCGGGAGGAAGTAAAAACCTTGGCCCGCATGGCCCTGTTTTATTATCCCCCCCAGGTCCTGCCGGTGTTTTTCCCTTTTCCGGGCAAGGTGGCGGACATGGCCGCCGAGGAGGAGTTTAAGGTCCTGGTCGCATGCGATCCCCAGGGTCACCTGGGCGGGGGGATTTTATGGTACTGGCGGGGACCTAAGATCGTCGGGTGTTCCGGCCCTTATCTCTTCGATCAGCCCAAGGAATCTCCGATGGCTGAGGCTTTGCTTGAAGCGGTACTGGCGGATATCGCCCGGACCAAGGCCGTGGGATTACTCAGCCGTTACCCGACCCCTGAACTGCCATCAGGCTATTTTGAGTCTTTGGGCTCTTTTTCTTTTTTTCCTCCCCAGGGGCCGCCGGTAACCATTACGGCCTATTTTCGACAATTGCAGGAGGACACCGGAAGCATGGTCTGGGCTCATCCTGAACTCGCCCCTTTTCTGAAGCAGGAATTTCAGAGAAGGACCCTGCCCAGAGAGATGCGGCCGGTCATCAATGATGGTGAGGCCAGAAACCCCTTTTCGGTCCTTTCTCCCAACTTTGATCGCGGGCGAAGCCTGGTGACTTTGCAGCCCATCCGTCCGGGGAGAGATGAAGAAGAAAATGTCGGCCGCCATCTTAAGCTTCTGCGGAAAGAAGGCTGGCGCAACATTTTTTTCGAGATGGATCTGTCCAGATCCTGGCAGGTTGAATTTTCTCCGGCCCTGTTCAAGAATAATTTCCGCCCCTGTCTCCTTTTGCCTAATGCCGGAGAGGGGGACCTGGTCATTTTTCAGGCGTCCGCTTGATGGGGACGTAGCGAATTATAAAAAAACGAATATCGAATAATGAATATCGAAGGAAAAGAAAATTGCAGCGTTCAACGTAGAAGCATGACCCGAAAGCAGGAATCTTTTTTACTTCAGAATTCGAAATTCGATATTCTCTTTTTCGTGTTATCTGAAGTTGGAACTGAACTGAACCACCCATTATGAACCCCCATTCCTTAGAAAGTCTGGTCCCTGACTATATCAAGCGGTTTGAGGCTTATATCCCCAGCAAACCCGATGATGTGCTCAAAAAATATTACGGATGTGCGCGACTTTTCCGTCTGAACAATAATGAAAATCCCCTCGGTCCGCCTCCCCAGGCCCGGGAGATTATCCGCCGCTTTCCGCCTCCCCGGGCCTCCATCTATCCCAGCGGAGACGCCTATCACCTCCGGGAAAAACTGGCCGATACCTTTGGACTCCACATCGATCAATTCCTGGTGGGCAACGGAGCTAATGAAGTGATCAGCTTTGTCATCAAGGCCTTCTGCCAGGAAGGGGACAATATCATCACGGCCGATAAAACCTTTGCCGTCTATGAGTGGGTGGCCGAGTTCTCTGGCTACGAGGCCCGGCTGGTGCCCCTTAAAGGTTTCGGTTTTGATGACGAGGGGATGTTAGACAGGATCGATGACCGGACCAAGATCCTTTTCGTCTGCAACCCCAACAACCCTACGGGCACTTACTGGGATAAGGATCGATTGACCCGATTTCTCGACCGCATCAACGGCCGCCAGATCGTGGTCGTCGATGAGGCCTATGCCGAATTCGTGGAACATGACAATTATCCGGACGGCATCGCCTTGATCCGGGACTATCCCAACCTGGTGGTCTTCCGGACCTTTTCCAAGATGTATGCCCTGGCCGGTTTGCGTATCGGCTACCTGGTGGGGGACCTGCCGGTGGTGGATATGATCCGCCGTACCTGCGTGGTCTATTCGGTCAACGGCCTGGCCCAGGAAGCGGCCCTGGCCGCCCTGTCGGATACCGAACATATCCAACGGACGCGGGAGCTGGTCAAGGCCGGTAAGGTTTTTTTGTCCAGGGAACTCGACCGGATGGGGCTGCCCTATATCAGCGGCGAAGGCAATTTTGTCATGATCCGATTGCCCATCAGCGACAGTTTGGCCTACCGGAAACTCATGGCCCGGGGGGTGATGGTTCGGACCATGACCGGCTTTCGCTTCCCAAACTATATTCGAATCTCAATTTCCCCTCAGGAGGCCCTGGAAGCCCTGGTCGAAGCCCTGGGGGATATCTTAAAGGACCATGAAGACCTTTAGCCCGGATTTGGCAAATTTTTCGGTTCGTTTTGATGCCCCGGGAAAGGTAACCGGGGCCGAAAAATATGCGGCCGATTATTATGGACCGGATCTGGTCTGGGCCGGGGTCAAACGGGCCGGGGCGGCCCATGCCCGCCTGAAGGGAATCGACTGCCGGGAGGCGGAAAAATTACCCGGAATATTGGGGATTCTGAGCCATAAGGACATCCGGGGCACCAACCGGCAGGGCATTATCCGGAGAGACCAGCCGGTCCTGGTGGACGACAAGGTCCGCTACCCCGGGGATGCCATTGCCCTGGTTTTGGCTGAAAACCGGGAGGCCCTGGGCCGGGCCTTGGGATTAATCCGGGTCCACCTGGAGCCGCTCCCCGGGGTTTTCGATCTGGAAGCCGCTCTGGCCGAAGACGCCCCTCTGATCCATGAAAACCATCCCGGGGGAAATGTGCTCTTAAAAGGGCACTTGGTGCGCGGGGAGGTGCGAGAGGCTTTTCAACACTGCGCGGCGCTGGCGGAGTTTGTCTTTCAAACCCCCTATCAGGAACACGCCTACCTGGAAACAGAGGCCGGCTGGGCCCGAATGGAGCCGGACGGCTCTCTGACCCTGGTGGTCTCCACCCAGACCCCTTTCCGGGATTGTTTTGAAGTTGCCGAGGCCCTGGGGCTGGATCGGGAGACCATCCGGCTGAAAGTGCCGGCCTGCGGAGGGGCCTTCGGCGGCAAGGACGGCATTACGGTCCAGAGCCTCTTGGCCCTGGCGGCCCTCCACTGCCCCGGCCGGCCGGTGAAGATGTGGTTGGACCGGGAGGAAAGCTTTACGGTCAGTTGCAAGCGGCACCCCGCCCGGCTTTATTACCGACTGGGGGCCGATTCGGAGGGCCGCTTCCAGGCCCTGGAAGCCCGACTGCATTACGATACCGGGCCTTACGACCACCTGGGCGGCGCCGTCATGACCCTGGGGTTGGAACACGCCGGCGGTCCTTACCGCCTCCCGAATATTGATCTTAAGGCCTGGGCGGTTTACACCAACAACCCCCTCAGCGGACCTTTCCGCGGTTTCGGGGTCCCTCAGGTCAATTCCGCCCTGGAACAGACGATCGATCTCCTGGCCCGAAAGCTGAACCTTTCTCCACTCGAGATCAGGAAAAGAAATGCCGTCGTTGCCGGAGATCAAAATGCCATCGGAGTCCATTTAACCGCCTCGACCCATCTTCAGGAATGTTTGGCCGTCCTGGAGAATCATCCCCTTTGGACCGGAAGGGAGGCCTGGAAGGCTTCGGCCGGCCCTTTTAAGCATCGGGGGGTGGGCCTGGCCTGCGTTATGCACGGCCAGGGATACGGGCCGGTCGTGCCCGATGTCGCTACGGCCAAAATTGAACTTACCGGCCCGGGATGCTTCCGCATCTACAGCGGGGTGGTGGATATGGGGCAGGGGAACAGCCACACCTATCTTCAAATAGCCGGCGAAATCTTAAACCAGCCCCGGTCGAGGCTGGAAATCGTCCGGCCGGATACCCGGGAAACCCTGGCCTGCGGCTCCGCCTCGGCCAGCCGGACGACCTACACCTTCGGACGGGCCTTGATCGAAGCTGCTCAAGAACTGAAACAAAAAATCCGAGAAAAAGGGGCCGAACTTTTTGGTGCCTGGGACCTGGAAGAAGTCATCCTGATGCCGTCGGTCGTCAGTCATGTCCCAACCGGATGGAAGATACCCTTGTCCCGGATCGCCGGGGAACTGGCGCCGGAGGAGTGTCTGGCAATTCATTCCTTCCAGGCCCCGATTTCCCCGGATCGGCCATCCCCGGATCCTGCCCTGCAGTTGCACGGCCTCCCCCACCTGATTTATTCCTACGGGGTCCATCTGGCGGCCGTAGAAGTGGACGAATTGACCGGGTTGGTTGAAGTGAAAAAATATCTGGCTGTGAGCGACTGCGGCCGCATTGTCAATCCCCCGATCTTTGAACAACAGATCCAGGGCGGAATCGCCCAGGGACTGGGGTATGCCTTGACCGAGGAATTCCGGGTGGAACAGGAGAAAGTCCTTACCCGGGACCTGGCGGCCTATATCATTCCGACCGCGCTCGATCTGCCGGATATGGAATCGGTGCCGGTGGCCTCCTTCGAACCCAGCGGCCCCCTGGGCTTAAAGGGAGGAGGGGAAATCGCTGTGGATGGACCGTTGCCGGCCGTGGCCAATGCCCTGGCTGAGGCCTGCGGGATCAGGCTGTCGCAAAACCCCTTTACTCCGGAAAGGGTGTTGAGGGCTTTGCGGGAACAAGGCGTATGAAAATCAGGCTTTCATTCAGGTTGAACGGCAACCCCGTGGAATTGGAAACGGATGCCGAGCGGCGGGTGGTGGATCTGCTGCGCGAAGATTTGGGGTTTACCGGGACCAAGGAGGCCTGCGGGTCCGGGGAATGCGGGGCCTGTACCATCCTGGTGGAGGGAGAGAGCCGTCTGGCCTGCCTGATGCGGGTCGGTCAGCTTGAGGGGCGGTCCATTCTGACCATCGAAGGCCTTTCGGACGGTAAACACCTGCATCCGGTTCAGCAGGCTTTTGTGGAGGCGGGCGCTGTTCAATGCGGTTTCTGCACTCCCGGCCTGATCCTGGGAACGATCGATCTGCTCCGGCGTAATCCCCGGCCTGACCGGGAGGAGATTCGGAAGGGTCTGTCCGGAAACCTGTGCCGCTGTACCGGTTTTCAGAAGATTGTGGATGCCGTGGAAAAGGTCGTGTCTTCCCCGGCAGAAGGGAGTGATCCGTGCCCCGTTGGCTGATGCCCGAATACCTGGAAGCGTTATGGCCTGCCCTGGAGGAACCCGATACGATGGTCTATGGCGGCGGCACGGATGTTTTGGTGAGACTCAGATCCGGCATCGGACAACCGCAGCAGTTGATCTGCCTGGAACGTCTCCGCGAATTGCAGGGGATCGAGGACCGGGAGGACTGGGTATTGATCAAGGCCGGAACCTCCCATGCCCGAATCTTAGACGACCCGATTATCCAGACCCGATTCCCGGTGCTGACCCGGGCCGTGAAAAGTCTGGGGTCCCCCCCCATC
>CAZVHO010000017.1:0-22383 GCA_964627515.1 uncultured Thermodesulfobacteriota bacterium | reverse complement strand
GACCCGATTCCCGGTGCTGACCCGGGCCGTGAAAAGTCTGGGGTCCCCCCCCATCCGGAATATGGGGACTATCGGCGGCAACATCTGCTCCGCCTCACCGGCCGGGGATACCCTGCCGCCGCTCTACGTGCTGCAAGCCGAAGTGGCGTTACGCAGCCGGACCGCCGATCGACGGCTGCCCATAGGGGATTTTATCAAAGGGCCCGGCCAAACGGCCATTAGACCCGACGAGATATTGACCGGGGTCTGGATATCGAAAAATCCTCAATTCAATCGGCAGCACTATGAAAAAGTCGGACAGCGGAAGGCCCTGGCCATTTCGATTGTCAGCCTGGCCGCTTTGATCGATCTTAACCCTGCCGGGATTATAGAAGATATCCGGCTGGCCTGGGGGAGTGTGGGGCCCACAGTGGTGACCGCACCTGAAGTGGAGGCGGCTTTACGCGGCCGGCCTTTAAGGCTTGAGGTCTTAAAAGAAGCCGCGGAAGCAACCCGCCGGGCGGTGTCCCCCATCGATGATATCCGGGCCACCGCCGATTACCGAAGAGAAGTGGCCGGTAATCTGCTCTATCGTTTAAGCCTCCGGGTTGAACCTTCCCCGGGGATCAAGCCCAGGTAATCGTCGCGATATGACAACCGAACGACCACTCTGGACCCGGGAATTTATCTTTTTTAATATCGCGGTCTTCCTGGCCTTCATCAACATCGCCGTCTTTTTTTCCTTTGAGGAATACCTTCTGACCCTGCCCATCAACGCAAAGTGGTTGGGGCTGATCATCGGACTCTTCTCGGCCGTAGCCCTGGTCCTCCGCCCCTTCATCAGCCCTTTTTCCCATCCCGGCAATGCCCGCGGCTGGATCTCCTGGGGGACCCTGGGGGTTATGGCCGCCTTGGCCGCCTATAGCTGGGCCGACACCCTCCGGTCGATGATGCTGCTTCGACTGTTTCACGGGGCGGCCCATGTGGTCCTGGCCACGGCCCTGATGACGGTGATCGTTCAACGCATTCCGCCAGGGCGTAGCGGCCAGGCCTTCGGACTCCTTTCCATCATCACCCTGCTGCCCTATGCCGTCATCCCGCCGGTCCTGAAAATCCTGATGGACCGGCTGGGCGGGTATCCCCAGGTCCTGACTTTTTTTGCCTTGACCATGATCCTGATCTTTCCCCTGATTTTTATGAAGGGATCGGCGAAAGGGCCGGCTGTCGGAGACCAGGCCGGAAGGTTGTCCCGGACGGAGATCTATCGAAATCTCAGGGAAAGGCAAATTCTGTTGATTCTTGCGGCCATGTTGTTGTTTTACAGCGGATACGCCCTGGTTTTTTTCTTCCTGGCCGGTTATGCCCGGAAGTTAGGGGTAGCCAATCCCGGCCTGTTTTTTACCCTGTCCACCGTTGGGGAAATCGGAATCCGGCTGATCGCGGCCCGGCTTTTTGACCGGGTGAATAAGACGGTTGCCACCGGCCTGACGCTTCTTTTTTTGTCCGCCGGCTACCTGTTCCTGGCCCGAGTGAATGAGGCTTTCTGGTTTTTTACCCTGGGGGGTTTGTTGGGCCTGGGTTGGGGCGTTGTAATGCCGGTTTTAAATGCCCTGTTGTTTGACCGCTCCCGGCCGAAGCTGCGGGCCTTCAACACCAACCTGGGCCTGCAGATGTTTCAAGGGGGATTTTTCATCGGACCGCTGGCAGGGGCCCTGGTGCTGCACCAGGGAGGTTATGATATCCTTTATCTTTTTTGCGCCGGCCTGGCCCTGGCGGCCGGCGGAATGATTTTTCTGATTCCCGCCAGGAAGGCGGGTTTTTAACCTTTCATCTGCCGAGGCGAAGAATAAACAAGTAAGGGCTACGACTGGATCTCTGCGGCCGGCGGGAAAAAAACGGAAAAGGTTGTTCCCCCGGAGTGGAGGCATTCTTCTTGGTGAAGGCAGGAACCGATCCGGCCGGGGCAGGGGTCTTCTTCTTTGGGTATGAAACCGCAGCGAGTGGAAGTCATGGTAATCTGAAACCCAAACCGCTCGGACAGGATCTTCATCCGCAACAGGTCGGCACCTTTGCCGCCGGCATTAAAATCGTAAGGCCGCTTGGTAGAATAACTCATGGTCGCCCGGGCCGGAAAAAATCCTTCGAAGATCCTTCTCTGGTCCTCTTCGGTAATACCCACCCCATAATCGTGGATGGTAAATAAAGCCCCTTTCCCTTTCTTTTGAACTGCTATTTCGATCTTGCCCTCATCCGGGGTGTTCTCTACGGCATTCCGGATCAGGCCGTCTATTACCTTCCCGAGCACTTCCGGTGATAACAGAATAGGTGGAGCCGGAGAAAGGTTGCTGACGATCTCAACTTGCCGATGGGAAAAGCGGGGCTTTAAAGTCTCCAGCCTTTGGCCGACCCATTGCTCCAGATGGATCTCCTGGGCCGTGGCCTCTTTGGGCCCGAAGAGGAACTCAATCTTTTTTCTAATCCTTTCGGCTAATGGTTCCTGGCCGGTCTCCAACGCCACCAGGGTGGAAAGTTCATCGGCGCACTCGTCTAACAGGATGGAAAGAAGGCCATAGCTTTTCTGCTCTTTATCGGCAATGATGTCGTCAACCTCATATTGGATCTCTAAAATACGATCCAAATTCCGTTTGATTCTCTCTACGGCCGGCTTCCAGGTTTCTTCGGAAAGAGCACCCAATTTCCTGATGAGCGCATTAAAAGACCCTGAAAGGATGGCTAAAGGCGTCTTCAATTCGTGGGACAAGTGATTGATCGCCTTATCCTTGGCCCGGTTGAGACTGGTTACCTCACGATAGGCTTTTTTAAGTTCTTCGGTGACCCGGGCATTTTCTATAGAAAGGACTACCGTACCGGCGATCATATTCAACAATTCAATATCGGATTGCTCAAAATCCCCGGTTTTTTTATTGATGGCACATAAGGTCCCTATGATCCGGTCAACGCTTTTCAGAGGAACCAAAACCAAATTTTGGGTTTTATAGCCCAGCCTTTTATCCCGCTCCTGATGGATTTCCCGGTCTTTGGAAAAATCATTCAGTATTAAAGGTTCCCCAGTCTGGATAACCCGTCCGGCTATCAATTCATCCATAGCGAACCGGACTTCCCCGGCCTTTTTTTCCATACTCAAATCATCATAAGCGGCGCCGAGGATGAAAAGGTCTCCTTTCAATTCATCATGGAGGATGACAATGGCCCCTTCGGTATTTAACAGTCCTTTTACTTCGCTATTAATATAATAAAGCAGATCTTCCAGGTCCGGGTACTCCGGAAGGGCCATACTGATCTTTATCATGGCTTCATTGTTCCGGGCAATCTGCTTTTCCCGGGTAATATCCCGGATAATAACGATTTGTCCGGCTGGTTCTTCCGTGGAAACCGAAAAAACCGCTGCCCGGATGACCACATCCAGGACCCTGCCGTCCTTGGTCAACCGCTGGGTTTCGGAGCGAAGGATAATCCTTTCTTTCAAGAGTCTTTTTATACCCTCCTGGGTGGCTTGTTCCAAGCCGGGGGGGACATAGGGGATGCGCTTCCCTTCCAGCTCTTCCAGGGTCCAGCCGAATATCTCCGTAAAGGCCGGATTCAGGTAATTTACCCGCCCATCCAGGGTAAAGACCACTACCGGGTAGGGTTCAAAATCCAGGAGGGCATTCATCCGCCTTTCCGTTCTTTTTAAGGCTTCTTCCGCCTTTTTTCGGTCGGTGACATCCTGCAGGGTTTCGATGGCCCCGATTATTTTCCCTTTCTCATCCAAAATGGGAGCAGCGGTAAAAAAGAGCCATTTGCCCCCTCCGGCCAGGTTGGGGAAATAATCCTCCACCTCGTAAGCCCCTTCGATAAGAGCGGATTTTTTAACCTTTCCAGGGTATCGCTGGGCGATTTCCTCTTCGGAAGCGTTATTGACGATATAATCGGCCAGGATGGGTCTTTGGGTCGGATAAAAGGCCTTCCAATGGTCTTGGGTTCCAATAAGCTCCTCGGCCGAAAGGCCGGTCATTTTTTCAAAGGCCCGGTTACAATGGGTAATCACATGCCGGGAATCGAAAACAAAGGCGGCTATGGAAAGGCCTTGAATGATCTGAGTAAGCTCTTTTTCTTTTTGGCTCAGGGCAGCTTCGCATCGATCTTCTGGGTCGGTCACTTTCATTCGGTCCTTAAACTTTTTAATGGTCTCATATTAAACCCTCAGGCCCCTAAGGAGCACGAGCACGACGAAACATGAAAAGGGAATTAAAGGGCCAGGGGCCAGTGTTTTTTTCCTCTCGTGCCTCGCGCCTCGTCCCTCATGCCTGATTTTCTATTTTTGAATTAAAAAATATAATAATATAGGGCGATTAAAATCTCAAGACGAATTTTAAACAAATTCGAAGGATGTTCGGTTTAAAAAGAAAAGGCCGACTCGGTTAACGAGCCGGCCCTTGGGGGGTGTGTTCATTTAATAGGCTGTTAATCCAAAGTTAATAGTTGTTATCCGATTCCCCGATCATCCTTTCAAAACCGACGTGGCCGCAGCCACTTGAGTCAGAGGTTTAAAAAGTTTTCGCAAAGCGGTCTGGCGGGAAATCCCTCTCCCTTGGGCAGAAGCAAACTTGTAATACTTCTGACGGTCATCCAGTATCAGGTAGACCACCCGGATGTCATCCATATCGAGCAGGCTGGCCTTGGGAAACTTGGCCTTGACCTCATCCAATCGTTTCCGGGCCTTGGCCAAAATTTCCTCCCGGTCCCCGAAGTTCATGGTCCCGGTAGGGCAGGTTTTGACACAGGCCGGAAGAAGACCGTTTCGGACCCGATCGATACACATGGTGCATTTGGCCAGCCGTTTGGTCTTATTGTCCATTCTGGGAATATTGTAGGGACAGGCGGTAATAACCTCCTGGCCCTTGAGCTTCTGGGTAAGGTCGGTAAAAAGGACCGCTCCGGTGGCCTCGTCTTTAATGATGGCCCCTTTGACCATGGTGTCGGCCGTTTCTTTGCAAGGCGGTTCCAGGCAATGGCGGCACTGTTCGGCAAAAAAATACCAGACCGGCTTCCCTCCCACCTCCTCTTCACTGAAGCGGACCAGTTTAAAGGTGGTTGGAGAAAGATCGGGGGGGTTTTGGTGGTTTCCCCGGTTAACCGTCTTTTCGGTAGAGAGCTTATTCCACTGTTTGCAGGCCATTTGACAACCGTGGCAGGCCGTGCACCTGGAAGTATCTATAAAAAAAGATTTATCTGCCATGAAGGCTCACCTCCCCTTATGCTTTCCTGGCCTTTTTGGCCGGTTGTTTGGTCAATTTGGTCACATTGGCCATAAAGGCCTTGGTTTCCGGAATCATGGTATTGGGGTCTCCAACCGTTGGGGTCAACAGGTTGGCGCTGTCTCCACCATCCCGGGGATGAAGCCATCCGAAATGCCAGGGGAGCCCGATCTGATGAATGGTCTGCCCCGCCACCTGAAAGGGTTTAAAACGAGAAGTGACAATCGCCACCGCCTCCAATTGGCCTCGAAGGCTGGAGACCATAACCCTTTCCCCGTTTTTAATCCCCCGCAATTTGCCCAGTTCCTGGCTCATCTCAACAAAAACTTGGGGCTCGGCCTCTATCAACCAGGGCAACCAGCGGGTCAAAACCCCGGTTTGCCAATGTTCGGTTACCCGGTAGGTGGTACAAACAAAGGGAAATCTGGGATCACAAGAGGCAAACTTATCCAGGCCGTCCTTGAAAATCTTGATCACCGGGTTGATCTTTTGAGAAGACATGGGATTTTTCTCAATGGGGCATTCCAACGGTTCATAATGTTCCGGGAAAGGCCCGTCCTTCAAACCCGGTCCGAAGATCGAGGTGACTCCGTCCGGTTTCATAATAAAGGGATAGACCCCTTTAGTGCCCATGGGTGGGGCCGGTCCATCAGGGACATCACCGACCCATTTCTTCCCTGCTGGGTCCCACTTGAGTAAGGGCCGCCTGGGGTCCCGCGGATTCCCTTCCAGATCCACCGAGGCCCGGTTGTAAATGATCCGGCGGTTTACCGGCCAGGTCCAGGACCACTCCGGAAAGAGACCCAACCCGGTGGGATCGGTCTTCTTCCGGCGGGCAGCCATATTACCGGCCTCGGTATAACTGGCAGAATAAAGCCAGTTCCCCGAAGAGGTCCGCCCGTCGTCCAGGAGAAAAACAAAACTCGGAACCAGGGTCCCTTTTTTATAGGCCTTTTTGTCAACAGGATGTGCCGGGATATCTTCCAGAAAATAGCCGTTGATCTCCTTGGCTACTTTATGAATATCGAAATGACCATTGGTTTCATAGTCCCACTTTAAATTCAAAATCGGCTGGGGGAAGACCCCTTGGTCTTTTTCATAAAGGGCGAGGACCTTTTTGAAAAGTTCGTAAATGATATCCCCGTCCGGTTTGGCCTCCCCTGGGGGATTGGCAGCCTTGTAACGCCACTGCATCCAGCGGCCGCTGTTGCTGATACTGCCTTCTTTTTCCATGAAAGCAGCACAGGGCAGTTGAAAGACCTCGGTCTTAATCTTTTTGGGATCCAGTCCCGGGCCTTTCCAAAAGGAACCGGTCTCATTATCGAAGACATTGACATTGACCATCCAGTCCAATTTACCCAAGGCCTGGCGAACCTTGCCGGCATTGGCGCTGGAACAGGCCGGATTCATCCCCCAGGCAAAAAAACCGCTAAAAGTTCCCTTATACATCTCATCAAAAAGGTTCAACCAGGAAGCGTCCTGGGTGGGATCCAACTTGGGTAACCAGTGGTAGCCGAAATCGTTGGTTGGGGTAGCTTTGTCTCCATAGGTGGATTTCAGGAAACTGGCCACATACTTGGGCCGGTTTCTCCACCAGTTGACACTACGGGGATCTTTGGTGGCCGGGGTGGTTTTATTATAATCGGCCAAGGTCGGCCACTGGGAACGGGAGGCCGGCAGGTATCCTGGAAAAATATGGAAAAGCAAGGCCTGATCGGTTGAACCCTGGACATTGGACTCCCCGCGCAGGGCATTGATCCCGCCGCCGGCCACGCCCATATTGCCTAAAAGGTCCTGGATAATGGCCATGGTCCGGATATTCTGGACCCCTACGGTATGCTGGGTCCAGCCCATGGCATATAATTCCGTACCTACCCGGTCCGGGGTCCCGGTTGACCCATAGGCCTTATAAACCTTCTCCAGGTCCTCTTTGGGGGTGCCGGTGATCTCCGAGACCTTGTCCAGAGTATAGCGGGAGTAATGCTTTTTTAAGAGTTGGAAAACACAACGTTCATCCTGGAGGGTCGGGTCACGCCGGGGGATTCCGGCGGCATCCTTTTCCAAGGCCCAGGTGGAGGCGTCGTAAACCTTTTTCCCGGCGTCGTAGCCGGAGAAAAGACCATCATTAAAACCATACTTGGGATTGACGATAAAAGAGGCATTGGTATAATTTTTAACATTAAACTCATCATAGATCTGGTTATCCAGGATATATTTGATCATCCCCCCCAGGAAAGCGATATCGGTCCCGGAACGGAGCCGGACATAAATATCGGCCTTGGTGGAAGTGCGGGTATATCTGGGGTCTACATGGATAAAAATAGCCCCTTTGTCCTTGGCCGCCTGGATCCATTTAAAAGATACCGGATGGTTCTCGGCTACATTACCGCCCATGTTCAGGATGACATCGGCATTCCGAAAATCGATGTAGTGGTTCGTCATGGCACCGCGTCCGTACGACTCTGCCAGAGCCGCTACAGTAGCGCTGTGTCAGATACGGGCCTGATGTTCGATATAAATGAGCCCCAGAGACCGAAGGAATTTCTGATAGAGCCAGCATTCCTCATTGTCCAGGGCCGCGCTGCCGACAGAGGCGATCCCGTTGGTGCGGTTGACGACCTGTCCCTGGCTGTTCTTTTCCGAGAAGCTTGCGTCCCGGCTCTTTTTAATGTTGGAAGCTATTTTCCCCAGGGCCCAGTCCCAGGAGACTTCCTTCCATTTGTCACTAAAGGGTGCCCGGTAACGGACCTTTTTAAGACGGTTTTCGTTGACGGCAATCTGGTAGGAAGAAGCCCCTTTGGCGCAGAGGGTCCCTTCACTGATCGGATGTTCCGGGTCTCCCTCCATGTTGATCACTTTACCCTGGGTGTCGGTGTGGACGATAATTCCGCAGCCCACAGAGCAAAAACAGCAGATGGAATAGGTTTCCTTGGCCCCTTTAATATGAAGTTCCTGGGCATAGGCCTCTATCGGAGAAAGATCAAACCCCAGACGGGACAAGGCCAGTCCGGCGGCGGTGGCACTACTTATTTTCAAAAAATTTCTTCGTGTAACGCCCATATTAATGATCACCATCCTTTCAAAATTGTGCCCTGATGCATTGTTAGAGAAACAGTGTCCACCAAAAACCAGGCTTCCGGATTGCACCCCCTTTCTTTAAAAAAGCCTAAAATACTATTGAAACGGATAAAAGTATTTATTTCTGGGTTGGGTGTAAAAGGGTTTAAAGGAAAGTCAACGTTATGCTAATCACAATCGGACAAACATTTCAACAAAAAAATCACAAATAAAATTAATGTATTATGTCAAAAAAGACATATTAAACCATCGTGCCTCATGCCTGATTTTCATTATCGTATTAAGCCCTCATGACCATTAGGTCACCACGAAGTATGAAAATGGAAGAATCAAAGACATTTTTTGGCACGGATTTCACGGATTACACGGTTAAGACCAGGGGATATCCCTCAATCCCGTAAAAACCGGATTGAGGGATGCCCATCATCCACCTTCGGCGGAAGCTGGTCTTAAGAAAAGGGATTATCCGTGAAATCCGTGTGTCAGGCTATGCCGGACCCGTGCCAAAAAATTCTATTTTCGAACTAAACCGGTGAGACCTTTTTTGAAATTTCCCGGATCGCCTTAAGAAAGGCTTCAATCTCTTTTTCGGTATTGAAAAAACCTGGACTGACGCGGACCGTTCCTTCCGGGAAGGTTTTTATGGTCCGATGGGCCAGAGCCGCGCAATGCAAGCCGGCTCTGACGGCAATGTCATAGGCCACGTCCAGGATAGAAGCTGTCGCCTGTGGATTTAAAGAGGAGATAGTGAAGGGAACAACGGCCGTACGGTCCTTTGGGTTATTCGGCCCGTAGACCAGGACCTGAGGAATTTTTTTCAAACCGTCCCACAGCAGTTGGGCTAAATGCATTTCTTTTTCCCGGATTCGGGCCAAACCCTGGTCTAAAATAAACTGGACACCGGCTCCCAACCCGGCCAGCCCCGGGGTATTTAAAGTACCTGACTCCATCCGGTCCGGCAAAAAATCCGGTTGAATTTCCAGTTCTGATTGGCTGCCGGTTCCGCCTTGTAATAGAGGGCGCAAGGAGACTTCCGGTCCCATATACAGGAAACCGGTGCCCTGAGGTCCCATCAGCCCCTTGTGGCCAGGGGCCGCCAAAAGGTCAATGCCCACCTTAGCCACGGAAAGAGGCACCAGACCGGCGGTCTGAGAGGCGTCCACCATAAACCGCAGTCCGTGCTTTGAGGCCAATTCGGCGATTTCTTCGATAGGCATGAACCCTCCGGTCACATTGGAGGCATGGGTCATGACGATCAACCGGGTTTGTTTCCGGATTGCTTTTTCGATTACCGGGGCCTGTATTTGTCCTTGGGCGTTACCGGGAACGATAGTTAATTCGATCCCCCGGGTTTCCAGAAAACGCAATGGGCGAATGACCGAATTGTGTTCCATCGAAGAAGTGATAACATGGTCTCCGGGATTAAGAAACCCTTTGAGTCCCAGGTTGATGGCTTCAGTGGCGTTAGAGGTAAAAACAATCCGCTCTGGATCCTGTATGTCGAATAATTTCGCCAGGGCTTGACGGGTCTGAGCAATCCGTTGGCAGGCCTTTATAGCCAGTTTGTGACCGGCCCGGCCCGGGTTAGCTCCGATATCTCTCAGGACTTGATTGACTGCCAGATAGACCGATTCAGGCTTGGGGTGGGAGGAGGCGGCATTGTCTAAATAAATGGACATAAATCAAACCAATACTTTTTGAAATTTAGGAATCCAGGAGCCAGAATAAGGATAGATCGTAACAGATTTGGGGGTTATTCTGGATTCTAAAGCCCCATTACTTTCAGCTTTGGGGCTTTGAGCTTTCAGTTGCCGAATCGATGACCCGTTCCCTGCCGGTATAGACGACCAGATTCTTCCCTCTGACATAGCCGATCAAGGCCACGCCGACTTGTTGAGCCAAGGAAACGGCCATGGTGGTGGCTGCCGATCGGGAGATCAAGACGGGAATTCCCATTCGGCTGGTCTTGATCAGGATCTCTGAAGTAATCCGACCGGTGGTGATCAAAACTTTATCTTCAAGGAAAACATTTTTCAAGAAACATTCGCCGTAGAGTTTATCTACCGCATTATGCCGGCCGATATCCGTTCTGAATAATACCAGATCCTCCACTGTGGCCAAGGCCGAATTATGGACCCCTCCGGTTATCTTATACAAGGCCGAGGCTTCTGCCAGACGATGCATCAAATGAAAAACCTGATCGGTACTTATTTGTAAAGAGGAGTCGATTTTTTCCGTAATCAGGGTATCCAGGGCATTATAGAAGGTAGTGCCTTTACCGCAGCCGGAGGTCAGGGTCCGGCGCATAAAAAGTTTTTCAGCCAGATCGGTCTCCTCCTCGATCTCCACACGGACCAGTCGATCGGCTTCATCCACAAAAACCGATTTAATATTCTGAAGCCCGCTGATAAGTCCCTCGGACTTCAAAAAACCTATAGCCAGGCTTTTCAGATGATCCCCCAAACAGAGCAGGGTAACCACTTCATGGTCATTTAAATATATGGTTAAGGGGACTTCCCGGGCAATGGGGCGCATATGTTCTATCAACCCCTGTTCACTCCATTTAAAGACTTTAAGGGTATCAAAGCCGATGTCTTGATCGCTCATAGTATCCTTCAATTAAAGGTTTGTGAGAGGATCAGATCCTCCTGGGTGTTAATATTGAAGAAAGAAATCAGATCAGGATCGATCCGTTTGAGAGTATCTTCCGGTATTTTTTTTACTTGGCCCTTGGAAAAGAGTTTTGAAATCTTCATCTCCCCTTTCCTTAACTGATCCTCGATGAGCTTCGAACACCTCTTGGAGTATACGGCACAAAGGGGCTGATACCCCTCCCTGGTGACGGGAACTATAACATCCCACTTGGGGTCGAAATCCTGGAGCAGGACCTGGATCATTTCGGTTTTTAAAAAAGGCATGTCACAGGCTGTGATAAAGGCATGGGAAGGCCTGGTATAGAAAAGTCCGGCATGGATGCCGGTTAAAGAACTTCGAAACGGTAATAGATCGCTGACAATAGTAATATCCCAGGAAATAAAATCAAGGGGGCGATTGGTCACCAGGATCACTTGTTCGAACAATTTTTGAAACAGTTCTATCTGTCTTCCGATTATGGATTGATTGCCCACGAAAAGCAATGCCTTGTTCCGGCCGTTCATTCGGCGGTTTAACCCGCCGGCTAATATGATTCCTGCACAGGGGTATTTAGCCATTCTCCGTACTCAACATTCAACTCAAAATGATTTCCTACTAAGATATCATCGATATCTTTGGCGTCAACTTTAAACTTTTAATATTATAATAAATGAGCCGGTTACGAAAGTAAAATCCAATTAATTTTGCATAATTAAGACTTTTGAAAGAACCTCTTTAGTTATCGGATAAAGACATTCCGGGACTGGCTGTGTGACGATTTTGGGGAAGGTTTCTACTGACAGGAAAAAAAAGGCGCTTATTCCAAACCATATCGCCTGATCTTATTGAGCAATCCCCGGCGACTCAGGCCCAATTTTTGAGCCGCCCGGGTTCGATTGCCCCCCATCTCATCCAAAGCTTCTTTTACCAGGACCTTTTCCAAACGAACAGTGATTTCTTGAACGGACCCCTGATCAAGGTCAAGGGATGATTTTGAAACCTTTCGAATGGTATCGGACAAGAGATCAGGGGTAATGCTTCCCAGATTCGGGGCCAGCGTCAAGGCCCGGACTATTTCATTTTCCAGTTCCCTTATGTTTCCTGGAAAGGGATACTGGTCCAGCAGGGCCAGACATTCCGGGCTGATTTGGCATTGTTTTTCGAGACGTTGGCAATATTTGGCTAATAGAAATTCCGCCAATAGGGGGATGTCTCCGGTTCTTTCCCTCAAGGGCGGTAAAGGAATAGGAAATGCCTGGATCCGATAATAGAGGTCTTCCCGAAACCTTCCGGCCTCAATCTCTTGCCGCAAATCCTGATGGGTGGCGGAAATTATCCGAACATCCACTTTCATGGGATTAACTTCTCCAACACGCCGAATTTCACCTTCCTGCAAAACCCTTAAGAGCCTGACCTGCAGGGAAGGCGGGGTATCCCCTATCTCATCCAAAAAGATGGTCCCTTTATGGGCCAACTCAAACAGCCCTTTCTTGTCGGCGATCGCTCCGGTAAAGGCGCCTTTTTTATGGCCGAAGAGTTCGCTCTCTAAAAGATTTTCCGGCAGGGCGGCGCAATTCTGGGCCACGAAGGGTTTGTCTTTACGTCTGCTGCTGTAATGAATGGAACGGGCTACCAGTTCCTTGCCGGTTCCCGTTTCCCCCTGAATCAACACGTTAACCGGGCTTTCTATGGCCTTTTCCATCAGATAGAAGACCTTTTGAATCGCCGGACTCCGGCCGATAATGTTATCAAAGGAATATTTCCCCTGGATCTCCTTTTTGAGCAGGATATTTTCTTCTTTAGATTCTTTCAGTTGAGCCCGGGTGGAAGTCAGGTCCAGATACATCTTCCGGATTCGCAGCATGGAACGAACCCGGGCCAATAACTCAAAGGTCTTAAAGGGCTTGGTGATATAGTCGTCGGCCCCGGAATCCAGTCCTTTTACCCGTTCATCCATATCAACCAGGGCCGTCACCATGATAACCGGGATATATCTGGTTTTAGGATTGGTCTTAACTTTTTTAACTACCTCAAAACCATCCAATTTGGGCAGAAGGATATCCAGCAAGACCAGGTCGGGCAGGGATTCCTGAACCAGTTGTAACCCCTTTTCCCCGTCCTCGGCCCAGAGGGTCTTATAACCATGATCCTCCAACTCTTGTCCCAGAAGATCGGCTTCCAAAGGATCATCTTCCACGATCAGGATCTGAAAGGGTTCTGACATGATTTTCCCTCTCCGTTTAATGGTTTTTGGGGTTCATTTTCCCCGATAAAAGTTGACCATCCGATCCACGATTTCCCTCAGCCGTTCAGCACTCTTTATAACTTTCTCCAGATTCTCTTGGTGTTTTTCCGGAATCTGATCCCTGGTCTTTCGCAAGACCAAACTGGTATAGCCCATTATAGCGTGCAGGGGGTTTCGCATATCATGGAAGGTTTTAAACAAGAACTCCCGGTCCTGGCGGTCTTCTGCCTGGATCGGCTCAGGGCTTTCCCGAGGTTGATTTTCTCCCTCTTTTTTTATCGGTCCCAAAGATTTCCTGGTCTTCTGTTGATCAATAGGCATAAGAACCTCGAGGGCCTCGAAAATGTTAAAGGATCTTTTTTTTAAAAGCAAAACTTATGCCACAGAGATTATTTTTTTATCTGTATTATATCATGTAGTTATGATTTGTTGGGTTGGGAAAGAGCTAAAGGTTTGCACAAAGAAATGGTATTATGCACAATTTTCTGGAATGTGGCCTTTCTAATTATGACCTCGATTCGTTTTCCGTCATTCCAGCGAAAGCCGGAATCAAGTGTTTTATCAGCACTATATGGCTTCTGGATGTCGGATCAAGCCCTGCATGACGAAAGGACTTTAGACTCTCCAGCTATTATGTTATGGTTAAAAATACCGTTCAGGGATCAGGGGGCGGGGGTTAGGGCTGAGTCAAAGAAGAAAGATGCAAGTTTCAAGTTGCAAATATGAAGAACCTTGAACCACTTTTGGAAGAAAAAGCTAAAACCATAGGTATCACCTCTACCATTCCGGTGGAAGTACTCTTTGCCGCCGGTCGTGTCCCGGTGGATTTGAATAATATCTTTATCACTTCTCCCCAGGCTGCTGCCTGGGTGGAAGAAGCCGAAGAGGAGGGTTTCCCCAGGACCCTGTGCAGTTGGATCAAAGGTATTTATGCCGCCCTTAAGCATCGGCCCGAGATCCAGACGGTTATCGCCGTCACCCAGGGGGATTGCAGTAATACCCAGGCCTTGACCGAGATCCTGGTCCACCAGGGCATTAAAGTCATTCACTTCAATTATCCCTATAACCGTGATCCCGCACTTTTTAAAAAAAATCTGGAAGAATTGATGGGACACTTCGGGGTCTCCTGGTCGAAAGTAGATTGCATAAGAAAAAGGATTTCCCCTGTTAGGAAAAAATTGGCTCTTTTGGATCGGGAAACCTGGAAAGGCAACCGGGTCCATGGCTGGGAGAACCACCTCTTTTTGGTCAACAGTTCGGATTTCAAAGGCGACCTGGGGCTTTATGAAGAAGAACTGACCCTATTTCTTGATGCCTTAGCCGATAGGTCTAAAATCCCGGAAACGGTTCGTCTGGGATACATCGGCATCCCTCCCATCCATTCAGGGTTTTATGAATTTATTGAACAACTCGGGGGTCGGGTGGTCTTTAATGAGATCCAGCGTCAGTTCAGCTTGCCCGGCTTCGGCAACAACCTGATCCAGCAATACCTGGATTATACCTACCCCTATGATATCTTTGGACGGATTAAGGATATCGGACAGGCTGTGGAGGAACGGAATCTGGACGGCCTGATCCACTATACCCAAAGTTTTTGTTTCAGGCAGGTTCAAGACCTTCTGATCCGAAAGCAACTTTCCGTTCCCATCCTTACCCTGGAAGGGGATAAACCAAGGACCATCGACAACCGGACCAGGTTTCGTATTGAGGCTTTTATCGATGTGCTTAGGAAATAAAGGAACTTAAATGCCCATTGGAATTGATTTGGGAAGCCGTTTTGTCAAGATCGTTCAGACTTCCGATTTTAAGGAATTTAAAAAGATCCGTCTCGATACGGTCCGATTCCTGACCCAAAGGGTGAAAGCCGGGTCGGAAAAAACCAAACACGCCTTGATTCTGGCCGACCTGGGCCTGAGACCCGAAAAATCATTGGTGGTTACCGGTTATGGTAAACATCTTATGGGGGGAAAAATCAAAGCCATTACCGAGATTCGTGCCCATTTTCGCGGGGCCTGTTTTCAAACGGGGTTGAAGGATTTTATCCTGGTGGAAATGGGAGGGCAAGACAGCAAGGTCCTCTGGGTTCAGGATAAAAAGGTAATGGACTTTCAGACCAATGACAAGTGTGCGGCCGGCACCGGACGCTATCTGGAAAATATGGCCCGGCTGCTGAACATTAACATAAGGAAGCTTTCCCGGGAAATTGAAGAGCCGGTTCAAATCAACAACACCTGCGCCATTTTCGGAGAGACCGAGATTATCGGTTTTCTCATGGATCAGGTGCCCTTAGAGCGGATCTGCGCCGGTATCAATGATTCCGTTTCCCGTCGGGTTATACAAATGATCCGCCGCTACCCTCCTTTACCTTTGGTCCTCTGCGGCGGGGTAGCCTTGAATAAGGGCGTCGTAACCCTGCTTTCCCGCCGCTATGGTCAGCCGATCATCATCCCCGAAGAACCCCAGTTTAACGGGGCCATCGGCTGTTGTCTGGAGGGGGTCTCGATGGAAAAAATTTATGAATGGTCGAAAAAAGGCAAATCCCGACAGCCTCGGAATCTTGGGCTGCTTAAGGGAAAGGCAGAAGGCCTAACCAAAGATATTTGAAATCAGACAGGCCGGGTGAGGATAGATGGTATGGGTGGATTTAAAGGACTATTTATTTTGATGGTCTTATTGCTGATCCCTTTATTTGGTTTTTCCCAAAACAATGGCCGGGAGATGGATCTGGAGGATCTGGCGAAAAAAAAGGCCCACCATCGACAAAATCCTGGTGGTTTTATAAACCCCTGGCTGGTCGAGAGGGAACCCGGCGGTCTTTTCCCGCTTCTAAAGTGGAAGTTCTCGAAGAATCCTTATGCCGAAGAAAAAAAGACCCGTCACCGGTTTCCTGTCATCCCAACCCCGGTCAAAGAGATCGAAAATCAAGGAGACTCCATCACCTATCTGGGACATGCCACCCTATGGGTTCGGCTTTTCAATCAGAATGTGATCACCGATCCGGTCTTTACCGATGACATCGTGTTTTTCATTAAAAGACAGGCGCCTTTCCCCATTCCCTTAGACAAACTGCCTGAATTTCAGGTGGTCCTTATTTCCCACAGCCATTATGATCACCTGAACAAAGCCAGCATTATCCGCCTGGGGACCAGGCCTTTGTATCTGACCCCGCTGGGATACAAAGATTGGTTTCAGGATGTGGTCCCCGGGGCCCGGGTCATCGAACTGGACTGGTTTGAAACCTACACCTATCAGGGGATCACCTATCGTTTGCTGCCGGCCCAGCATTGGACCAAACGCACCCCTTTTGATACCAATAAACGACTCTGGGGTTCCTGGCTGATTGAGGGGGACGGCAGTAAGGTCTATTTCGGCGCGGACTCCGGCTATTTCCGGGGCTATCGGGAATTCGGGGAAAAGTACGGCCCCATCGATGCCGCACTGATGCCGGTGGGACTTTACGAGCCCCGCTGGTTTATGAAGACCCACCATATGAACCCGGAGGAAGTGATCCTGGCGGCCAGGGAAATGAAGGCCCGGGTCATTATCCCCCAGCAATGGGGCACCTTCGACCTGACCGATGAACCGATGACCTTGCCCCCCAAAGACTACCGGGTGGCTGCCCTGGCTGCAGGCAGGACCGAAAAGGAAGCCCCCCTGATTCCGCACGGGGGAACCTGGTATTTCCTAAAAACTAACATAGAGAGGAATAAAACAAAATGATGAAACCGGCAAAGCATTCTCTGGATCTCGGCCTGATCGCCAGCGACATCCAGGCGAGTCTCCATTTTTATCAGAAAATATTGGGGCTGGAGTTCGTGGGGACGACGCCTTTATGGTTCGGGACCATGCACAGGCTCCGTTTCGGCGAAAGCGACTTCAAGCTTATCGAGCCCAAGGAGGTGCCTCCCCCCGGCGCCATCGGTTTGGAAAATCAATTAGGGTTTCGGTATGTGACCTTCGTGATAGAGAATCTTTCCGAGCTCTGCGATGAGCTGAAAAAAATCGGCATAGAATTTACGCTCCCGGAAAGAGAGATCAGGCCCGGCGTGCGGATTGCCATGGTCAAAGACCCGGATGGAAATATTGTGGAATTCGTGGAACGAAAATAGAGGTCCGGAGGATGAAGGCCGGATCAAAAGAGAGTGGGGGAACAGGACCTCCTTCAGCCACATTGGCCCCGTCGAGGGCAATGTTCCCTGACGGGGCCGGAGTGTAGATGTTTCAGATCCTTGGGGCCTGATTACTGGGTCAGTTCAAAGATCGATTTGTTGGGATCGAAAATACCCCAGGTATCCAGTGCCTGCTTAAGCTCTTTGTGCTCGCGGGCGGCGTCTTCCAGAGGCACGTTATTCAATGTGGCCTCTATGGACTGCAGGATGGCCTTTACGCCGGCTTCCAATCCTCCCGGATGTCCGTGCATGGCCCCGCCGCAACCGATAACGATATCCGGCCCGAGATCGTGCATTACAGTCGGGACCATTCCCGGGTGCAGGCCCGCAGCGGGTAGAGGCAAAATGGGCTTAAGGTTATGCATCTTGGACAGCAGGGTCTGGGCCGTGCGGATGTAGCGCTCGCGGATAGCCCCCACCTTTCCGTAAGCGGCCGCGTAGACCACGATGTCGGCGCCATCCAGCCGCTGGAATTTTCCCAGGGCCAGATTAGAGGCAATACCGTAGTGGGGCGACATATACCCCGTGCCGGCATAGCAAGGATGAGACAGGATGGGCACCTTGACCTCCGGCATGTCCGCCAACATGGCTATGGTGCCAAAGCCGGTAGTCTGGACATTTACCATCAAGCCGTTGGCCCCCAGTTCTATGGCCCGGCGGGCCTTGGTCAGCATGCGGTCGGGGCGATCGGTAATGTTAATGAAGTAGATGCTTTTGTTGCCGGTTGCCTGTTCGGCTTTCAAACCGGCCTCCAGACAGTACTCCAGACGTTTTTCAAAGGGAGCGTGCTCCGGGTCGGCAATCAACTCATCATCTTTTATAAGCTCCACTCCCGCCCGGGCAAGTTCCTCATAGATTTCACCGGTGGTCTTGGCGTCGGCCCCGGTACAGGGTTTAATCATGCCCAGGATAAGGGGTCTCTGGGGTACATGCATCAGCTCGCGCAGGCCCTGCACCCCGAACTTTGGGCCGGAGAAGCCGGCGGTGAAGCTCTCGGGGAACTCCAGGTCCAACAGCTTTATCTTGCCGGCCATGGAGATGTTGCCCTGTACCGAGGAGAGCATCTCCGCAATCTGGTGGCCGAAGTTTTTCCAGGGGAAGGCGATCTGAACGATCAGGGATTTTTCCTCCTGCTCTTTGGGCCAGGCATCCTCGTAACTGGGCACCGGATAGACCCCTACCACGCGGCCCACGTGGCGGCGGCGCACCTCGGGGGTCTCGTGGGGCACCGGCATCCAGGTGCCGGTGGTTTGCTCCACGGCGATAGCGCCCGCCCGGCGAAGCCAGTCCGAAGTCTTCATCCACATGGCATAGGTGGCGATGACGAAATCCTCGTAGTTCAAAGACTCATGCTGGCAAAAGATGATGGGATCATAGTTGACTTTCATGTTAACCTCCGTAACGTATCTTATTTATGTCCTGGCTGCGCCTTCCCGTGTTAATGGGTGGGAGCAGATTGGTAAAGTTCAATGACTACACGGTCCGGTCCGTGGAAATAGCAGACCTTCGGCCCCCCTGGCCGGCTCTGGAGAGGCGGTGAATTGAAGCGGTAACCCAAGGCCGAGATTCGCTCAAACTCGCTGTCGATATCGCTTACCAGAAAGGCGATATGGGTCAGCCCGGTCTGGTTTTGTGGCTTGGGGGATGTCGTCTCCTTGTGGCGGTAATCGGTCAATTCGATTCGGACGGCCCCTTTTTTAAGCACCACCACCTCCAAATCGGCGTCCGGCACACCACTGATACGTGAAGGCAGCTCCCCGGCGTGGCGGGCTCGATAATCCACCTCCATGCCCATGATCTCAGAGTAAAAGTCAATGGAGGTTTTCAGGTTCTCCACGGCAATAGCCACGTGTAGAAACTCTTTGATCATAAGAACCCCGCAATGGTCATCTGTGCTTTCAAATCTTAATCTTCCCTCGTAACCCGCAACGGCGATACACCCATCTATCCCCAATGCCTGCTCTGGAAGCGGGCCACCTTTTCATAAAGTCCGGTGCCGATCATCAGCCTCACCGCCTCGATGAAAATTTCATATTGTTCGGCGTGAAAGGCCGCCCGGGAGGGGTCAGGTTCCAGGTGAGCGGAGGGATGGACCATGGCCGCCACCCCTTCCTCCACTGAAGCGAAAACACCGCAGCCCACCGCACCCAGGATGGCCGCGCCCAGGGCGGTACACTCGCCCTCGGCCAGGGTCTCCACCCGCCGATTGTAGATGTCTGCCTGCATCTGGTTCCAGACGGTAGACTTGGCCCCTCCACCGGACAGGCGCAGCACCTCAAAGGGACGTCCGAGCACCTGCTCCATGGCTGTCACGCTCATCTTAACGGCCATGGTCACTCCCTCCAGGACGCCGCGGGCCATGTCTTTGCGGTCGTGGAACAGGCTCTGGCCAAGACTCACCCCCCGTGCAAAATCGTGGTAATAGGGGGTGAGGATGCCGTAGAGGTAGGGCAGGTAGAAATAGCCTTTGGCCCCGGGCGGCGACTGGGACGCCTCCAGAGTGATCAGGTCATAGACGTCCAGCCCCAAGGAATCGGCCGCCGCCCTCTCGGGCTGGCCATAGGTGTCGCGCCACCATTTAAGGCTGCTGCCGGCCGTGGCGTAAAGCCCTTCCATGTCCCATTTACCGGGGATACCCGAACCGCCTACGAGCACCTGCCGGCCGGGATCGGATTTGCGTGAGTCGATATGGGCCACCATAACCATGGAAGTGCCGATGGTGATCTCGGCCATACCCTCGCGGATAATACCCGCTCCCACTGCGGCGCATTGCTGATCGCCGGCCCCGATGGCCAGGGGAGTGCCCGGGGCCAGGCCGGTGGCCTCGGCGGCCGAGGCCGACAAAGTTCCCACCTGGCGAGCGGGGGCGCCGATCCTGGGCAGTTTTTCCAGGGGCAGGCCGATCCGCTGACACAATTCCCGGGACCAGTCGAGTTTATCCACCTCCATCAGACCGTCCAGGGTGCGCGAGGCCGGGTCTGTGGTCAGCTCCTCGGCCCCTAAAAGGCGCAGGAAATATTCCTGGCCATTGAGCAGCAGATGCACCCGGTCGAACAGGGCCGGTTGGTGATCGATGAGCCACTTGATCTTGGGGTAGGCCCAGATGGCCGTAGGGGTGGCCCCGGTGATGGCGGCATAGCGTTCCGGACCGATGTTGGCCTTGATCCATTCCACCTCGGCCCCGGCGCGCATATCGCTGTGCACGACCGAGTTCATCAGAGGCTTGATTTTTTTGTCCACCGGGATGAAGGTCCCCCGCTGACTGGAGAGCCCCAGGGAAGCAATGGCTTCCGGCTTTACCCCGGAGGCAGCCATGGCGGCGCGCAAGGCCGCACAGACCTCTGGCCACATGACGGTCACGTCCTGCTCCATCCAGCCGGGATGGGGAAAAAGGCAAGGGTATTCATGATAGCCAAGGCCCAAAACTTTGCCTGACCCATCTACGATCAGGGCCTTGACCCCGGTGGTCCCGATGTCCAGGCCGGCGACGATGTCCTTGCTTTTCATAGCCCTTTGGGTCCTTTCTTCATCCTGCCAGGTTTTCATTCTTCAAAGCGTCCAGCTCGTCGAATATCTGGCGCAATGGGCCATCCAGAATTCGCTGGCGAGTCTGATAAATCTTCTGATAAGCCATGCCCTGTGCGGTGCGAGGCCGGTAGCGGTCCTTTTCGGAGGCCCATCGGCCGGCGGCTGCAGCCAGATCGGGGATGTCTCCCACGCCATGGGCAGCCAGAAGGGCATCGCCCAGCACTGCGCCCTCGCCGCGCTCCAGAGTCAGGTAGTCGGCTCCCAGCATATCGGCCTTCATCTGATTCCAGACCGCGCTCCTGGCCCCGCCGCCGGTGCCTACAACTTCCTTGACCTCTATTGCCTGGCCCCGGAACATCCGGACCCACCCCAGATATTCAAAGCAGATTCCCTCCAACATGGCCCGCCACAGGCTGCCCGCCCCTGAGGCCCCGGTCAGTCCCAGTAAGGCGGCGCTGGCCTTCGGCAGGGAGGCGTCGCCGCCCTGCAAAAAGGGGTAGAACAGGGACAAATGCGACCCCAGGGGGGTCTGCCCGGCCAGGTCATCCATGCGGCGGAAGAAATCGTTGTCGCCGCTCCGGTCCATCACTTCTTCTTTGAGCCAACCCAGGGAAAGACCGCCGGCGCGGATGTAACCCCAGTAGAGATATTGCTCCGGCAAGGTGCCCATGGAGTAGATGACCCCGGGCACCGGTGTGATGCCGGGGTGAATCTCCTTAACGTTGACCGTAAAAATACTGGCCGTGCCGGCCACGTCGGAGCATTGTCCTGCGGTCAGCACCCCACAGCCCAGGTTGGCCTGCATGATGTCCCCACTTCCGGCCACCAGGGGAATCCCCGGCTTCAATCCGGTGAGGCGCGCCGCTTCCGGGCATAAAGTGCCCACAATAGAGGCGGGGTCTACCACCCGGGGAAGGAGTTCCCTGGGCAGGCCTAACCTATCAAGCTGTTTTTCCGACCAGTCGCGCCTGACCGCATCGTAGCCGATGATCCAACCGGACAGGTTGCCCCAGTCCATGTAGGCGTCACCGGCCGTCAGGCCGCCCAACTTGCCCATGACGAACTGACTGTTGGTTACGAATTTCTTGCTCCCGGCCACCAGGGCCGGCTGGTGAGCCAGCAGCCACTTGAGCATTACCGGGGGCATGAAGGGGCCTACCTCCACGTTACCGCTTTCAGTGAGCCACAAGGGCTCCACCTCCCGCTGAATCCGGGCCGCCTCATCGGCCGAGCGCCCGTCCAGATAAAGGATATAAGGCCCCTGGGCCTTCCAGTCCTGATCGATGGGAACGATACCGCAGATGATGCCGCTGCAGGAGATACCCTGGACCTCTTCCGGGTTGATCCTGGCCTTACCCAGACACTCGGCAATGCCCTCGGTCACTACCCGGTAAAACTGGTTGGGGTCCATCTCGGCCCAACCGGGCTTGGGATACAAGATCTGATGGTTACGGAAAGCCTCGGCCATCAGCCTTGAATCGTCGGCATATAT
>CAZVHO010000016.1:54174-58409 GCA_964627515.1 uncultured Thermodesulfobacteriota bacterium | reverse complement strand
ATGGCTGGTATTTATCAAGCCATGGGTGATTTCGAAAAAGCCGAATCACTCTATCGTATGGCTCTAATTATTTATGAAAACGCAGAGGAACAAAGCCAGGCTGAGGTCGCCGCACTCTTTAATAATATCGGCTCATTACACTACGATTTGGGTGACTACGAAAGAGCCATCGCCTTTTACCAAAAGGCTTTTCAGAAAAACAAAGACCTGTTTGGTTTTAAGCATCCTTCAGTGGCCAGGAACATAAACAATTTAGCTGAGACTTATCAAGCCTTGGGCGACTACCAAGAAGCGGAGACCCTCTATAAAAAAGCTCTGTCCATCCGGAAGCAAGCGCTCAATCCTGATCATCCGGATCTGGCCATTTCCTTAAACGGGTTGGGGTCCTTCTATTATTCATTAGGGGATATTCAACAGGCTGAAACCTATTTTAAAAAGGCCCTCGCTATCCGAGAAAAAGCCTACGATCCAAATCATCCCCAGGTAGCTAAAACATTAAATAATTTGGCCTTGGTTTATCTGTCTTCGGGGGATTATTCCCAAGCCGAAACAACATACAAAAAAGCACTCATGATTAATGAAAAGATATTTGGAGGAACCCATCCCAAGGTGGCCGCCAACCTGCATAATCTTGCTGGGCTATATCAAGAAATGGGTGCCACAGATAAATCTATTCCAACATATTTTAAATCCCTTGCCATTAAAGAAAAAGTCTTGGGAACAAGCCACCCCGAATATGCCAGAACATTAAATAACCTGGGTGCTCTCTATCAGGGAATAGGTGATTATAAAACGGCAGAATCTTATTTATTAAAGGCACTGGACATCAGGGAAAAGGCATTGGGACTTGAACATCCCCACATCGGCACAAGTCTGAATAACTTAGGGACTCTATATGAGTCCATGGGACTTTTCGAGCAGGCGGAAATGTATTACAAAAAGGCGGTTGAGATCGTCGAGAGGTGTCGGATCAGGCTTGAAAATGAAGAATTGAAAATGAGTTTTATCCAATTTTACCTGCCTATTTATAGAAATATAATAAGTTTTTTTATTGAACAACACAAAAGGGATCAGAGCAAGGGGTTCCACCGGCAGGCCCTTTTTTATCTGGAGCGAGCCAAGTCAAGAACTTTCCTGGATATCCTTGGGAATAAAGAAGTCTCTCTTAAAAATGGTGAAGACCAGGCTATTTTAAAAAAAGAAAAAGAACTTCAGCTAAAAATAAAAGTCTTATCCCAAAAAAAGACCTTCAATCCGGCCAACCAAAATATAGCTCAACAACTTGAAAAAGCTCAAGAAGATTACCGTCGTCTTCTCAACGAAATAAAATTTAATAATCCTGAATTGTCCTATCTGATTTCCGTAAACCCATCCCCTGTAGAAAAAATACAATCTCTTTTGGATGCAAATACCACCTTACTCGAATTTTATACAACCAAGAATAAACTCTATTCCTGGCTCCTCACTAAAACGAATTGCCAGGTGCATGAAATAGCGATAAAGGAAGGTGATATAGAAAAGAAAGTGGCGGAATTATTAAATCTTGTTAGTTCTTTTCAGGGGAGGAAGCCGGAACCGGTGATCCACCCACTCCCAAAGGAAACAAACCCCGAAGCCTTTTCCCAGATCGCCCTTGATATCTATAAATTGCTTATCTTCCCGGTTGAACCGGATATCAAAACAAATAAATTGATCATCATTCCCCATGGTATTCTTCATAAGATTCCTTTTGCTTCTCTGAATAACGGCCAAAATACCTTGATTGATCAATATGCCTTATCTATCCTGCCCGCAGCCAGCATTCTGGAATATATTATAAAAAAAAGAAAACCCCGGAAAGAAAGCCTCCTGGCCCTGGCCAACCCGATTGCCGATTATTTCCCCGGCTTCTACGAACTTCCCTGTTCCGAGATAGAAGCGACGAAAATATCAAGATATTTTAAGCAGAAGGAGATCTATAAAAGAAAATCGGCTACCGAAGGAATGCTAAAGAAAAAGGCTTCGACTTATGGAGTTATTCATCTGGCTTGTCATGGGGAATTCAATGCCCGCCAACCAATGGAATCCGGATTACTCCTTGCCAAGGATGATAAAAATGACGGCTTTTTGCACGCCCATGAGATTTTCGGGATGGACTTAAAGAATGCCAATTTGGTGATTTTATCGGCCTGTGAGACCGCCTTGTCCAAGATTCTGGGCGGAGATGATTTGGTGGGGCTTTCCCGGGGCTTCATTTATGCCGGTACCCCTTCCCTGCTCGCCACCTTATGGAAAGTGGACGATGTCTCCACAGCCAAACTTATGGAGTTTTTTTATAAGAACTGGAAGAAAGGTATGAGTAAGCCCGAAGCCCTGCGCCAGGCCCAGATCGCTTTAAAAGCTATGCCCCTGTATAGCCATCCCTTTTACTGGGCGCCTTTTGTTATGATCGGTGATTGGAGGTGATCCACTACCTTAAATTGTGGTAAAGAAATTTTAAATACGAGTGAAACTTTTTCCCTCCCTTCATGTCTTTACTTGTAAAGGCACAATGAGAAAGAAGAGACAACTTTGAAAAAGAGGATTTATTCCCTGGTCTGTGTTTTAGTATTGAAACTTTTAAAACCCTAAAAGGAGGAAACAGCAATGAAGCAAAAAAATGGGATTAAAAAAGGCATCTGTTTTAGTTTCATGATTCTGACCGTTTTGACTTTTCTGGTCTCCGGGGTCTTGGCCGGTCCAAAGGCAACCAAAAAGCAGTTTGATGTCGAACCCTTATTGAATATCGAAAATCCCCAGGCCGAATTTAAAGTCGATCTATGGACTGACCGCGAAGATGCAACCTACAAAATCGGTGACAAGGTCACCTTTTTTTTCAAAACCGACAAAGATTGCAATTTGACCCTTTTGAACGTGGGAACGGATGGGAAGGTGCAAATCCTCTTCCCTAACGAATTTCATAAGGACAACCTGGTTAAGGCCGGAACTACCTATACCATTCCGGCTAAGGATGCCAAATTCGCCATCAAGGCTAAGGCCCCGGCCGGGGAAGATGTGGTCAAGGCTATTGCCACCCTGGATCAGGTAGCCCTGTATAAAAATGAAGATGTGGTTGCCGTTAAAGGTTATATCAAGGGATTCAAGGGCCTTAAAAAGAATGTCAAGACCCTGACCATTGAATTGGAAGAAGCCTTGAAACCTGTGGATCCCAAAAAGTGGTCCGAAGCGGACAAGGTGATCAAGATCGTCCCTTGATCCCAAAGGCGACGTGAAATAAATATTAGCCATAAACCGACATAAAAAATAGGCGGGAGCAGGTCTTAAACCTGTTCCCGCAGGAAACCCGAGATGAAAAAATATCTTCATTTTTCCCGGATCATTTTTCTTCTGGCATTGCTGTTCGCTTATTCTCCCCCGGCGGGTGCCGCTTCAAAAGTCCTGCTGATCGGTATCGGTACCTATAAACATCTTCCTTATGTTAACAGTAAAGGTGAGAGACTCGATAATCTCAGGGGGCCGGAAAACGACGTTCAAAAAATAAAAGAGTTATTGGTCTCCGATTGCGATTTTAACCCAGCAGCGATCCTTCTCTTGAAAGATCAGGAGGCGACTCGGGAGGCCATTCTGAATGCTATTAATCAATGGCTGGTCAAGGGAACCAAGCCCGGGGATTTAGCCGTTTTTTATTTTTCCGGCCACGGTACCCGGATCTCCCGGGGAACCCAAGGATTTTATAAGGCCATATGTCCCCATGATGCGCTGTTAAAAGCAAAAAACCTGGCTAGTTCAAAATTGATTTTCAATGATGAGCTGGGAGATCTTTTGGGAGACCTGAAAGGCAGACAGGTGGTCGTTATTATGGATTCCTGCCATTCCGGGGGTATGGTGCGCAGCATCAGGGGAATACCTGTCAGTCGTCTGGAAAACACCCCGGCTGTTCGGTCAAAGTTCATACCGGTAGAAATAGAGGATGTCTCTCGTCCGGAAAGGCCCGGGATTAAGGGATTTCCCTCTGATATTTTTCGAGGTGGCAAGCTGATTGAGGATCGAATCTCTATCCTATCTTCTCGAGAAGATCAGATCTCGGTTGAAATCACCTTTCCATCAGGTGCTATTCATGGGGCCTTTACGGCAGCTCTATTGGAGGGGATTGGGAAGAAAAAAGAGATTAGTTATGAAGAATGGTTTGAATATGCCAGGAAGACCATTAAAGATAAATTCAGACTGGAGCAAGACCCTCAGCTAAAACCTGAGAA
>CAZVHO010000016.1:35347-54074 GCA_964627515.1 uncultured Thermodesulfobacteriota bacterium | reverse complement strand
AGACCATTAAAGATAAATTCAGACTGGAGCAAGACCCTCAGCTAAAACCTGAGAAAGGAAGATTATTATCCTCTACCGTCTTCAGGCCCGTTCCAACCGGTCAATATTTTTCGGAAATACAGGGGCCTTCCGAAACTCCACCCTATTCCAAACCTACATCAAAACCCAAACCCGAGCAGACTCATCAAGGGCCTAAACCAACAATTCCTTTTCCCCTGCCCACAGAAACACAAAAACCCCAGACAGCTCCTCAAACAGGCCCCCCTTCGATTCCCTTGGTAAATAAAGGGGTAAAGGTCTTGGTGCGCCTTGATTTTGTTTCAGGCTCGAAACCGGCGGATATAGAATCCCTCCGGAGGAAGCTTGTAGCTATTCCTTATGTGGACCTGGTTAAGAAGGATTCTTTCGATTGCCTAATTCGGGGGGAATTAAAAGGAGGCAAATATTTCCTTCGCCTGGTAACCCCCATGGGGGACAAAGAGAAGTTGCCCCCCTTCAGAAACCTGGACGATCTTATAAAGGTGATCAAGCCATACCTGGAATATACCTATTTGCTTAAAAAATTGGCCTTAATCAATAATCCAAATCCTCCTTTTAAAGTACAAGTATGGATGGAAGAGAAAGACCGGAGGGATTATCGGGTTGGTGAACAGGCCCGGTTTTCTTTTTCATCCGATCAGGACTGTTATCTGATCATGCTTAATCTGGACAGCCGGGGGAATATGCGCATCCTGTTCCCCAACCAGTATTTCCAAGACAATTTTATCAAGGCCGGTCGAACCATAAAAATACCGGATGAAAAAATGGGCAAGGAGTTCGAATTAGAATTTGGTGAGCCGGTGGGCGCTGAAGTGGTTAAAGTGATCGCCACTGAAAAACCTTTAAAATTGGAAGACCTGGGTTTGTTTAAAGCGGACCTGGGCGGTTTTGATCCCAAAGGGTTGATTTCCGTACCCGAGAATCTAAGAAGCGTATTGGTCAAGAAGGTTGAAAAAATAACGGCTGAAAACATAGTTTGGAGTGAAGACACGATTGTGATCCGTACTCATAAATAGTGGCAAAGGCGCCATGCCCCTCAAGCATTTGTTCACCAGACAAACTAAAGGAGGTCAATATGTTCGATTTTTTCAGGTTTGGTGTAGCCCCATTCATGATTTTATTAATGTTCTTCGCTGCACGTTCCGAGGGTAAACGTCGCTCAAAGCTCATGCGTTTCAGCGTCGACCAGTGTCCCTCTGTTGAGCCCACCCAGTTTTTCCTGTGGCGCACGAAGGCCATCAATACAACCAAGATTGCGCGATGGGGCAGTTGGTTGCCGTTCTGGATCACCCTTGCTGGCTTCGTCGCAGCCTATGAACCCAAAATTCTTCTGTCGATTGGAAAGCTCATTCTGGGTGCATGGTTAGTAAGCTGGGTGGTCTGGTTCTGTATGATCCTTGTGTCGGTGGTGGTCAATTGGAAGGTAAACAAAGCTGCGAAGGCGGTTGGCATCGTGGCACCGAAGTGAACTATACGAGTAATTGATAGTGTAGTCATCGGAGGGATCGGAGTTTAGCAAAGGAAGAGAAATTAATATGTACCCCATGTCATCAAAGACACAAAGTACCCACGAATTCAATCAAAAAGGTATTTGTATTCATTGTGGACGTAGTGAGACGGCAATGCGACATTTTGGTTGGTTGGCTTGTAACTCAGCCGCATCACCACAAGATTCGGTCGAGAATAAACCATCCCCCGATGACCTTAGCCGGGAACAGCCTAAGTCTCCAACACGCCAGACATTAGATTTCATCAAAGCTTCCTCCGAGATAACACGGTTGCAGGAAATATTAAAAAAATTAAATGATAAAAATGAGTTATCAAAACTTGTGATACCAAGCGGAGAAATGAAGTACATATTGCCAAAAGAGTATATACCTGCCCCACCAATCGTCAGCTATCGAGGGCCTACCTCAAAGCCACAAGTGACCATTCCAAACGGTTGGCCATCTCCCAAGCCCCGCCGTAACGGCTTGGCGAGAGGATGGTCCAATGGATATAGCTTCGTTAGACCAAAGGACAAACCAGGGCTTTGCTCCCTAAAGATTGTCAATGGAACTGACCGTGACGCCGTTGTGAAAATGGTTTCCGAAAATAAAAAAGACAGAGATTCGAACAAAGTTCTTTGCAGGTTCGTCTACATCTGCGCCGGAAAATCTATAACGATGGAAGGTGTCGGGATGGGTGATTACTGGCTCTTTTTTTGTACAGGAACATATTGGGACAAGGCAAGCAAGGCTTTCAAAGAACCCTATGCAGCTCAGAAGTTTATTGAGGCGATGAAGTTCATTCAGGAATATAAGGAAGGGGGGGGCCAGTACAGCACAAATGAGGTGACCCTACATCCAGTGGTTGGGGGCTCAGCCCGAACTGGGTATATTGACCAGGAAGAATTCGATCGTTTGCTGTAACAGAGCTATAATTTTGCAAAAAATTAGGAGGTGGCATTGGTATGTTTGGACTTGGTTTGCAAGAATTAATTATATTGGTCATAATTATCGGTATTCCAACTGGAATAATTGCTTTTACCAGAGTCTTACGTAAATCTCGCCTAAAAAATAAAGAGATATCAAACATTGCCGGGCCTAATAGCGCAGAAAACTATGCCTACATTGACCAAACTGTGCTTTCCAAATTTGTCAAAACCATGCTCTTGATATCTTTGGGTGTCGCCGGTCTTTCATTACTCTCTGACATAATGCAAATAAATCTTCTTAGTGCAGGATCGTTCTCGCGAATTGACGCAGAATCAAACGACACAAGACAGAGGATCATCGCCTTAATTCAATTGGCTACCTTTGTTGTGACTGGCATTGCATTATTAAAATGGATTTGTCGCGCAAATTCTAATTGTCATGGGCTGGGTGCACAAGGTATGAAGTTTACTCCCGGTTGGTCTATTGGATATTATTTCGTCCCTTTTCTAAATTTGGTCCGACCGTATCAGAGCATGAAAGAAATTTATCAGGTCAGCAGAGACCCTGCTAACTGGCAGACTCAACTGGGAAGTCCTCTACTTGGATGGTGGTGGACATTCTGGCTAACATCAAGTATTTTGGGACGTTTTTTGTTAAATAGGTCGATAAAATCAAATACGATCGATTCTTTATGGAACTATACAATTATGTCAATTGCATCTTCTCTCATAGACATTGCTCTTTGTATAATAACGATATCTTTGGTTAAGGCAATTCATATGCAACAAGAACGGTTAGCAGCAAAAATTGCTTGACAGATTACATTTAGGGCGGAGGCGACTTGGGGCTAAAAGAAGGAGAATTCAAATGAAAAAAATCTTAGGAGGATTATTTTTATGGCTGGCGTGTATGATATCTGCTGTACAGTTAAGCTTTGCTGAGTGGACCGCGCCAGAGGAAAGAGTCTTCTTTGGAGAAGGCATGGGATCAATAACTCAAACTATAGCAAGTCGCGATATACGTTGCCCCCTTGTCTATCAGGATGTTGTATATAAACTGGATAATCAAGGAAACAAGACGGATAAAATAACCGTCACTGCATATGGAGGGGTGGCCTTCGTCATCCCAGAAGAGCTCAAGGTGAGACAGGACAGAGAGATGCGGGCCGAAACCCGGATCGAGATTGTGGAAATGATCGGGAAAGGAATATTTCTCACGCGAAAGGGAGATAAAGCCGCCGTGCCATTCATTATATCACAGGATGGACTTGCTGAAGAATGTGTTACGTATCGTAATATGGTGTGGGTATTCTCAACCCCTCTGACCTTCAACACGAAAAGGGAGACTTATACCGTAACTCGACCTCAAGCCTCTATTTCTTTCACGAAGAATGGCTTAAAGCTTGATGGAGTCAAAAGAACAAAAATACAATTAAAACAATAAGGAAGTATTGATATCAAACGTAACATAAAAAAAACTGGATTTGGGCTAAAGTTTATTTCAAATCTTATTCGGGACCGGGATGACGTAATAAGGACCTTCATCGATTTTTTACATAATCAAACCTCGTCGCTGTATTTATTAAGAACTTGAAATAACATAAAGGAGACTGAGATGAAGAAAGGAATAATGGATTTGGGACATAACCTGATTGCTGTTTGCACATGTATTGTCATCCTTCTTGGAGGCTGCGTAACGACAGAGCAAAATTCTAAACAAAGTATAGGCTCTGCCGTTTCATCCGGAGATGTAGTTGCTGTAAAACATCTAATTGCAAGCGGAGTAGATGTCAACACCGAATTGGGTTCATTTTCCGGCCTACCTCCGACATCCACTCCATTGCTGATAGCGGTCTCCGAAGGCAATGTTGAGATGGTCACACTGTTAGTTAGCAATGGCGCCAACGTAAACCAATTAACCGGCGGGGGCGTCACTCCATTGGGATTGGCATCTCAGTTAGGGCGAAAGGATATAGTCGAGATTCTTCTTAAGAGCAAAACAGCAGACGTCAATGGAATAAGTACTTTAGGAGCGACACCACTCCATGAGGCTGCAAAAGCAGGTCATAGGGATGTGGCAGAAATTCTTATTCAACAAGGTGCCAATGTGAACGTACAGGTCACCAGATGGAAAATGCAATATAGGATCACGGATCAGAAGGGCACAAGAATAGAAGAGAGAGAGGCGGCTATTTGGTCAAGCGCCTTAGAACCTAAGGGCATTACTCCGCTTGGATTGGCCTTAAAATATGGTCGCGCCGAGACCGCTGAGTACCTACGGTCTGTTGGAGCAAAAGAGTAGATGATCATCAAGTGGAGCGGTTCATCCGACAGGTTAAGTAACATCATAATACAGACGGGAGAATGAAAATGCAAGTGTCACACATAAATAAATATAAAAGGAGAGTTCATCATCAGTAAGTAAAAGAGAAAAAAAATCAGGGGAGTAGGCTGCCAGGAAATACATTCAAGCGAATCGCGCGCGTTCCCAACGTAGGGAGGTACTGCCTTCAAAGAGCTTAGGCAAATGGGAATTGAGACTTAGGAAGCCGACGAATGGACTCGTCATCTAAGACAGCAAAGCCAAACAATATGGATGAAAGATGGGAGGCGAAAACATGAAGAAAATACTGACAATTGTATTGGTGGTTGCTTCTGCTACTCTGGCAAATGCGCAAGCAGCAGAAGAAACCAACCCCCCTAGTCTGAGCCTACAAGCCCCACGGCGAGTGGAACAATTATCGCAACCGTCAGGAACTGCAGTTTTCAAGGGAGAGGATGGCGAGGCGCTTCAACTTCAACCAGCTGCAGATGAAGAAAGGCCTGTCAATACCTTGACGAAAGGGCACATTACCCTCACGGACAATGAGACTGGTCAAACCATTGCCGACGGTGACATCAAGATTATCGAACGATGGGGGTCGATCAATGTCATTCAAGGATCTGTTTTTACGTGCGCCCCAACAAATGGTATGGTGAATTTTGGGGATTTTCAAGGTAAAGGCAAGCCGACTTATGCAACCTTGGAATTCGTCCCCCCTAATCGGTGGAAGGTACTGGACGCCAATTTCTATGTCGTGAGTGAGTTTGTGCAGACTGGCCCGCTCACGACTCAGAACATCTTGACCGGAGGGCCGGTCAAGATTGATTTCATAAACGATAAAAGCATTACAAGAGCATCTATGATTGCAGTGCCGAAAGGGAATCATACCCTGTTTGGCTACAAAGTGGTTGTGCCGTCCGACAACAACGGACAAGTCACTTTCCGCCTTGGCAAGATTTTATCTTATGAAAACTGCCAGATCGAGTTATATTCAGGTCCTCTTCCACAATACCTCCTCATGCCAAAGGAAGGGAAATAATGTCGAGGTGGTAGAGCAATTTATTTTCGGGCTTGGGCCTTTCCTACAACCCGAATTAGCAACTGCGACGGCAGTTGGGAATGCGCTTTTGTTATAGGTGGGATTGACCAGGTCCCTGATCAGACTCTATCTTATTTGATTCCCTCAAATTATAAACCGCCTCGTGCGGATGGAAATCCAACTATTCCAGGGGACATCGAACAAAAAGCCCTGGCTAAGGTTCAAACATACCGGGAATCGAGGGAAAGAATTATTATCTGATCAATGCTGGGAAAAAATAAAGGAGGGAAATCTAATGGAAAAAAGGTTTAAAGTTGGCCTGGCATTTATAATAGTTTTGTTATTCGTTATCACCCCTTTGTCTTTCGCAAAAACAAAGAAACTGCAAAAGAACAAAACCGATATCAGCCACGAAGTTTCCAAATTGATAGCCACTTTTTGTTCCGACAGATTGGAGAAACTATTTCAAGACGAGAATCAACCATTATCTTTTGCATGGTTTGGAGGTAATCCCAAAGCAAAACCATTGTTGAAAGAGCATTTTGATGCTGCAAATTCTCTCGTTAAAATTGGAGAACCCTCAGTTATACCTTTGATAAAGTGCCTGAATGTTAATAAATGGTATGTACCTATTACCACTGCTTGGGCATTAGGCAAGATTAGGGATATCCGGGCACTCGACCCCTTAATAGAAATGCTTCAGAGTCAAGACAGGATCGGACCACCACAATATACATTCTACATCGGGGATATGACTTTAGAACCGCAAAAGGACATGTCTTTATATGACAATCCTAATTCTTTTCCTTCTTGGAATCTATATTTTAAACGAAGGGCGGCCGCAATAGCATTAGGTAATATTGGTGATAAAAGGGCGGTAGAACCTCTTCTACAGGCGCTGAAAGATGATCAGTCCGAAGTGTCTAACGCCGCGAAAGCCGCTTTAAAGAAGATAACTGGCGAGGATTTTTAAGCAATTGCAGCCAATGACCGAATAGTTGTCAGAGAACGGGGTAGATGGGAATTACGAAACGAGTTTTAACTACAAGGGAGATATAGATATGAAACTTCAGATCATTGTAGGTCTACTATTCGCCAGTTTTTTATCAATGCTGTTCACTTCTTGCACAACATCTATGGGTGACGGAACAGTTCGGGTGTCGGGAGTGGCTTACCCTGCACTACAAACCGCTGGTCAACCCGCAGCCGTCAAGGCAACAGCAAAACCAGTGCCTGACGAATATAGGCAAAAAATAGACGAAGCCATTAGTAAGGAGAAAGCCGGAGACTTTAAACAGGCGGCAACACTTTACCGTCAGATTATATCCGAAATTTCTGATGTGCCAGCACCGTATGCGAGGCTCGCATTTACCTTAAAGGGGCTCGGCTATGGGCGAGAGGCATCCGGGATGTTCAAGAGGTTTCATGACCTTGGTGGCGACTATGGTATCGAGTTTGTTCCCGAGTTCGTCAACAATCGTCTGTCTGCACCAGTCCCAAGGACTGAAGCGGAAATGTTCAATTGCTCATCCATTACAAAAGGGCTCATATCGGAGGGCGGCAATGGATTCTATTCCGTGGACTTCCAACAACCTGGGGATAGTATGCCGTTCTCTTCAAGTGAAAGATGTCGGATTGGTGTTGGGTCCAAGCTTCGATTTGACAGGAAGGACTGGGTCTCCCTCCTCGGGGTGAAGTACCGAAAGGGTGGAGTTGCTGTCACTTCTTCAAGCTTGTCCTTCGGCGAAGAAACTGAACGACTTGAAACAGATGGGAGCGTTTCAGTCTTCAAAATGGGGAACTGGACAAAATAAGATTGATGTCGACCCACCTATGGGTTTCCAATGATCTGACCACCCTCAACGGTCCAAAAGAAGCGTTGAGAAATTCAAAATCTTAAAGGCACATGTATATGCTACAAGCGCAACCTTTTGAGGAAGATGAGCCCTTTCATCTGGTCGAGGATACCAGTTTGGAAGGCACCTTTCGAGTGGCTATCATTACGCCCAAGCCCTTCACGCCGCGGGAACGCACCATCATTCTGCATTGCAGAGACAGGGAGTGCGCCGCTCTCGTTGATGGCGTGAGGGGTGGAACGGATCGGAAGATACTTATTGACAGCCAACTCAAAATATTTCTAAACGGAGGCTCGCTATCTGAATTGGCCACATTCATCTGGAACAGGCTGGAACCAGCACGTTCAGTTGAATTGGAGGTGGCCGAAAAAGTCGTCGGCCACCCAGAACAAGAAGCTTGGGTCAAAGGTCGCCTTTTTCACAAGCCGCTCACAGAAGGTTTAGAGTTCAAATTGTACAGCCTGCTTGGAGGTAATGCCCAAGAGATTCCGATTCGGGTTGTAAGGACCGATCCGTCCCCCTTTAGTGAAATAGCACCCGAAACCGCGGTCACATTCAAACCTTTGACCAAAGATCGTGCAAGTGTCATCGGGGTCCGTTGGAAAGACATCGGCGGACTCGATAAAGCGGTGATGACAATCCGCGAACTCATCGAATATCCCATGCGTTACAAGGATCTCCTGGCAGAAATTGGTATTGAGCCGCCACGGGGCATCCTGCTTTTCGGGCCTCCGGGTACCGGTAAAACCCTCATCGCCCGTGCGCTGGCAAATGAATTGGATGCTCACTTTTTCTTCATTCAAGGCCCGGAAATACTTAGCGCCTTCCTGGGAAAATCAGAGGAAAACCTGCGTTCGATCTTCGAAAAAGCGGAGCAGGAGGCCGCGGATGGAAGGCTTGCAATCATCCTGATCGATGAGATCGATTCAATTGCTCCAAAGCGTGACTCTGGACATGGTGAAACGGAATCTCGATTAGTGGCTACTTTGCTCACCCTCATGGAGGGGCTGAAAACAAAGAAAGGGTTTGTCGTTATTGGGACAACCAACAGGCCCAATTCTCTCGATGGAGCGCTCAGACGTCCAGGCCGCTTTGAGTATGAGATCTATTGCGGGATTCCCGAACCCCGAGGTCGTGAAGCCATCCTTCAAATTCATACCCGTAAAATGCCGCTGGCAGCCGATGTGGATCTTTCCATCTGTGCCAGTAGAACGCATGGCTTTACTGGTGCAGATCTCGGCAAATTATGCCGTGAAGCAGGAAGAAATACCTTTCGCCGATTACTGGCTTCCCGCGCGGGAGAAGCAATGAACTCTATCGATTTTGTACCACCTGCAATCACTCCGGAAATGCTTGACGTAGGTGAAATACGGGTCTGCTCGGAGGATTTCGATAAGGCCCTCAGCGTTGTAACGCCTTCCGGTATGCGTGAGGTCTTGGTGGAAGTCCCGAAGGATGTCAAGTGGGAATCGATAGGTGGATTGAAGGATGTTATCCAGATCATTGAAGAAAATATTATCAGACCGTTACGTAATCCGGAAATCTTTCAGCAGATGGGTATACGACCGGCTCGTGGATTGTTGCTCCATGGATTGCCGGGTACAGGCAAGACTCTCCTGGCCAAAGCCATCGCCAATGAGAGCGAAGCAAATTTTATATCTGTGAAAGGACCAGAATTGCGCTCTAAATGGTTCGGCGAGTCAGAAGAAAAGGTACGGTTCATTTTCGATACAGCACGCCGCAATGCGCCCTGCGTTATCTTCCTGGATGAAGTCGATTCTATGATGCCGGCACGGGGAAAATCGGCCGACTCGACCTTGACCGACAGCATTGTCAATCAATTTCTGGCCGAGATGGACGGCGTACAAATTCTGGAAGGAGTGGTGATCATAGGAGCAACCAACCGTGCTGACTTGATTGATGAAGCCCTCATGCGTCCAGGGCGTTTCGATTATCACATTCAGGTACCATTACCTGACGCAGAGGCACGGCGGGAAATTTTTCGCATCCATCTTCGGACAACAATTTTGGGCGATGACGTTCAGTTGGAAGAATTGGTAGAAAAAACGGCTGAGAAATCAGGAGCGGATATTTCGGAAATTTGTCGTCTGGCGGGTCTGACATCGCTTCGAGAAGTGAATTTCGAGCATATCAACCCCATAAAACAGAAACATTTACTTGCGGCTCTGCAAGAAACCGATGATAAGCGCGAAAGCAGTGGGAGTACACGCTTTGTCAAAAGAAAGCTGGGGTTTAATCTATGAGCTGGTCAAGATTGGTACGGAATTGGCTTGGGATGTTTGTATTTTTTGCATTTCTGGGTGACTATGGCTTTGCCGGGAACTTCGTTGTCACTATTGTTTCGCCTGTTGAAGGCGGTGCGGTACCAGAAGAGTTCATAATTGTTGCACGCATTATGGATAACGGCGGATACCCATTTACCGAAGAGGGAAAACAGCGATGGGTAGAAGCAACGTTAAAAAATAAGGGCAGACAAATTATTGCCCAGCTACCCCTTCGAGACCACGGCCAAGGTACTGATAAGAGGCGTGGAGACGGTGAGTGGTCCACGCCAGCCATTTTGCGCCTTGACGAAGGACAATATCGGTTAATTATCACTGTCCAACGAGGGGATGAGAGGTACTCCCATGCGGCGCAATTTACCGTTTCTTATAAAGCAGGCCGTAACGAGATCTTCAAAGGGGCCCGAAGTGAGGCTGACCCGAAGCGTTTAGAAACCCGGGTCGAAGCGCTGACAAAGAGCGTCCGGACCCTTGAGGGTACTGCGAAGGGTAGTTGGCCTGTAGGCCTATATATTATGGCTGCTGTAATACTCGGATTGGCTGGAATCCAGATCTTCCTTTTATCGCGTCATTTTTGGATACAGCGCTCTAAGGGTGCTCAAATGGAACAAGTAGCAGAGGAAAATAAAGAAGATGCTGCCTTACCATCAACCGGCAGTGAAAAATGGCGTCCCTTGTTTGGTGGAATAGAAACAATCCAGAATGCAGCAACTATGATTTCCCGTGATTTGAGTTCTACTTTTCGCGCGAACCAACAATTGAAAGATCAAGCAATGCAGGTAGCCGAAGAATTAATCGGTCTTTATCGGTCAGTGGACGTATTGAACAGCCCGGCTACCCAAGCTCTAAAAAATCACCTTGGCGGTGTCCTCAAGAAGGCCGGCGTGGAGACCTGGCTTCCTCTTGTCGGCGAGCCTGCTCCGGAAGGTTGTGAGCAGCGCCCCGATCCGAAAAGCTCGGCGCAGTACGGGGTCGTATCGGCGGTCTTACAGCCTGGCTTTCGGATCTATCAAGGCAACGAAACGGTTGTTCTGGTCAAGCCTGTCGTCTCTGTGGCCATGTCAACACAGGAAGGGGCAAAGTTATGAACACTGTCAGTATGGATTTTGGGACCTACAATTCAGCCGTGGCTTATCGTCAACCAGATGGTGGGGTTACACTCTTACGCCCCCGATTCGGTAATCGAGGTATCATTCCATCATTCATGAGATTTACTCAGCAAGGAGAAATCGAATGTTTTGGCGATGCCGCGAAGAATATCGTTGACCCCCAGCATATAGTTTGGGGTTTAAAACGTCTACTGGGTCTGAGCTATAAGGACGCTTTTGAACGGGAAGAATTGGAGAGGTTCAAGTTTAAGACGATGGATGCCGGTGGAAAACTCCTGATTGAAATAGGCAACCATCTCTACACACCCATCGATTTGGTCACGCTGTTTCTAAAAAAAGTTAAGGAGACTTGCGAATCCACTGAGTCTAATCTGCCATTCAGTGGGTCACTTGAGAAACTTATCATCACTCATCCGGCTTATTTCGACACCGGACAGACAAGTTCGCTTAAAGAATCCGCTGTCAAGGCCGGTTATGCTGCAGTTGAAATGATCACTGAGCCGGAAGCTGCCGCAATAGCCTATAAGGATCTAATTGATTTTAAAAGCGAACCCCTTGTAATGGTCATCGACTGGGGGGCCGGAACTTTGGATTTTTTTCTAGCACATTTTTTCGAAGAAAATAACAGGCCCAAAATCGCCCAAGCAACTCCTGCTTTTGGCGATACCCGACTCGGGGGAATGGATATGGACGATGCTCTGCTTAAAGCCGTGAGGGATGTCTATAGACTTGGTGACTTAGACGAGTCTGATGAGGCTCGCTTGCGTATCGAAGTCGAGAAAGCAAAGATTGAGCTATCTGATAGTGAATTTACTGTCCGATTTTTTGCTGTTAAAGATCGGGGGATCTCACTCAATTTTGTACGGTCCCAGCACTTGATTCCAACCGGAGAAGACAAGTCACAGTGGATCGCATTGGAGCAGATTCTTAATGATGAGAATTATGGTAATATTTTAGGTAAGTTTAAGAAAAACTTACTCTATACTTTGCATAAACATAATTTTAAAGCCTCAGATGTCGAATCTCTAATATTGGTAGGTGGTCCTATTCACATTCCCGCCGTTCGCGAGGCAATCAGCGAAATATTCGCAGATAATCAACTGGTGCAGGAAGAATTGAAGCGATTGGGGGGCGGATTCCCAGTGAGTCCCTTCGAAGCTGTTGCCCGAGGGGCTATCCTGCGCGAAGATGTTGATGTTGGGGCCATTCTGACACCACATACCTATGGATTCATGTTAGATGGCAAACTTCTCCAATCGCTCACAATCCCGCGAGGCACGCCAATTGCGCGCGGATTGCAAAAGATAGTTCGCGAGATACCCTCCTCGCTTTCTGCCCGGGCTGGAATGCATTTAGGTCTTTCCCTATATATGAAAAAGGAGACAGCCGGAGGTGTCGAACATTGGCAGTTAGGAGACTACCGGTTTGCGCCAGTGGCGGAATCCGGGCGTGGAACCGACGTCCAACCCGTAATTGAAATCAGCGCGGAGGGTGGTATCTGCACACTAAAAATGAGAGATCTTGTGTCTAAGAATGAACTTTCCCTTGAATACAAAGATGACAGCAGCAAACAAATTGGCGAACCGGAATACCTCCAAATCCTGGATACGAAAGATATCCCAAAGGAAGCAATGGAAGAGTTCAAGAGATCCCGGCAGGAAGGAGAGTTCCCTGCCAAAGAAGTAGATGCAACGCTTCTTGAGGCAAAGATCTGCCAACGCGGAATACAACAGGCATTAAATGAGGGGGGGCAGTTGCCAGAGGAAATTAAACGGCTTCATGGCCGATTGTCCGATCTGATACCGACAGTGGCCCTTGGCAAAGCAATTGAAGCGAGTTCGAACGAGGCAAAATGCTATCAACAATTGTTGAATGAGCTCAACAAGCTGAAAAAGGAACTTGCCAACATCAACTTCAAGTTTTAATAATTTGGGGGAAACCATGCCTTTTGGGAAAGATCCGAGCCTGCTCGTAAAAGCGGGATTATTTCTTGATATACCGGACTTGGCCCTTCCACTGTTCGATCCTTTGAATCCCGGTGAGCAAGACAGTCAAAGAAGGCTAATTGCCAAAAAAATCAGCCGCCTCCAGAATCTTAACTCTGAAAACCAGTCTATTCTGGAGAATCTTGTAGTTATGAGGGACTGGCTCCAAGGCAGACCGTTGGATTACAGGGAGTGGGTTCTTCCCTGCCTCGATTATTTATTCTCTACGATTGTTGCTCATCATGGGCAAGAAGTTCCCGAGCTTCTAGTCAAAGCAGGATTCTTTGATTTTGCATCTTTTCAGCAGAATTTCCTACCGACGGAGCGGATGAGCAAACCGGAAGACGATCCCGAAATCCAAAAAATCCTGGAACTTCTACGTTCCTCCAATCCGCAGGAGATTAGGATCGAGAAGGAGCTTGATTTAGCCACTTTATTATCAGATGCCGGAGAACCGGATTACGATTATCTGTATTTGGACGGGTGTGGGTTTTGCGAGACGGAACCAAAAAAAATGGCGAGAGAGCGCGCGCTGCGGTTGATCGACTACAGTCCTGATACGGAAGAATTTCATAGGCGACTTGGTTTTTTACTTCTGACCTTGGGTGAATTTGCCAATGCGATTGTCTGTTTTCAGCGTCAGTTGACCCATAACCAAGAAGACGGTGTCGTTTATGACAACTTGGCATGGTGTCAGATGAAGCTCGGACGTCTTGACGCTGCCTTGTCGAATGCCTCCAAAGCACGAAATCTTGCTCCCCAAAAAATTGATATTCACCATGATTACGCCGGGATTCTGATGTTGCTCGGCCGCCTCGACGAAGCGCTCGTCGTGACGAGTCAGGCCCTCAAGGATTTCCCCGACGGCGCCCCCCAACTTCAATATTTGCACGCGCTTTTGCTGGATCGATCCGGATTAAAAAATCAAGCAGTACCCGCGTGGAGATATTACCTGCGACGATACCAACGTTTACCAGGGCATCAAAGGGCAGTCTTGCGCGCAATCGCATTTCTCAGGGAGTGCGGACACCCTCATACTTTGACTGAATTTCCTATCCGAAAAATTGCGGATGATATGCGGATTGAACTCGAAAACCGCATTGATCGGATACTCAATTGTCTGAAGGAATACGGAATTTCTATTAATAGACTTCAAGAATTCGCTAAAAAAAATCAAACTGAAAGCAGCAGAGAAGATATTGAAAACCGTTGTAACAAAATGCTGGATGAAACGGAGACAATCCTACTCTCTTGTTCCTTGGTTTTGGACACAGCTAAAATTCGGGAGATGTTTGCTGAATTAAGAAATGAAAGGGAAAACAAAGAGATAACTTTTCAAATTGCCCTTAGTGGTTTTGCTAAACCACTGTTGAATAATATTATAGGCCATTTAAAGCCCATAAGCGGGGGGCATGGATATCACTTTATTTTTGATAAACTTTTGACTCAAAGCAAAATGATAGACGATGTTTTGGAACTCGCAGGGTGGTATTCTTTCCACGAATTAATTAAAAGATCAGATGGTGGAACTCCTACTCTCGATATAATGGAAAATCTTTTAGTTGCTTGGCAAAACAAGACACAAAAACCTCCAAAGGTAATTCAACTTTCCGATTTGTTAGACGACCTTCGTAAAATTCAGCCTGAAATCCTAAAAATGATTGAGAGCGGGGAAGACGCTTTTTGTCAAAAGAATATCCAATCTTTGCGCTCCAATTATGAACTTAAATTAAAAAAGGCTCAGGAAGCAATTCAAGAAGTGCAGACTCGTTTGGCAGACGAAGAAAAAGCATTTCGAGAAGATGAAAAATGGTTGAATGGGGCTAGACATCAGGCCAACCGTGATATCTCCAAATGGGGCACCGTAAGGCAGGAATCAGAAAATTTGATTTTGAAAGTGGAGCAGATTACTAAGGAAGTGGCTTCTTGTTTAAGAATTAAGAAGGCAAGAGGCTTATGGGCAGCCTTAAAAAAGCATGGCCGAATAGTTAGCGAAGTCGGGCACCATGTCTCACAATTGGCCAAACAATTGATTCAATTTACACCAGATGGGCCTAATCTGTCGCCTCTTCCGGCAACTCCCGATGGAATATTGACCAAGCTAAAAAATGAAGTACCCACTTGGCTCTTTGGTACAAAGGAACACTTGTGCAGACAGGCTCAGCGGGGGAATGATAGAATATTAATCTCGAAGACTACCATAAAAGAAGTGGATCGACTGCTCAAGGAGCGCCAAACCACTTTTCAGGAGACACGGCAACAAGCTAAGACAGAAGAAAAAAATCAAATTATGGTGCGTGATCAGGCACAAAAGGTCGCGAACGCTTTGGAAAAAATTGAGAAAGAAGCTCCTTTTCGAGAATTCATCCCTGGGCGGGATATCATTGCCATTAGTGTGGTGGACATCGCTCAGAACCCCTCTTCATCCACAAGCCCTTCGTATTTTTTTTATGGGGGAATTACAGACGGCATGGCAGTTTTCCGCGGGATCGGTGCATCATGGCAGAAAGATCTCTTTCAGCACCAAGGAGGAGTGACAGGTCTTGTTCTCCACCCCTCTGGGAGGTTCTTGGCCAGTGCTGGTATGGATGGGACGATAACTATCTGGACCGTCAACTTACCCAAAGAAGTTCGACGAATTCAAATTATCTCTATTGGCACCCCAATTTATTCCCTTACCTTCGGCGAAAAGTATCTTTTTGCAGGAACCGATAATCAGATTGCCATATACGCTCTTCCAGACTTCGCGCGAGTAGCCACTATCGATACCATTGACGGAAAAATTTTTGCCTTAGCCTGCAATAACGAACAAGAACGCCTTTATGCGCTCGGGTCAAGTTTTGAAATCCCTTCCTTCAACAAACTTAGCGTACTTGACATGACGGGGGATTACAACTTTCGGGTCTGTAAATGTATGCATGAATTCGGTAATATAGCTCTGTCAATGAATATTGATCCAACAGGAAAGTGGATCGCTGCCGGTGAAGGCCTCGGCAGTATCAATGAACCAGAATCATCTCGTGTTTTCATCTGGGACGCAATAACCCTCCGCCTTAAAACCGTTTTCACCTCCCATGAAGGATGGGTAGATTCGTTGGCCTTTTCCCCAAATGGACGATGGTTGTTCAGTGGAGATGGCGCCGGCCCTATAAATAATCCAAAGCCCTCCAAGTTTTATCTCCACGATCTTGAATCTAACAGTACCTTACTGGCAGTCGAAGCGCATAAAGGTTGGGTGCGATCCTTTGCTTTCGCGGGAGGGTGTCGCTTTCTTCTTAGCGGTGGTTCAGACGGCATATGGTGCTGGGATATCGCCAAACTTACAGCAGGATTATGAGTCTAAGCTTTTAACAATAACAATTTCAATCTCCCCCTTCAACCTTCAGCCTCATAGGTTACCCAAAAAGTAGTATTCCTTCTTGAGCCTACCCCGTTGGTGTGGGTTTTAAATCAATCCCTCCCAAAAATAATTTAAGTCCTTGAAACTTTTTTCAGAGAGAAAAGTCTTATAAATGTGAGCTTAGAATAACTTTAAGGAGGTGCGAAAATGGTAGAAAACATAGCCTTATGTACCTTAGCAATGTGGGGACTGTCCGCCGTAGCCGTAAATCCTTTAGCCAAAAGATTTTTTCAAAAAGCCTTAGCTAAAAACCCGGAATTCATTGAAGCCTGCAAAGCAGAACCAGAAGATCCGGGGACAACGGAAAAAATTAAGAAGGTGTATAACGTGAAATTCATCCAGGCCGATGTCATGGTAATGGGAATTGCTGGATTTATTGCCGGCTTGGCCGGGTTTCCATTAATAGGTCTGGCCTGGAAGCCCCTGGCTTGGCCCGGACTTATAGCTATGATCGCTTCAAGTTTTTTCGGTTACCAATTATACGGACATCCAAGAATTCTTTAACTGAAAGATTTTTTTAAATGAATTTTTGCCCAGATTAAAAAAACTTTAAAATAGTAAATAAAAAATAAGGAGGAAATCATGCAACAAATTGTAATTAAAAGAAATTACATCGTCCTCGTGGTGGCATTATTAATATTAACAGGACAATTGTCCGGATGCAGTTTAGCTGGCCTTGCAACGATGAATAAGTCTAATGCGTATGCAACTATACCAATACCTGAGGATAACGAAAATATTATTGATATTGTATGCCAATGTGGAAAAGAGATGGGGTATACGACAATGCATAGAACGCCAGAAATGGCATCAATGCATTATCAATCTTCAATGGCATCCAGTATGTTTGTAGGACATGTTTCAATGAGGAGCATAACCGCTGAACATAAAAAAGATAAACTTTATGTAAATGTTGTTGTTCATGGAACTTTTGGGACCGGAGAGGACAAATATTCTCAGGAAATCCTAAATGAGTTCAAAAATAAGCTCACAAGCAGGCTAAAATAAAATTCCCTTAAAGGAGGTCATTATGAAGGAGAGGTCTTATAAATTAAGAATTCTTGTTATCGCCTTTGGGATATTCACTCTGGTTGTTTTGATGAGATGTAAGGGCACTTCTGATATCCAATCTATAACGGGTTTTGGGACAGGATCTAACCAAAAGGATGTCATATTTACAGTGGATTGTTCGGGAGTAAACTGTACAAACACAGACAGGAATACAGACGGTACAACATTTAAATCCTGTACGTGGGAATGTGGCAATTACAAGGGACAATCCAAAAAATATGTTATGCTTTCTTTTAGTAAAGATAGATCTGGTTGTTGGTCTCTAAGTAATGAAATGATCAGTAATGGAAGGTGCAATTAAAATCACTGGCAGAGAAAGGAAGGGCAACACGATGAATATTGTGAAGAAGTCAATCTTGGGTATAACCCTTATGTGTTTCTTAATGGGGCTGGGAGAGATTTTACCGTCCATGGCAGAGGCTGCTTTAAGTGTTCTGTTAAAGAATGAAACCGGTTACGACTTGGAGGAGGTCAAATATGTCCAGGAGGTAGGGGGGACTAAATCCCTTGTGGGCCAGGCGCAGAATCTATCAAATGGTGGTACGCACACTTTTACCTTCAAAGAAAGTGGGGTTTACCGGGTTTATGCCTCTTTTACCAGGAGTGGTGGAAAAGTCTATGCAAAGGGTAATGGTAATAATTTGAGGGATGGCGGTCAATATTCACTCACTCTCAAGAAGGTGGTATTCGCCGAGGGCGGAACAGGCCTAAACTTTATCAATCGAAGTGAATTCGAGGCCATCAGATGATAGAATGGGGAAAAGGATAGATGAGGAATTAAGCTTCGCTTAACAACTTACACCAGATCCTTGAGAAAAAGATGGGCCGAACAGAGGCGGATGCCTTCCTTGGTCATCAGGTCAACATCCGGATCAAGGGTCACCTGTACGGCCGGAACAGACGGAAAACGTATTTTTAAATAACGAAGAGAGGGACTCAAGGATTTTCCAGAAGATTTGCATTCGATAAAATGACGGGGGGTGCCGTCCTCCAGGAGGACAAAATCAACCTCCCTTTTATCGATGTCTCAGTGCCGCGGCCCCCCGATAAAAACCATCTTGTGCTTGAGGTCGTCTTGGACTGGAGGTTCAATGTAACGAGAGCTATATTCTGCCATTTTATTTATCCATATCAAATAATATAAGCGAGTATTTTCCGATATAGATTAATATACTCAGGAGAAAAT
>CAZVHO010000016.1:33817-35247 GCA_964627515.1 uncultured Thermodesulfobacteriota bacterium | reverse complement strand
TCAAATAATATAAGCGAGTATTTTCCGATATAGATTAATATACTCAGGAGAAAATGTAAAGAAAAAAGCTGACAACTTGATCCTTCTTTTGGTCTTGATTCCCGTTTCTTTCTCCCGCCCCTGCAAATTATAAGTCATCCATTGCCGGTTGCGGGTAGAGGCGATCAGGGCCGCCTGGTATAAGGCATAGCGGAGATCGGCTTTCCCCTTTTTCGAAATAACCGGATTCACCGTATCCGAGGTTTTCCCGCTCCGTTCGGCGCTCAAATCCAACCCAGCCATTTTTAGCATCATCATCCTTTACACTGGAATTATTTTATGATATCTTAGTTACTAAAGTTTAGTAACTATATAGGTGATAGGGAGCCGTGAGATGCAAAATCCATTCTATTTCAGAGTGTTACCATTGACAGCGCCCTTCTGTGATAGAGAGAAAGAACTGGACCAGTTGGTTGCCCACGCTCAGAACAGGGCCAACGTCGTTTTTTTCTCTCCGAGAAGATATGGGAAAACATCCCTCGTCCAGAGGGTACAGGAAAGATTGAAGAGAAAGGGACTCGCGACGGTCTATATCGATTTGTTTGGCATCGATTCGCAGGAAGACATGGCTGCCAGAATGGCCTCCCGGCTCTATTCCTATTGTCATGAAAACGAAGGCCTCTTTAAGAAGGCGATGAAATTTTTATCCTCCTGGAGGCCGGTGATCAGACCTGATCCGGAGTATGGCGTTTCCCTGACCGTGGAGCGATCCGTCGGGCGCAAGGGGGCCGATCTCCTCAACAGTACCCTCGATGGCTTTGGTAAGTTCATCCAAGAAGAAAAGAAGGGTGTTCATATTGTCTTCGATGAATTTCAAGAGATCTCGGAGTTACGTGAGTCCCTCCAAATAGAAGGAATGCTGAGGTCGCACATCCAGACTCACAGCCGTGCCTCTTACTTCTTCGTGGGGAGTAGGCGGCGCGTTCTAAATGACATCTTCAACATTCGAAAGAGGCCTTTCTATCGCAGCGCTATAAGCTTTCCGTTAGGTCCTTTACCCTTTGAAGAAGGAGTCCGTTTCGTAGTTGAACAGTTCAAAAGGGGAGGAAAATCATGCCCGGAGGAGATCGGAAAGAAAATACTTGAAAAAACGGGTGGCTATCCCTATTACGTCCAGAGAGTGCCTTATTCGATCTTTGAGGTCAGCGGTAAAAAGGTGACTGAGGAGGACTATATTAAGGGGTTCCAGAAAACCGTTGAAGAAGAGGGCATCGTATACGAAGCGATAGTTCAAGCCCTTTCACTTCAACAGATAAAACTCCTTTCCGCGTTTGCCCTGGAGCCGACTGAAAAGCCTTACTCTGTCGATTACATGGCCAGGCATGGCCTCGGCTCTGTCGGCGGTGTCCAGGGAGCACTTAAGAGATTGTTGGAACTGGACTATATCGAAA
>CAZVHO010000016.1:29411-33717 GCA_964627515.1 uncultured Thermodesulfobacteriota bacterium | reverse complement strand
CCATGAAAATAGGAGTCTTAGACGGTCAGGGCGGCGGGATCGGCAGCGCCATCATCAAGAAATTACGGGAGGAATTCAACGAAAAGGTGGAAGTAATCGCCTTGGGAACCAATTCCATCGCCACCTCCCAGATGTTGAAGGCCCGGGCCAATAAAGGGGCTACCGGAGAAAATGCCATCATTCAAACCGCTCCCAAGATGGACATCCTGATCGGGCCGATTGGGATTGTTTTGGCCCAGTCCATGATGGGTGAGGTTACCCCGGCTATTGCCCGGGCGGTCGCTGAGAGTCCAGGTCTAAAATTTCTGATCCCCCTTACCCAGGAACGGGTTGAAGTGATTGGATTATTTTCAGAACCGCTCCCCCACCTGGTGGAAAAATTAATGATTCGTTTAAAGGAGTGTATGGACAATGTGTGAAGCCGCAGCATTTATTATTCGTGACGGGAAAGAAGAACTGGTTTTGGATAGTGTGGACCTTTTAGAGCCGGATAATGGCCAGATTCGATTGGTAAACATTTTCGGCGAACAAAAAATCCTTTCAGCCAGGATCAAAAAATTATCATTAGTGGATCATAAGATTATTCTGGAAGAGAGGTGATTCAGATACTGGATGCTGGTTTCTGGATACTGGATAAAATAAAAATGAACAAAAGATGATGATATTACAAGCACACTGGATCGACCTATTGGCCTTTTGCCCAGTATCAAGTATCCAGAATCCAGTATCTGTCTCACTTTACATAAGGAGGATATGGAGATGATTGAAGATGTCTTAAGCAAGATAAGCTGGCTGGGGCACGATGGTATTTTATACCAGGATAAAAAGATCATTTATTTCGATCCCTTTCAGATTCCCGGAGGACCGCCGGCCGATCTTATCCTGATCAGTCATGACCATTTCGATCACTGCTCCCCGGAGGATGTAAAAAAAATCCAAACCAAGGAGACGATTATTGTCACGGAAGCCGATTCGGCCAAAAAACTTTCCGGCAAAATCGAAGTCCTTAAACCCGGGGAAACCAAAACCATTCAGGGTATCAGGATTGAGGCGGTCCCCTCCTATAATACCAATAAGGATTTTCACCCAAAAGGTAATAGTTGGCTGGGATTTATTGTCACATTGGACGGGGTACGCCTGTATCACCCTGGAGATACGGATTATATCCCGGAAATGAAAAATATCCAGGCCGATATAGCCTTCCTTCCGGTCTCCGGGACCTATGTGATGACCGCCAAAGAAGCGGTGGAGGCGGCGAAGGTGATAAAACCCAAAATCGCCGTTCCGATACATTACGGGTCTATAGTGGGATCGGAAGCCGATGCCCAGGAATTTAAAGCATTACTCAAAGGGATAGTGGACGTTCGAATTTTGCCCAAGAAGGGATAAAAAGAGAGCGCTCAGCGGTAAGCTTACAGCAATCAGCAGGATCCCATTTTTCTGGATTTTTCCTGAGGGCTGAAAGCTGATCGCTGATAACTCCTCAATAGTAACGGTGGGTTTTTCGGCGGTTACGACTTATGAACCAGCCCAATAACAATCCTATAAAAAGGACCGCTGAACCGGCTAAAAACCATTTGATCTGTTCTTCGTTACGCGGTCCTTTTCCTTTTTCAGCAAATTCGGCAACCTGTTTTTTGTAAAGATTGATTTCTTTGTTCAGTTGATCGTTTTTGGTCTTAAGTTCCGTCAGTTCATGGGAAGGGGGTTGATTTTTTTCCTGCCGGAGGGTTTGGGTTAGTTTTCTTTCTTCTTCGGTTTCATGTAACAGCTTATTTTTTTCCTGGATCAACAGGTCTCTTTCCCGGCCCAGATTTTGGTTGGCTTCTTTTAACCGTTGAAGTTCTTCCTGAAATTTAGGATCGAAGGAAGGGGCCGGCTTAACCTGATCTACCAAAAAACGAGTAGCCAGCCAACCCATTGTTCCATCCGGCAGTTTGACCTTCGACCAATTTTTATCCCCCTCAAGGACCTCAACGCGGTCCCCGGTTTTTAGCATGGTAATAATCCGTTGTTCTATTCCTGTCCCGGAACGTAAGCCCACTTCGATTCGGTCGGTAATATACATAGACTTGGCCCATAAGGAAGCAGGGCAATAGAAAAGGAATCCTATAATCAGGGCGAGTAAGATACGGGAAGCCATCTTTCCCCTCAATTTAGAGTAGAATTAGGCATTTATTAGCAAAATTGGAAGCGGAAGTCAAGAAAATTACAATAAAAAAGCCCCCAAAGACGAGGGGGCTTTTTGAACATCCTATGGTTTTATGATTTAGTACATCCCACCGCCCGGCGGCATAGACGGCATGGCGGGTTCTTTATCTCTGGGTTTTTCAGCCACCATGGCCTCCGTCGTCAACAGGAGAGAGGCAACCGATGCCGCATTTTGCAAAGCAAAACGGGTGACCTTGGTCGGATCGATGACACCGACCTTCATAAGATCTTCATAGGTTCCGGTTTCGGCATTAAATCCGAAAGCGCCCTTTTCTGCTTTTACTTTTTCCACCACAACAGAGCCTTCAAAGCCGGCGTTGTTGGCAATCTGCCGGACCGGTTCTTCTATGGCCCTCCGAATGATATTGACCCCCAGGGCTTCCTCCCCTTCGGTTTTGATGGCGTTTAAAGCCGGCAGGCACCGTAACAGGGCAATTCCTCCACCCGGTACAATCCCTTCTTCAACGGCTGCGCGGGTTGCGTTCAAGGCGTCTTCGACGCGGGCCTTTTTCTCTTTCATCTCGGTTTCGGTAGCCGCTCCGACATTAATTACAGCGACACCGCCGATCAATTTGGCCAACCGCTCCTGGAGTTTCTCCCGGTCGTAATCGGAAGTGGTTTCATCAATCTGGGCCCTGATCTGTTTGACCCGGCCTTCCAGGGCTGATTTCTCGCCGCCGCCATCAACGATGGTCGTATTGTCTTTGTCGATCGTGATGCGTTTGGCTGTTCCCATATCCTTCAGGGTCACGTTTTCCAATTTAATCCCTAAATCTTCAGAGATCATCTGCCCACCGGTTAAAATAGCGATATCCTCTAACATGGCCTTACGCCGGTCCCCAAAGCCGGGGGCCTTGACGGCGGCACAGGAAAGGGTTCCCCGTAGCTTGTTGACCACCAGGGTGGCCAGGGCTTCCCCTTCAACTTCTTCGGCAATAATTAATAAAGGCCGGCCCATTTTGGCGATCTGTTCCAACACTGGGAGAAGATCTTTCATGTTGCTGATTTTCTTTTCATTAATCAGAATATAGGGATCACTTAACACCGCCACCATTTTTTCCGGATCGGTCACGAAATAGGGGGAAATATAGCCCCGATCAAATTGCATCCCTTCCACGACCTCCAGGGTCGTCTCCATGCTCTTGGCCTCTTCAACGGTGATAACGCCTTCTTTACCCACTTTTTCCATGGCTTCGGCAATAATATTGCCGATGGTGGAATCGTTATTGGCCGAAATGGTTCCTACCTGAGCGATTTCTTTGTGGTCCTTGGTAGGTTTGCTGATATTTTTTAATTCTTTAACAACGGCTTCCACGCCCTTTTCAATACCTCTTTTAATGGCCATGGGGTTGCTGCCGGCGGCAACCAGCTTGGACCCTTCCCGGTAAATGGCCTGGGCCAGCAAAGTAGCCGTGGTTGTTCCGTCTCCAGCCACATCGCTGGTCTTGGAAGCCACTTCCTTGACCATCTGGGCTCCCATATTTTCAAACTTATCTTCCAGTTCAATCTCTTTAGCTACGGTAACGCCATCTTTGGTGATAGCTGGAGAACCGAAGGACTTTTCCAGTATTACATTCCGGCCTTTGGGGCCTAAGGTAACCTTAACGGCATCCGCCAAGGTGTCCACTCCCACCCTCATGGCCTCTCGGGCTTTTGAATCGTACTTTATTTCTTTTGCTGACATAATTATACTCCCTCCTTTATTCGATCACGCCTAAGATATCGTCTTCTCGCATCATTAAATACTCTTCGCCTTCGATTTTAATCTCGGTTCCGGAATATTTCCCAAATAGAATCTTGTCCCCGACCTTGACATCCAGGGTAAGCTTGGTCCCGTTTTCCAAGATCTTTCCAGCACCTACGGCAATGACTTTGCCTTCCTGGGGCTTTTCCTTGGCACTATCCGGGATAATAATCCCTCCTTTGGTTACTTCTTCTTCTTCGATCCTCTGGACAATTACTCGATCATGTAATGGCCTGATTTTCATAAATGCACTCTCCTTCCTAAAAGTTATGGGTCTTGTTAGCACTCCCTTTTGGTTAGTGCTAATATAAGTTCAAAGGTTTTTAAATTCAAGTCTAAAATAAAAAAAAT